>JBARXH010000058.1:0-17750 GCA_049647245.1 Litorimonas sp.
CGGGCGAGCAGGGTGTCGGGCGTGTTGCCGAGATAGGCCACGCCGGTCGCCTCGCCGCGTCCGGTGTGCGTGCCGTCTGAGAGCCGGACCGACAGCACGGACTGATGCGTGCGGGCGCCCGTGGAGATGACGAAGGGCCGGATCAGCGGCCGGTCGGCGACCGAGGCATGGAGGCTCAGGCCTGCCACCTAGCCGACCGGATAGTGCGGCAGCAGGCCGAGCGCATTCTTCAGCGCGTCGCCCCAGCCGTCGCTGATGCGGGCGAAGTCCGCATCGTCGGCCTCGATGCGCAGCATCCGGCCCTCCGCCAGGCTGTCCGCCGCGTAGAGATGCACGTCGAGCGGCATGCCGACCGAGAGGTTGGCCTTCAGGGTTGAGTCGAAGGACACGCAGAGCAGGCGCAGCGCGTCCTCCTGGCTCATGGCCGTGTCCATGGCGCGCAGGATGATCGGGCGGCCATATTTCGTCTCCCCGATCTGGAAGAAGGGGGTTTCCGCGCCTGCCTCCACGAAATTGCCTTCGGGGTAGATCAGGAACAGGCTGGGCGGCATGCCCGCGATCTGCCCGCCGAGAATGATGGTCGCGCCGAACGCATCCGCCGACGGTCCGCCGTCGCCGGAACCGTCCACCACGTCGCGCAGGGTCTCGCCGACCAGCCGCGCAGCCTCGAACAGGGTCGGGACCTGCAGGATGCCGAGGTCGCGCAGTTCCGGGGCGAGCGTGCGCTGGTTCAGGCGGCTGACCACGGCCTGGGTCGTGGCGAGATTGCCCGCCGTCATCAGGGTGATGATCCGGTCGCCGGGTTCGGACCAGGTGAACATCTTGCGCACCACGGAAATGTTGTCGATCCCGGCATTGGTGCGCGTGTCGGACATGAAGACGAGCGAATGGTCGAGCTTCAGGGCGACGCAGTAGGTCATGGACGAATCTCTTTGGGCAGGGCGGTCCTCACGCGGGGACTACTGCTGAACCTGGATGGACACCTCAAGGGCTTCTTTCGTGCCGCCCACCGTGATGCCGCGCGTGGGCGCGCAGTCGGCATAGTCCAGGCCATGCGCGACCTTCACGTAGCGCGCGTCCGGGCTGATGCCGTTTGACACGTCGAACCCGACCCATCCTAGTCCCTCCACCCATCCTTCCGCCCAGGCGTGGGTGGCGTCCTGGTCCGTCCGGTCGTCCATCAGCAGATATCCGCTGACATAGCGCGACGGCACGCCGATATGCCGGGCGGCCGACACGAAGAGATGGGCGTGGTCCTGGCAGACGCCCTGCCCGCCCGCAAGCGCCTCGGCGGCGGTCGTGTTCGTGCCCGTCACCCGGGTCTGGTAGGCCACGGCCCCCAGCACGGCGCGGCTGAGCGCGTGCAGCCGCTCCACGCCGTCCAGGCCTGACACCGTGTCCGCCAGGGACCGGATGGCTTCGTCCGCCCGCGTCAGCGGCGTGGCGCGCCGGAAGTGCCAGAGGGGCAGCCGGCCGCCCTCTTCCGTTCCGTCCCTCACGGCGTTCCGGAGGGGCGCGTCCGGCCCCATGATGCCCGCCTGCGGATGGGTGGAGACCTCGCCGGACACGCGGATCGTCACGGCCCGCGCTTCCGGGGACAGTTCGATCAGTTCGACCCTGGTGCCGTAGGCGTCGGTGAAGGCGGCATGGCGATGCGCCCCGTCCAGCTCGACCTCCCAGCGTTCCACCGTCTGGGCGGGGCCGGAGACGGGCCTCACGCGCAGCTGCACCAGCGCATAGTCGGCCGGGTCGTCATAGGCGAAGCGGGTGTCGTGCCGGATGGAGAGCTGCATCAGCTTTGGAACCGGTAGGTCTCGCCGATGCGCGCGGACAGGGCGGCGTTGCGTTCGATCAGGTCCAGCAGGAATTCGTGCAGGCCCGTGCCGATGATGGTCTCGCTGCTGGATGCGCGCACATGGTCGCGGATGCGGGCCGCGTCGACCGCCAGGCCCGACGTCCGGTCGTAGCACCGGTCCAGCTCTGTGAGCGTGTCGACCACGGCGTCGTAGCAGAAGGCGATGGACCGCGGCACGCGCGTGTCGTGGACGAGGAAGTCCACGATGGCGGCGGGCGTGATGTCGCCGCCGTGCAGCCAGTGGAAGGACCGTTCGGCGGAGGCCGAGCGCAGGATCATCTCCCACTGCACATGGTCGAGCGAGGACCCGACCGAGGCGCTGCTGGGCAGCAGGACGTAGTATTTTGTGTCGAGGATGCGCGCCGTATTGTCCGCCCGTTCCACCAGCACGCCCAGTTCGATGAATCGGAAGATGTCGTTGCGCAGCATGGTGCCGTTGATGGTCCCGCGCACCAGCGCCGCTTGCTGCCGGATGAGGCCCAGCAGGTCCGGCAGGTCGCGCCGGACGAGCGTGCCGGACAGAGCGCCGGACAGGGCGTCCGTGATCTGCAGCCAAGCGTCGTTGATGGCTTCCCACGTGTCGCGCGTCAGCGCGGTGCGGGTCATGCGCGCATTCTGCCGGGCGAGCGCGAGCGAACTGGCCACGCTGCCCGGATTGTTCCGGTCCGCCAGCAGGAAGTCCACCACGCTGGCCGTGCGGTAGTCGTCATGCGCCTCCAGATAGGCGGTCTTGGCGCTGGCGGTGGACAGGACCGACTCCCACTCGCTGCGCTGGGTCCGCGAACGGGTCAGGGACATGCGGAAGCCTGCTTCCACCAGGCGGGCTGTGTTCTCCATGCGCTCCAGATAGCGCATCATCCAGAACAGGCCCGAGGCGGTGCGGCCCAGCATGGTGATGCCCGCGGGCAGTTCCTTGGGGGCGTCCGTTCCGTGCGGTGCGCTACTCATCGGACAGCACCCACGTATCCTTGGTCCCGCCGCCCTGGCTGCTGTTCACCACCAGCGAGCCTTCGGTCATGGCGACGCGTGTCAGGCCGCCCGGTACGACGTCCACGCTGTCGGGCGAGACCAGCACGAAGGGCCGCAGGTCCACATGGCGCGGCGCTAGGCCGGATTCGGTCAGGATCGGCACGGTGGAGAGCGCCAGCGTCGGTTGGGCGATGTAGTTGGACGGATCGGCCGTCAGCTTGGCCCGGAAGGACTCGATCTCGGCCTTGGACGCGGCCGGGCCGACCAGCATGCCGTAGCCGCCCGAGCCGTGCACCTCCTTGACCACCAGCTCCGCCAGATTGTCGAGCACGTAGGCGAGCGCGTCCGCATCTCCGCAGCGCCAGGTTTGCACGTTTTTCAGGATCGGCTCGGAGCCCGTGTAGAACTCTATGATGTCGGGCATGTAGCTGTAGAGCGCCTTGTCGTCGGCGATGCCCGTGCCCGGCGCGTTGGTGATCGTCACCCCGCCCGCGCGGTAGATGTCGAAGATGCCCGGCACGCCCAGCAGGGAGTCCGAGTTGAAGTTCAGCGGGTCGAGGAAATCGTCGTCTACCCGGCGGTAGATCACGTCCAGCGGCTCGTAGCCGCAGGTGGTGCGCATGGCGACGCGCCCGTCCACGATGCGCAGGTCCGAGCCTTCCACCAGCTCCACGCCCATCTGCTCGGCAAGGAAGGCGTGCTCGTAATAGGCCGAATTGTGGATGCCGGGCGTCAGCACGGCGATGGTGGGGCGTCCCTTGCAGGCAGGCGGCGCGCTGCGCGCGAGCGATCGGCGCAGCAGCAGGGGATAGTCGCTGACGGCCTCTACGCCCACTCGGGAGAAAAGCTCCGGGAACAGGCTCAGCATGGTTTCGCGGTTCTCCAGCATGTAGGACACGCCCGACGGGGTGCGGGCATTGTCTTCCAGCACGAAGAACTCGTCCGGACCGGTCCGGACGAGGTCGGTCCCGACGATGTGGGTATAGATGCCGCCTGGCGGATCGACGCCCACCATCTGGGGCAGGAAGGCGGCATTGTCGCGGATCAGCGCTTCGGGCACCCGGCCCGCGCGAAGGATCTCCTGCCGGTGATAGATGTCGTGCAGAAAGGCGTTGAGCGCCTTGACCCGCTGCTCGATCCCGCGCCTGAGCTTGCGCCATTCGCGCGCGTCGATGATGCGCGGCACGAGGTCGAACGGGATCAGCCGCTCGTCCGCATCCGCTTCGCCGTAGACGTTGAAGGTGATGCCGGTGCGGCGGAACAGCGTCTCGGCATCCGCCGACTTGCGCAACAGGCGTTCCGTGTCGGCTGCGTCGATCATTTCGTGGAAGGTCCGGTAGGGATCGCGCGGCGTGCCGTCCGCGTGCAGCATCTCGTCGAAAAAAGCCTGTTCCGTCCCCATCGACCCCACAAACGCACGTCCCGGCATGGATTTCAACCCAGGATACGCCCGCAGGCTGACCGGCGACCCGGACGCACATGTTTGCGCCGCGTCACGAGGCGGTCATCCGGCCGTCACGCGGCCTTGTCACAGGAGAGCTTGGCACTGGAGCGCTTGGCACGGGAGTGCTTGGCAGCCGGGGCCTCCTTGGGGTAAGGACGGCGAATTTTATCCGACTCCCGGTCGGGTGGAAGACGAAGACAGCCAAGAACAAGAAGAAAAGGCGATACGAATGACCGACACGAAAGACACGCTCCCCTCCGAAGCGGTGGACCAACTGATCGAACTCTACGACCAGCAGGTCTCGCTGCTGCGCACCCGCTTCGATGCCTATGCGGAAGGCCGCATCGACATGCTGGAGACAGTCCACGCCGTCTATCCGCAGCTCACCATCTCCATTCCGGCCGAAGAGGCCGTGATGACCAGCAATCTGGCGCTGGGCCGCGTGGCAAGCCGCCACGAATTCACCACCACCATCACCCAGCCGCGCCTGTTCCGCCGCTATCTCGAAGACCAGATCGCCAAGGTGCTGACGCAGTTCACCGCCAAGGTGCAGGTCGGCCTGTCGGACAGTCCGATCCCATTGAACTTCGCGCTGGAATCCGCGACGGCCGGGCTGGACCTCGCCGCGCGCCAGGCCCTGCCGACCTATTTCAACACGCCCAACTTGGTCGCGACCAACGACAATATCGTGGATGGCCGCCAGATCCTCGACCGCAGCGCCGCCATGCCGCTGGCGTTGTTCACGGCGGAACGCACCGACTATTCGCTGCACCGCATCCGGCACTATACGGCGACCCAGCCCGAGAGCTTCCAGAACTTCATCCTGTTCACCAACTATCAGCGCTACGTCGATGAATTCGTCGAGTGGGCCGTGGAGGAAGTGAAGGCAGGCCGCGCGACCAAGCTGGTGGAACCGGGCGGGCGCGAAACGGGACCGGACGGCGTGCCGTCGCAGGACCCGATCGCCAAGATCCCGCAAATGCCCGCCTACCATCTGGTGCGCGACGGTCACGAAGGGGCTCACAGGGGCGTCACGCTGGTCAATATCGGCGTCGGCCCGTCCAACGCCAAGACCATCACGGATCACCTGGCCGTGCTGCGCCCGGATGTGTGGCTGATGATCGGCCATTGCGGCGCGCTGCGGCGCACGCAGCGGCTGGGCGACTACGTCCTCGCCCATGCCTACCTGCGCAAGGACAAGGTGCTGGACCATGTGCTGCCGCCGCACATTCCGCTGCCCACGCTGGCCGAAGTCCAGCTGTCCCTGTCCGAAGCCGTGACCGAAGTGGCGGGCGTGGAGGAAAGCCAGGTCAAGGAACTGCTGCGCACCGGCACGGTCGTCACCACGGACGACCGCAACTGGGAGCTGGCCTTCGAGGACTATGCGGTGGATCTGAACAAGAGCCGCGCCATCGCCATCGACATGGAAAGCGCGACCATCGCCGCGAACGGCTACCGCTACCGCGTGCCCTACGGCACGCTGCTCTGCGCGTCGGACCGGCCGCTGCACGGCGAGATCAAGCTGCCTGGCATGGCGGACGCCTTCTACCAGGAGCGGGTCGGCCAGCACCTGCAGATCGGCCTGCGCGCCATCGAGATATTGCGCAAGGAATCGGATGCCGGGACGCTGCATTCGAGGAAGCTGCGAAGCTTCGACGAACCGCTATTCAGATAGGAAAAAGCCGCCCCGTGGGGCGGCCTTATCGTTCGCAATCCGGGCAGGGCTATCGGATACTGCGCCCCCGCGCATTGACGATGTCCATTTCCTCGAGCAGCACGTCCGCGCCGTCGACCTTGTCCATGACCCAGAGCATGTAGCGGCTGTCGACGTGGATGCTGCGCGTGGTCTTGGGATCGAAGTCCCAGTCGGAGTTCACGCTCTCGATCGTGCCGTCGAACAGCAGGCCGACCAGCTCGCCGCGCGAGTTGAGCGTGGCGGAGCCGGAATTACCGCCCGTGCTGTCGAGATCTGTGAGGAAGTTGACGGGCACGCTGTCGATGCTGTCCAGTTCGTACGGGCCGAAGTCGCGCGCCTCGATCAGGTCGAGCTGTTTCTGCGGGCTGTTGAACGGGTCGATCCCGCTATCCTTCTCGGTGATGCCCTGCAGCGTGGTGAAGGGATCGTACCGCATCCCGTCCTTGGGCGAGCCGCCCATGACGGTGCCGTAGGTCACGCGCAGCGTGCTGTTGGCGTCGGGATAGGCGGTGAAGCCCTGGTCCTTCTGCCAGGCGATGATGGCCTCCATGTATTTGGGCTGGAGCGTGGCGCGGCGGCCGGCCCGGTCCTTGGCGGCGGCTTCGGTCGCGAGTTCGTGGTCATACAGCGCGACGGCCAGACGCATGAACGGATCCGTGCTGGCCTCCAGCGCCGCCGTGTCCGCCTCCATCAGGGACAGGCGCGTGTCGAGCTCGCCGAGCTGCGTGCCGGAATAGTAGCTGTCCAGACGGGCGGACAGTTCCGCATCGCTCATGCCGTTCCGCAGGCCCAATGCCGCGTCCAGGGCAGGCACCCGCTCGGCGGCGGGCTGGTTCATGTAACCCTTCAGGAAGACCATCCATTCCGCCTTGTCGACGGCCGGGTCGTAGCGGCGGTCCATGGCGGTCATGGATTGGCGCATGCGGTCCATGTCGCGGTCCTGATAGCCGCTCTCGCGCTCGGCATCCGGCTTCACCCGCTCGTGCGACAGGCGGTAGAGGCGCTGTGCCGTGCCCAGCAGCTGCGGGCGCGTGGCGTTGTTGTACCAATAGTTGGTGCGGGCCGCCGTCGCGCTCTCTTCCGACAGCGCGTCCAGCGCGGTGATGGCCTCAGAGTAGCCCGCATCCGGCGCTTCCGCCGCGATCCAGGCATTGAGCGCGGCTTCGCGTGCGGCGCGGCGGTCCACAAGACCCACGCGGCGCGCGCCCTCGATCTGCCCGCCGAGGTTCTTGTTGAAATTGTTCAGGCTGGCGAGGCGCGACTGGTACTTGATGCGGGCGTCGCTGCCTGGCTCGGACGCGCCTTCGATGGCGGCGATCCAGTCGTCCAGCAGGCCCTGCCAGGTCGGGTAGGACCAGTCGAACGTGTTCTCCACCTCGGCGAGGCGCGCATAGCGCGACGTGCTGCCGGGATATCCCGCTACCATGACGAAATCGCCGTCGTCCAGGCCGCCAGCAGAAACCTTCAGCGTGTGCTCCGGCACGAAGGGGACATTGGCTTCGCTATAGTCGGCGGACTTGCCGTCGGGCGAGACATAGGCGCGGTAGAAGGCGAAGTCGCCCGTGTGGCGCGGCCACATCCAGTTGTCGATGTCGCCGCCATATTTGCCGATCGGACCGGCGGGCGCGTAGACGAGGCGCACATCCTTGATCTCCAGCTGCTTGATCAGCTTGTATTGCAGCCCGCCATAGAAGGAGGCGACGCGGCAGCGATGGCCCGCGTCCGCTTCGCATTCCGACACGATGGCCTTGCGCGCGCTGTCGATGGCGGCGAACCGGGCCTCGCCGCTCAGCCCCGCATCGAGGTCGCCCGTGACGCGGTCCGTGACGTCGTCGAGGTCCACGGTGACATAGACGCGCGAGCCCGGCGCGGCCGGCAGTTCCGCCGACAGGCCGTCCGCGAGGAAGCCGTCCTCGAGATAGTTCTGCTCTTCCGTCGAATTGTACTGGATGGAGCCGTAGGCGCAGTGGTGATTGGTCACGACGAGGCCCTGCGGCGACACGAAGGAGGCGGTGCAACCGCCCAGCGATACGACCGCGCCCATGGGGAAGCCCGTGAGGTCGCTGATCTGCTCGGGCTTGAGCTTCAGGCCCAGCTTGCGCAGGTCGGAGGCGATCTCCGGCAACTGGTCGGGCGTGAACATGCCTTCGACGGCATGGGCGGCGGGCGCGGCGACAAGGGCGAGGCCCGCGCTGGCGAGCAGCGCGCGGCGGAAGGAAAGACGTGACATAGGTGGGTCCCTGGGTTTGTGTGAGAGCCTTATCGCAAAACGATAAGGAGGTTACAAGCTTACAAAGGACGTGTTTGCGGTGAGCGCTTGCGCGAAGGCCCGCCCGGCGGGGACAGGCTTGCGCGCCGCGCTCACGCCGCGCTGTATTCGGACGCGTTCGCCCAAGTGCCGTGGAAGCCCAGCGGCACGCGCTGCGGAATGTGCACTTCGGCCACGGGCGGGCCTGCCATGTCCTGCGCGTCGATGATGCGTGCGCGGCTTTCTCCGGTCTCCGCGTGGGTGACGAAGGTGACGAGATAGCCGTCATCCTCGCTTTTCGCGTTCAGGCGCGGCGCGAAGGCGGGTTCGGAGCCGAACACGCCCGGCCCGAAATCGTGGCGCACATGGGTGCCGCGCTCCAGATCGTATTTCAGCAGCCCGTCGAAGACCTGTACGTCCGTGTCAGGAATGGAGACGTGGTAGCTGAAGCGGCTCTTCCGGCCCGTATGGGCGAGATTGACGACCGGAAATTCCCCGATCGTGTCGTCCACCTGCTCTTCGCGCGTCGCGCCGGTCTTCAGGTTCATGGTCCACCGGGTCAGGTGCGCGCGCAGGGCTAGCACGTTCACCATGGGCGCGTATGGGCCATACTGCATCGGCAGGTCGCGCCCATTGTCGACCATCTTGCAGGCGTAGAGATGGATTTCGTCGCCTGCCTCCCACGCATTCACCACGTGGTAGATGTAGCAGCCGGGAAACTCGAACCAGCGGATCGCCTCGCCCGAGCCGTGCTTGGGCAGCACGCCGAAGCGGGTCGGCAGTCGCGCGTCATGGTGGATCGACCAGACGCGGTTCTTCAGGCCCTGATCGGTGAATACAACGGGAAGGTCCATCAGGACGACGTGGTTTTCGGTGATCGCCATATCGTGCGGCAGGCGCGGGCCCGGCAGTTCGATCCGGGTGAAATGGGTCAGCCGGTTGGCCGCGTCCACCACCCCATAGCTGTAGAACGGATCGTAGAGATCATAGTCGAAGAAGTGGAACGCGCCCGTTTCGGGATCGACCTTGCTGTGGGCGGAGACATTGCCGGGCAGGTCCCCGGCAAAATCTTCGCTGCGCAGGGTCTCCAGCGTCTCGGCATCCATGCGAACCGGCTGGCCCGAGACGTACCACAGCGCCATCAGCGAGCCGTTGTGCAGGACCACGTCCGTATTGGCCGTGTCCTTGTAGACGGTCGGCGAGGCAGTGCGCGACGCGGGCGAGAAGATGCCGGGCTTGTCCAGATCGCCCCGGACTTCGGCTTCGAAATCGGCCGTGCGGACATAGCGGTTGCGGTAGCGCGCCCGGCCGTCCTCGAAATGGATGGCATGGATCATGCCGTCCCCGTCGAACCAGTGGTGCAGGCCGGTGGGATCGTTCAGCGGGTCGGGTCCGTTGCGGTAATAGGCCCCGCCGAAGTCGCGGGGAATCTCTCCGGTGACGGTCAGATCGAGCGCTTGCGTTTCGCGACGGATGGGCCTGTGCGCCCCCTCTAGATAGGGGTTCAGTCCGTTCAAGGTCTTGGCATCCATCGGAATGGCGATCTCCCGTCCGTCCCGGATTGGACTAGACGCCGACAGGACGCTACGCAAATCGACCACACAGGAACCCCACGCAAAAGCGACACAATGGGGCAAAAGGGGAGAGATGCGATGGGTTTCAGACGAACGGCATGGCTCGGCGCGGCGATAGGGGCTCTGACCGCGTGCGGCCATGGGCCCGAGGACCTCGCCCAAACTCCTCTTTCCAAGCCTGCTCTCGCCGAGCCGGGATGCCGGGTCACGCAAGACTTCGACACGGCCGTCTTCGATGCATCCTTCGAGGACCAGGTCGATGCGCTAATGGATCACATGACGTCGCGGGGCATCGCGCCGGGCGCGGTGGTGCGGATCGACCGGGGCGGGGAGACGGTGTTCAGCCGGGCCTACGGTTTCGCCGATCTGGAAGACGAAAGGCCGATGCGGGAGGATTCGCTGTTCCGCATCTACTCCATGACCAAGGCGGTCACGACGGTGGCGGCCCTGCAGCTGGCCGACCGCGGGCAGCTCGACCTCGACGCGCCGGTGAGCGACTATCTGCCCGCCTTCGCCGACGTGCAGGTGCGGGCCAATGCGGACGCCACGGAAAGCCGGGCCCCCAGCCGCGCGCCGACCGTGCGCGACCTGATCACCCACACGTCGGGCCTGACCTACCGCACGGGCGTGAGGTTCGGCCCCATACCGGAGCAGTATGTGGCGCTGGGCGTGCCGGGTGGGCCGGGATCCACCGATGCGCCGACCAACGGCATGGCCCCTGTCGTGGGCAACGACGCCTTCGTCGCGCGCATCGTGCAGGCCCCGCTGGAACACGATCCCGGCGCGGCCTTCACATACTCCAACTCCACCGACGTTCTGGGCATCGTCGTGGCCGAAGTGTCCGGCCAGTCGCTGGGCGAATTCATGGCGGACAACATCTTCGAACCCGCAGGGATGACGGACACGACCTTCCAGATCGACCCGGCCCGCGCCGGGGACTTCACCAGCATGTACATGGCGGAAACGCAGGGCCGCGCGGACCTGAAGATCGACGAATCCAATCCGGTCGAGACGTTCGGGGCGATCACGCCCACCCGCATCGATGCGTGGAACCGGTCCGTCTACTTCACCCCGCAACCCATCGAATTCGGCGGGGCGGGACTGGTGTCCGACGCGGACGACTATCTCGCCTTCACCAACGCGCTTCTGTCCGGAGACCTGCTGTCCGACGCGCGCTGGGCGCAGGTCCGCACCGACCAGCTGCCGCCCGAGGTGGACCGGAGCGCCACCTGGCTGGACGCGCGCACCTTCGGTCTGGGCTTCGCCCTGCGCACCCAGCCCACGCGGCAAGGCTCGACCTTTCCGCAATGCGGGCTCTACTGGTCGGGGGCGGCCTCGACCTATTACTGGATCGATCCGGAAACCGACACGACGGGCGTGCTGATGACCCAGATGCTGGGCGGGAACGTGCGCGACTATTTCAGCGACCTGATCGAGATCGTCTACGGCGCGCCCGAATAGATCCGGTCCAGAGCCAAGTCCCGAAAGCCAAGATCCAAGCCGACATCGCGAGCTTCCATCCCCCGCCGGAGCCATCCCGGCGGGGCGGCCTTCGCCTGCGCGCGACAAATTCTTGACAGGACGCCCGAGATCGCTCAACACCTGTTGAAACTCAACAGGTGTTGAGGAAAAAACAAATCGGGGATCATGATCGTGACCAATTCCATGCTCTTGCGCGCGTCTCTGGGCGCGCTGATGGCGGCCGGGGCCCTGCCCACGGCCTATGCGCAAATCACAGACGAGGTGATCGTCACGGCCCAGCGCCGGGCCCAGAACATCCAGGACGTGCCCCTGTCGGTCACGGCCGTGTCGGCCGAACTGCTGGAAGCGACCGGCGCGATCGACATCACGGACATCCAGAAGTTCACGCCCAACGCCACGGTCGAAGTGGCGCGCGGGTCGAACTCCACCCTGATCGCCTTCATCCGCGGCGTGGGCCAGCAGGACCCGCTCTGGGGGTTCGAGCCGGGCGTGGGCATCTATGTGGACGACGTCTACATCGCCCGGCCGCAGGGCGCCGTGCTCGACATCTTCGACATCGACCGCATCGAGGTGCTGCGCGGGCCGCAAGGCACGCTCTACGGCCGCAACACGATCGGCGGGGCGATCAAATACGTCACAAAGGGCCTCGATCTCGAAGACCCCAGCCTGCGCGCCCGTGTCAATGTCGGCAGCTACGGGCAGTTCGACCAGATCGTCTCCGGCTCCCTGCCGCTGGGCGAGACCTTCGCGGTGGGCGGGGCGTTCGCCAACTACCAGCGCGGCGGGTTCGGCGAGAACCTGTTCACCGGGGCGGACCACTACGACAAGGACATATTGGCGGGCCGGCTGAGCGCGCGCTGGATGCCGACCGACGCCATCGATATCCGCCTGGCGGCCGACTACACGGAAGACAACAGCAATGCCAAGCACGGCCACCGCCTCCTGCCCAGCGCGGACGGCCTTCTGCCCGTGACCCGCAGCGAATACGACACGCGCGCCGGGATCGGCGACGACAACTCCGTGGAAACGCAAGGCGTGTCCCTGACGGCGTCCTGGGACGTGAACGAGGCCATCACGCTGAAGTCCATCACCGCCTACCGCGAAGGCGACACGGTCACGCCGATCGATTTCGACGCGCTGCCGCAGCCCGACTTCGACGTGCCCGCCTTCTATGACGACAGCCAGTTCAGCCAGGAATTCCAGCTGCTCTACAACTCCGACCGGCTCTCGGGCGTGGCAGGGCTCTACTATCTGGACGGCGAAGCCTCCGGCGCGTTCGACGTGGTTCTCGGCGGGCTGGGCGTGACGATCTACCAGGCGGGCGACCAGACCAAGGAGAACCTCGCCGCCTATGCCGACTTCACCTACGCGCTGACCGACCGGTTCGATGTCTCGCTGGGTGCGCGCTACACGCGTGACAAGACGGTGGCGGACGTGACGCGCGAGCTCTGGCTCGGCCTCGGCTCGGGGTCTTTCGATGCGTCCAACACGGCTTCCATCTTCCTCGCCACGCAGACCGGTTTCACCGGGCTGGAGCGCGAGGACGAGGAATTCACGCCGCGGGTCGCGCTTGCCTACGACCTGACGGACACGACCAATGTCTACGCGTCCTACTCGCAGGGCTTCAAGGCGGGCGGTTTCGATCCGCGCGCCCGGGCCGACCTCGACCCGACGGGCGTCACGCAGGAGGGCTTCGCGCCGGAATTCGTCGACAGCTACGAAATCGGCGTGAAAGGCAGTCTGCTGGGCAGCCGCCTGACCTACAGCGCGGCCGCCTTCCTGGCAGACTATACCGACCAGCAGATCACCGTGCAGGAAGGCGTGGACGCGGACGGCGACGGCGTGAACGACACCTTCGTCTCCTCCGTCTTCAACGCGGGCGATTCGCAGTACAAGGGCGTGGAGTTCGAGGGCGCGCTTAGGCTGGACGACAATTTCACCCTGACCGCCATGCTGGGCTATATCGATGCGGAGATCGAGGAGATCCTGTCGGGCGGCGTCAACATCGCCGATGCCTTCGTGACGCAGAACACGCCCGAATGGACCAGCCGCGTCGGCTTCGCCTGGAGCAACGAGGTCTTCGACGGCGATCTGACTGTGACGGGGTCGGCCAACTTCCGGGACGACTATTTCCTGTTCAACGTGGCCAATCCCGGCTTCGGTCCCGGCACCAGCGCCGCATTCCCGCAAGGCGGCCCCGCGCTCGACCCGGATGCCTACACCACCTTCGATCTGGGCGCGAACTTCGTGTCTCCGAGCGGACGCTGGGAGTTCGGCATCTTCGGGCGGAACCTGACGGACGAACGCGCCCGCGTCGCGGCCTACAACTTCGTGACCCCGTCGCAGCTCGGCGTGGACGGGGCCTATTCGGCCTTCTACCGCGCGCCCGCGACCGTGACGGCCACGCTCGGTTTCAACTACTAGGTCGCGGTGTGGTCGGGCGGGCGCAGATGCGTTCGAACCCGGCCGCCACGAAGGGGATCATGTAATCGTAACCGGTCTCGATCTCGCCCGAAGACGCCCGGCCGCCGGACAGGCGGTCCAAACGGCGCGTATCGGCAAAGGTCAGCGTCAGCGCCCCGGACAAGAACTGGTATCCCCAGAACAGCGCCTCTTCGGACGCTTCGGGCAGGATCCGGCGCAAGGCCGCGATGAAGTCCTGCACGAAGGGATTGAAGTAGGCCGTCATCAGCTCGTTGCCCCATTCGGTCGAGCTGTTCACCCAAGCCACGAGGGACAGATAATGCCGCCAGCCATCGTCGGCCGAACTCTGGATGTCGCCCAGCGGCCGGAGATAGGCCTCGATCACCGCTTCCAGTGTCGGAGCGGCCGGATGCGCTGCCGCCAGGCAGGCCTGCAGCGCGTCCGCGCGGACCTGGTTCAGGATTTCCGCCCGCCGTCCGAAGACAGCGCGGAACAGTTCGGTCTTGCTGCCGAAATGATAGTTGGTCAGCGCGACATCCACGCCGGCGAGCGCCGCGATCTGGCGCAGCGTGACGCCGTCATAGCCATGTTCGGCGAACAGGCGTTCGGCCGAATCGAGAATGCGTGTCTTGCGGGAGCCAGTCTCGGCCACGTGCGTCAGTCCCTCATAGGTCGAGCGGTCGGCCGGACTATGCGCACACCGTCCCGGAGCGTCAAACGGTCTTGGGCCGCGCGGAGGTCTGCGCCGTGAAAATCGAGCCGTCCGCCCCGCTTCTGCCCGACTATTTCCGCCTGCACGCCAAATGGAGGGCGCGCCGCCCGGCCCTGATCGCGGACGGCAGGACGCTGGACTGGGCCGCGTTCAATGCGCGGCTGAACCGCATCGCAAACGGCGTGCTGTCCGCGGGGCTCGCGCCCGGCGACCGGGCCGTGGTCTTCATGGACAATGGCGCGGCCATGGCGGAGGTGCTGTTCGGCCTCGTCAAGGCGGGCGTCGCGTCGGCCCCGCTGAACCTGTCGGTCGGGGACGAGGCGGTCGCCGCCATGATGCGCGACTGCGCGGCCCGGGTCCTGTTCGTCAGCGCGTCCCAGGCCGGGCGGATGGCCCGCATCCTGGAGACGCTGGGCCCCGACGCGCCCGCGCTTCGGATCTGCGACGGCGGCGCGGCCGGACTCACGGAGGGCGGGTTCGAAGACCTTGCGGCGTGGCGGGACGCCCAGTCCGAGGCGGAGCCGGACGCCGACATCCGCCCCGACCACATCCTGAACATCATCTATTCGTCCGGGACGACCGGCCAGCCCAAGGGCATCGTCCACACCCAGCAGGGGCGGCTCGACTATGCCTACGATATGGGGTTGGCGCTGCGCTACGATACGCAGTCGCGCTTCATGGCGACCATCGGCCTATACAGCAACATCACCTGGGTCGGCATGTTGAGCGCCTTGCTGCCCGGCGGCTGCCTGATCGTGCCACCCCGGTTCGAGGCCGCACGGGTCTGGGAGGATATCGGGCGGTTGCGGGTCACCCACTTCGCCATGGTGCCGATCCTCTACGAACGGCTGGCGGACCATCCCAGCGCGGTGGACACCTCGCATGTCCGCAACCTGATGAGCGCCGGGTCGCCCTTGCGGCCGGAGCTGCGGCGGCGGCTGTTCGAACGGTTCGATTGCGGCATCACGGAGCTCTACGGCCTTACGGAAGGCGTCATCACCACGCTCGATCCGGAACAGGCGGAAGGGCGCATGGCCTCCTGCGGCCTGCCCGTGCCGGGTTCGGACCTCATGATCCTGGGAGAGGGCGACCGGCCCTGCGGCCCCGACGAGACGGGGGAGATCGTCATGACGTCGCGCTTCCTGATGCCGGGCTATCTCAACCGGCCCGACGCAACGGAGGCTGCGCGCTATGTGGACGCGAACGGTCGTCACTGGCTGCGCACGGGCGACATCGGCAGGCTGGACGCGGACGGCTATCTCTACGTGGTGGACCGCAAGAAGGACATGATCCTGTCGGGCGGGCAGAACATCTATCCGCAGGACATCGAAGCCGTCTTCGCCGCGCACGAGGCGATCGCCGACGTGGCCGTGATCGGGGCGCAGAGCCGCAAATGGGGCGAGACCCCGCTGGCGCTGGTCGCCACGCACGACCCCGGCGTGGATCTCGACGCGCTCAAGGCCTGGGCGAATGCGCGGCTTGGCAGGCAGCAGCGCGTGGCGGATGTGCGCCGCCTCGACGAGATTCCCCGCAACCCTAACGGCAAGGTCCTGAAACGCGACCTGCGCAAGACCTTTGCGGGGCTGAGCTATGACTAGACCCTATCGCGACCACGTCTACACGTCCGAGGACGGGCTGGCGCTCTATGCCCGGCTCTACGAGGGCGATCCGGACGCCACGCCCCTGCTCTGCATGCACGGCCTGTCGCGCAATTCGGCCGACTTCCATGCCATGCTGGAGCGCCTGCCCGGCCGGCCCGCCATCAGCGTGGACCAGCGCGGGCGTGGCAACTCGGCCTATGATCCCCAGCCCGCCAACTACCGCCCGGACATCTATTGCCGGGACATGCTGCACCTGCTGGACGGGCTGGGCCATGAGCGGGTCGTCGCCGTGGGCACGTCCATGGGCGGGCTGATGACGCTGATGATGGCCTCGCTACGGCCCAGACTGTTCGGGGCCGCCGTCATCAACGACATCGGACCCGAGATCGACCCGGCCGGACTGGCGCGCCTGGGCGGCTATGTGGGCGGGCAGATGCGGTTCGCGAACTGGGCCGAAGCCGTGGCGGCCGTGCGCGCGCAGAACCCGGACGACGGACCCGACATATTCGCCGGCTTCACCGACGCCGACTGGCTGGACTTCACACGGAACCTGTGCGGGCCGACGCCGGACGGCGGCGTGGCTTTCCGCTACGACCCGGCCATTGCGGACGGTCTGGGCGGGGACGAACCCTCGGCCGCACCGCCCGACCTGTGGCCCGTCTTCGAGGCGAGCGCAGGCTTTCCCATGCTGGTGATTCGCGGCGAGACCTCGGACATCCTCTCGGACGCCACCGCCCGGGCGATGGTGGAGCGCAGGCCGCAGACGGGTCTGGTGACCGTTCCCCGGCGCGGCCATGCACCCACCCTGACCGAACCCGTTGCCATCGACGCCATCCGCACCTTTCTGGAGACGGCCGCATGAGATACTTCCCCTTCGCCGCAGGGGCAGCCCTGCTCATGCTCGCCGCCTGCGCTCCGAGCGATGACGGGGCATTCGACCCGACGGCCAGCCCCTATTTCCAGTCCGGTGACCGCATGGTGAGCGCCGACGGGACCGAGTTCCGCTACCGCGCCTCCGGCCCGGAAGAGGCGCAGACCGTGCTTCTGCTGCACGGCTTCACAGATTCGCTAGAGGGCTGGGAGAGCGTCGCGGACGAACTGGACGAGGATTTCCGCGTCATCCGTCCCGACCTGCCCGGCCACGGCCTGTCCGGCGCGGATGCGGACGGCGACCTGTCCAACGCCGCGACGGTGGAGGCCGTCGCGGCCTTCATGTCGGCCACCGGAACGCACGACGCCGTCATCGTCGGCAATTCGCTGGGCGGGCTGATCGCCTGGCGGCTGGCGGAAGCGCATCCGGACCGGGTTTCCGGTCTGGTCCTGCTCGCGCCGGGCGGCGTGCCGCATAACGGCGTTGGCGACAGCCCCGTGGAGGTTCCGGCCATGCTGCGCTTCTATCTCAAGACCGCGCCCAAGGCGGGCGTCCGCGCTGCCCTGCAGGCCATGCATGCCGATCCCGAGCGCGTGACGCAGGCCCGCATCGACCAGTATGCCGACCTGATGCGTGGGCACGGCGAAGGCTTCGTCGCGCGGGCCCGTCAGTTCACTCTTCCCGATCCCGAAACCGATCTGGCCAAGATAGCTGCCCCGACGACAATCGTCTGGGGTCTGCAGGACACTGTCCTGCCGCCGGCTCACGCGGATGTCTTCGAAGCCAACATACCGGATGCCACTGTCATCCGGCTGGACGGGGTCGGGCATCTGCCGCAATCCGAGGCGACCATCCGTGTCGCGCAGGCTATCCG
>JBARXH010000059.1:0-21523 GCA_049647245.1 Litorimonas sp.
GTATGTATGATCGGTCGCGACAGTAATATTGTACACGTTCTGGCGCTCTTTCACGGGCGTGACTGACATGACCATGGCCGTGCGACCGTCGGCAGTGACGACTTCCATGCCCGGCTTCAGGTCCTGCGCTCCCATCCATCTGAGCGCCGCTCTATCGCCTGATGGCATGCCAGCTTCATCTACAGGGTTGCCCGCTTGCGGGGTGAGGCGCGAAACTTGTATTTTTCCCGGTCCCGCTCCCTCCCGCTTGGCCTTTGCCCTTCGTGCCTTTCGATTAAGTGGCGCAGCTTTACTGCCTGTCACATCGGGTTTGTAGATGCTGATACAATCCATGAGGGTCTCCGACTCCGGCTCGCCGAAAGACGGCCACCAAGAAGGTTGTCGGAGATATTCATTGGAAGTTTAGCGGTTTCAGTTCCGAGCGCGCTCGGTCGAGGCTCGATACGTATCGAGCCTTATCGCGGGACGGCTATCCCGTGGAGCGAGGCCCAGTAGCGCCCGATATCGCGGGCGGAGTCGAGGTAGCGCTCATTGTTTGCCCGTTTCACGCCCGGCCCGTCCGGCGCGGCTTTGCCCAGCACAAGCGTCGGAGCGTTCCAGCTGCCCTCACCCAACCGGGCGACCAGCGGCGCGCGCGGGTGGGCCACGTCGACATAGACGATGTCCAGCGTTTCGCGGATTGCGGGGTAGTAGGCGAGCACGCCCCAGATCTCCGCGCATTCCGGGCAATATTGCCGTTCGCCCCGGTCCTCGAAGCCGGGCGGCAGGAGGTAGAGCGTGTCGCGGGAACTCATGCTTCGCCTTCGAGGTGGTTCAACATGAAGCTCTCGAGGCTCGGGAACAGGCGTTGCAGCGCGTCGAACTCCACATGGCGGAATTTCAGAGTGGACTTGAACGTGTTGCCGAACCCGCTCTCCATGCACAGCGTGCCTTCGAGAACCCCGTTGTCCACTTGCGGGGCCCAGACCTCAGAGCCGTACATGCCGAACAGGAAACAGTGGATACCCGCATCCGACTGGCCCGGATGGAGCATGGGCCGGAAGTCGAACGGGTCGGGACCAGGACGCATGACGGGCAGCTGGCGGTCGCCGACGCTGGAGATTTCCAGTTCGGGCGGGGGAATGTCGTAGAGCGGGGACGGCGCCGTCTTGCGGTTGCGAAGCCGGATCTTCAGCTCCGTATCCGCGATCGATGTCGGGCGACGACCGAGGTTCGTCCGGGCAATATGGCCGATCACCACATAGCGGCGAATGGTCTCCGTGCTGTTCGGGACGACCAATTCGGTCCAGTACATCCAGTCATCGTCATAGACCGGCGCGGCGCGGACGTCCGCTCTGTCAGACCGGAAGTTCTGCAGAACGGAAAGTCCGTTGATCAGGCTCATCACCGCGATCACGGCGATCAATATGGGCTGCCAGTCGAATCCTTCGACCATGGTGTCCTCCCCAGGGCATTTGACCCCCTAGAGCAAAAAAGGGCTTAGCTTGTCGATCATTTCTTTCGGTGCGCGGCGGGGGCGGCCGTCCAGGTCGATGCAGGCCGCTTCGCTGTCGGCGGTCAGGATCACCTCGCCGCCCCGCTCTATCCGCTGGCTGACGAGCAGGCGCGCCCCCTTGAAACTGTCATAGGTGGTGACGACGCTCAGCACATCGTCGATGCGGGCACTGCTGCGATAGTCGAGATTGATCTTGCGGATCACGAAGGCGAGCGGCGGATCGCGCTCCAGCAGTTCCGCGTGCCCGATGCCGGCCAACCGGAAATAGCTCGAGCGCGCCCGCTCCAGGAAGCGCAGATAGTTGGCGTAATAGACCACACCGGAAAAGTCCGTGTCCTCGTAGAAGACGCGGATCGGAAAGCGGTGTTCCCGGCCGTCGAAATAACCCAGCGGGGGCCGGTCGCGTTCAGCTATGGCAGCGTCGTCGGATCTCATTCGTCTCCCTTTCGCTGCCTGCCGCGATAATCCTGATACAGGCTGATCAGCGAGAAGACCGCCAGCGCAATGACGAAGACTTCGATCAGATGCCCGAAGTCGAAGGGTGGAGGCTGGCTCAGAAGGACAGGTGGCAGAACCCGCACCGAGGCATAGAGCAGAACGATGGCGACGGCCGGCGCGACCGTCCGGCGCATGAACCCCGGCGGCGCGGACTCAGGTTCCTCGTCCGTCTCGTCGCGTTCTGGCGGCGTATCAGTCACCCTCGCCCTCCCCGAACAGGTCGCCCGTCGGAACGCTGGCCGGCGCGGGCAGACCGATATGGGCGTAGGCGCGCGGCGTGGCGACCCGCCCGCGCGGGGTACGCATGAGGAAGCCCTGCTGAATCAGATAGGGTTCGACCACGTCCTCCAGCGCGTCGCGCGCTTCCGCCAAGGCCGCGCCCAGCGTCTCCACGCCGACAGGCCCTCCGCCGAACATTTCGCACAGGGCGCGCAAGTAACGCATATCCTGCGCATCCAGCCCCAGATGATCCACGCCCAGCTTGTTCAGCGCCGCGTCCGCGGCCACCGCATCCACCACCGCAATACCTTCATGCTCCGTCAGGTCGCGAACACGCCGCAAGAGACGGCCGGCGACACGCGGCGTACCGCGGGACCGCCCGGCGATCTCGGCCGCGCCTTCCGGCGTCATGTCCAGCCCTAGCTTCCCGGCGGCGCGGGCGACGATGTCGGTCAGGTCTTCCTTGCTGTAGAATTCCAGCCGCACGGGGATGCCGAACCGGTCGCGGAGCGGCGTGGCCAGCAGGCCCGCCCGGGTCGTCGCCCCGATAAGGGTGAAGGGTGACAGGTCGATCTTGATGGAACGCGCGGCCGGACCTTCGCCGATGATCAGGTCCAGCTCATAATCCTCCATGGCCGGGTAGAGCACTTCCTCCACAACGGGATTCAGCCGATGGATTTCGTCGATGAACAGAACGTCGTTGGGCTCAAGATTGGTCAGCAGCGCGGCAAGATCGCCCGCCTTGCTGATGATCGGGCCGGACGTCGCGCGGAAGTTCACCCCCAGTTCGCGCGCCACGATCTGAGACAGGGTCGTCTTGCCCAGACCGGGCGGGCCGGACAGAAGAAGATGGTCCAGCGGTTCGCCCCGTCGCCGGGCCGCTTCCACATAGACTTTCAGATTGGCGATGGCCGCCTGCTGCCCGCGGAAATCGGCAAAGGACAATGGCCGCAAAGCCCGGTCGCGGCTGTCCCCGACCTGGGTTTCGGACGATGTCAGACGCTCCTCCACCCTAGGACCCCATCGCCTTCAGCGCCGCCTTGACGAGATCGTCCAGCGCAGGGTCGTCCGAGAAGGTCGCATAGGCTTCCGAGACGGCGCGCAGTGCGTCGCTCTGCCCGATGCCGAGATTGGCCAATGCGCTGACCGCATCGTTGCGCAGGCGCATGTCCGACAGGCCTTCATTGCGCGTCGCGCCGTCCACGGCCTCCGAGGTCGGCGCGGTGAAGGCGGAGGTGAAGCCCCGCCCGACAGGCGGCGGCTTGCCGGACAGTTCCGTGGCGACCCGCGTGGCCAGTTTCGGCCCCACGCCGGACGCGCGCGCAAAGGCGGTCTTGTCCTCCAGGGCAGCGGCGCTCATCACCTCGCCCGGGGTCATGATGTCCAGTATGGCCAGCGCGGCCTTGGGCCCGACGCCCTGCACGGCCTGGAGACGCTCGAACCAGGCACGCTCTTCCTCCGTGGTAAAACCGAACAGGGTGATGGATTGCTCGCGCACATGGGTTTCCACATGCAGCCGGACGGGCTCGCCTTCGCGCATGTCGCGCAAGGCCCGCACGCCGCAGCGCACGAGATAGCCCACGCCGCCGCAATCCACGATCGCCTCGCCCGTGCCGACCATCAGGCACGGTCCGCTCACCATTCCGATCATCCGGGCCTCGTGATCTCGATTCGTTCACTCATGGAGCCGCGCTACCATAGACGGCCCTCGCGTCGGGACAATTTGTGCGGCGGTCCGGCGCGCCTTTGCCGTTACGGCTTCTTAAACTCTCTCGGTTAACCATATCCCATGGCCCGACCTTCCACGCTTCTCTTGCCCGCTCTCGCCGTCCTGGCGACCGGGTGCAGCACGGCCTCGACGTCACTCCGTTACGGCGTGCAGGCGGGCTGCAACCCGCAGGCCTGCGCCCCGGCGCCTACCGCCTGCTGCTACGCGCCCCCCGCGCCGCAGATCGTCTACGTCCCGCAGATCCGGACCGTTGAGGTCGAGAAGCCGGTGGAAACCGTGGTCGAAGTCGAAAAAATCGTGGAAGTGGAAAAGATCGTAGAGGTCGAAACGCCCGTCTACATCGAGGTGCCCGCCCCGACCCCGCCCGTGGTCATCCCCCCGCCGATGCCGCCGCGGAAGTAGGCCTCACATCCCACGCCGATGGTTGGCGTGGGTCATCGCAATGGCCAGGGCGTCTGCGGCATCCCCGGCCTTCACGTTCGCGCCGGGCAGCAGCAGGTTCATCATGTGCGCGACCTGTGCCTTGTCGGCCGCGCCCGTGCCGACGACCGATTTCTTGACGAGCCGGGCCGCATACTCCCCGACGACCAGCCCCTTTTCCGTCGCCGCGAGAATGCAGGCGGCGCGCGCCTGACCAAGCTTCAGCGCGCTCATGGCGTTGTCCTTCATAAAGGCCTCCTCCACGCCCGCCTCGCTCGGATTGTGCGCGGCGATGGCAGCAGAGCATTCCACGAACAGGTAGGACAGTCGGCTGGCGAGCGGTTCCTTGCGCGGCGGGCGGATGACGCCGTGCGCGACATGTCGGGCCTTGTTGCCCGTGACGTCGATCACACCCCAGCCGCAGGCGACGAGTGACGGATCGAAGCCGATGATGCGGCGCGTGGTGGTCATGTCTCGGCTATCGGCCCCCGGTTGTCCCCGCTATCCCCATAGCCCACATGCTGTGGAAATGTATAGGATTTTGTTCTTATTCTGTTCTAGGGTCGCGTCCCAAGACTCATGACAGACGGGGCCAATGACCCAACCGCTCGACATGCCCGACGACTATATTCCCGAAGACCCGATGGCGGGGTTGGACGGGTTCGAAGCCGAACTCGACACCACGCCGCACAGCATGGAAGCCGAACAGGCGCTGCTGGGCGCGCTGCTTTACGACAACGAGATCTACCACCGCGTCAGCTCCATCGTGGAGTCCAAGCACTTCTACAATCCGCTGCACGTCAACATCTATCGATCCATGGCCAGCCTGATCGAGCACGGCAAACTGGCCGACGCCATCGTGCTGAAGAACCGCTTCGCCAAGGACGATACGCTCGCCGATATTGGCGGCGTGGAATATCTCGCCCTGCTGCTGGAGCAGGCCCCGCCCGGCTCTACCGCGCCGGAATATGCCAAGCTGATCTTCGATATGGCCATGCGGCGAGAGCTGATCCGGCTCGGCGACTCCATGAAGGAACTCGCCAAGGACCAGAACAGCGACGACGACGCGTCCAAGCAGATCCAGCAGGCGGAGATGCAGCTCTACAATCTGGCGGAAATCGGCGGGACACAGACGGGCTTCGTCTCCTTCGAGGACGCGCTGATCGACTCCATCGAGATGGTCACCGCCGCCTATCAGCGGAAGGGCCAGCTGTCTGGCATCTCCACGGGGCTGGACGATCTGGACGCGCAGCTGGGCGGGCTGCACAAATCCGACCTCGTCATCCTCGCGGGTCGCCCCTCCATGGGCAAGTCGTCCCTGGCGCTGAATATCGCCTTCCACGTCGCGAAGGCCTTCAAGACGGACACGGACGAGAACGGCGTGGAGAAGACCGTCAATGGCGGTGTTGTCGGGGTCTACAGTCTCGAGATGAGCGCCGAGCAGCTCGCCACGCGCCTGCTGGCCGAGCACAGCGCCGTGCCGTCTCACCGCATCCGGCGCGGCGAGATCAACCCCGAACAGTATGAACATCTGCGCGACGCCGCCGACGAAATCAGCCGCATCCCGCTGCATATCGACGATACGGGCGGACTGTCCATCGGAGCCATGGCGGCGCGAGCGCGGCGGCTGAAACGGATGCAGGGCCTCGATCTGATCGTGGTCGACTATCTGCAGCTGCTCACCGGCGGCGCCATGATGAACAGCTCCACCAACCGCGTGCAGGAAGTGACCATGATCACCCAGGGCCTCAAGGCGCTGGCCAAGGAACTCAACGTCCCCGTCCTCGCCCTCGCCCAGCTCTCCCGCCAGGTCGAGCAACGTGACGACAAGCGCCCACAGCTCTCCGATCTGCGCGAATCCGGCTCCATCGAGCAGGATGCGGACGTCGTCATGTTCATCTACCGCGACGAATACTATCTCGCCCGCGAACAGCCCGACGAGGACGATCCGGAAGCGGTCATGAAATGGCAGACCAAGATGGACAATGCCGTCGGCAAGGCGGAAGTGCTGATCCAGAAACAGCGCCACGGCCCGATCGGCTCGGTCATGCTGTCATTCACGCCGGAGCTGACGAAGTTCGGCAATCTGGCGAGCGACGAGGGTGGCGGGTATACGGAGTACTAGCCCCAATAGGTTTGCGTCCCGCGTGCGGGTCTAAGGACGCCAACGGCGTCCGTCGCAAACCTCGCCGGAGGCGGCGCGTCCCGAAGGGGCGCGAAGGGGAACTCTCAGCGTGAGCCTGAGCGGATTATTGCGCGTCACTTGCTTCTTGCCATTTTGTCTTCCCCCAGCGCCGCGGGGAGAAGACACCACGGCTCCCGCCGCAGCGTTTGGTCTGGCCGCACCCAATCTATCCGCGCGAACGCACCTAAGCTTTCTCCCCCAGCCTCCTGATGTCACGCACCTCCTCATTTTCCTCCCGCAATCCCATCCTCCCTCGCTCATCCTGCCCTAAAACCGTCCCTGTTCGCGGCTGCACTCACAAGCCGATGAACCCTTTCTCGCGAGGGGCCGGAACAGCTGCCGTCTCCCGCAAACACATCGTCCACTCCAACCGAACCCGATGTTCAACCGGAGCGGCAAACTGAACTGTCCCGATCCCTCGCGGAAAGGACCCAATTCCCCCTTTGCCCCGGACCGACGCCGGGGCCGCACGATGACCGCTGCCCAGACGGCATCTCCACATGCCCGATATGCTCAGTCCGCCGATTGACCGGGCCGGTCCGCCCCGCCAAACCGCCCCCATGCAAGCCGCTCAGGATTTCCGCGAAGAATGCGACGCCATCGACGCGTTGCTGTCCGGGCTTGCCCCGGAGGACTTCGGCCGCGAGACACGGTTCAAGCAGTGGACCATCGGCGAGATCGTGGAGCATCTGCACCTGTTCAACATGGCAGTCGGCGCGGCGCTCGACGGGGACGAGGCGTTTGCAGCCTTCTGCGGCCGGATCCTGCCCGACATGGCCAAGGGCCACAGGGCGTTGCAACGCCGCTGGTTCGGCGATACGCCGGCGGCGCAGACCTACCGGGACTGGCGGAATTTCTATCCGGACCTGGCGGACCGTTTCGCGCGCGACGATCCGGATGCTCGGCTGAAATGGTTCGGCCCGGACATGAGCGCCCGCTCCGCCATCATCGCCCGGCAGATGGAACACTGGGCCCATGCGCAGGCCATCTACGACGTGCTCGGCCAGACGCGGACCAACGGCGCGCGCCTGCGGAACGTGGCGCATATCGGCGTGACGACCTATAGCTGGTCCCACAAGGTCAACGGTCTGGAGCCGCCGAAGCCCAAACCCCATGTCCGACTGGAAGGGCCTGACGGCGCGGTCTGGGAATGGAACGAACCGCAGGACGATAATCGCGTGGAAGGCTCGGCGGAAGATTTCTGCCAGGTCGTCACGCAGTGCCGCAATGTCGCGGACGTGTCCCTGAGGACCGTGGGCGAGACGGCGACCCGCTGGATGGCCATCGCACAGTGTTTCGCCGGGCCGAAGGAAACGCCGCCGGCAGCAGGGGAGCGGAGACTGGACCATGCATAGCTTCAAGACGGTTTCCGACATCCGCATCGAAGCGGGGGGGGCGGCCAGGCTCGACGCCCATGTGGCGGGCCTGCCGCGCAACAAACGCATCGCCGTCATCACGGATGCCGGCGTCCGCGCGCTCGGTCTGATGGATGCCGGACTCGCCGCGCTCCGGGACGCGGGCTATGAGGTCATGATGTTCGACGAAGTCGTCGCGGACCCGCCCGAAGACGTCGTGGTGGCCGGAGCGGACGCGGTGAAACGGTTCGGCGCGGGACTGGTCATCGGCTTCGGCGGCGGCTCGCCGATGGACACGGCCAAGGTCATCGCCTTCCTGGCCGACAATGACGTCGCCCTGCCGGATATATACGGCGTCGATGTGGCAAAAGGATCGCGCCTTCCCCTGCTGCTGATCCCGACCACATCCGGCACGGGCAGCGAAGTCACCAACGTCGCCATCATCACCACGGGCAAGGGCAGCAAGAATGCCGTCGTGTCCGACCCGCTCTATGCGGACCGGGTGCTGCTGGACGCGGACCTGACGCTGGGCCTGCCCGGGCACATCACGGCGGCCACGGGCATCGACGCCATGGTCCACGCCATCGAGGCCTACACTTCGGTCCACCGAAAGAACCCGATCAGCGATGCGTTGGGATTGAGCGCTCTGCGCAAGCTGACCCGCGCCATCGGGCGGGCGGTGAACACGCCGGACGATGTGGCCGCCCGGGAGGACATGCTGATTGGCGCCATGCTGGCCGGACAGGCCTTCAGCAACGCACCCGTCGGCGCCGTGCACGGGCTGGCCTATCCGCTGGGCGGCTTCTTCCACGTGCCGCACGGTCTTTCCAACAGTCTCGTCATGGTCGAAGTGATGAAGTTCAACGCCCAGGAAGAGCGCGCGAAGCGCTGGTACGGCGAGATCGCGGCGGATCTCGGCGTGGGCGAGACGCCGAGCGCGCTGATCGACGAAATCCTGCGCCTTCAGGAGCAGACCAGGGTGCAGCGCCGACTGCGCGAGGTGAACATTTCGGAAGAGGCCATTCCCATGATGGCGGACGACGCGATCCTGAAGGACCGGGTCCTGCGCAACAATCCGCGCGAAATGACGCGGGACGACATCGTGCGCATCTACGAGACCATCGCATGAGCCGGGCCGAGCAGAGAGCCAGGCCCGACATGCGCGCGGACTACCCGCACCACCGCATCCTTCCGACACGGTGGAACGACAACGACATTTACGGCCACGTCAACAATGCAGTCTATTACGAGCTGTTCGATACGGTCGTGAACCGCTGGCTGATCGGGGCGGACCTGCTGTCCCTGGGCCGGAGCGAGACGATCGGACTCGTGGTGGAGACGGGCTGCCACTATTTCGCGCCGCTCGAGTTTCCACAGGACGTAAGCGCAGGCCTGCGGGTCGCCCATGTGGGCACCAGCTCCGTGCGCTACGAGATCGGCCTGTTCGGCCGGAACGAGACGACGGCGGCGCGCGGACACTTTGTCCATGTCTATGTCGATGAAAAATCCCGGCGGCCGGTCGCGATTTCTGATAGAATGAGAGAAACACTCGGGGAGTTGCAACGATGAGCCTGGATATCGATCAGTCCCAGATGGACAGTATGATGCGCGAAGACGCGGCCACGGACCGGACGCAGGCGACCTTCACGCGCATGCAGGACGGCACGCTCGAGGACTGGCAGGCCATCGGCGCGGCTCACAAGCAGGACTTCGGCAAGACGGCCGACCGGTTCATCGCCATGCTGAGGCAGTTGGAGGATGCGACGCTGGGCTTTGCCTGCGACCAGCTCCAGCACGCGCTGATGTGCGGAACGCTGGCACGGCGCGCAGGCGCCTCGACGGAGCATATCGTCATCGCGCTCTGCCACGACATGGCCAAGGTCATCAACGTGCCGAACCACGGCCCCATCGCGGCGGAGATGATGCGTCCCTACATCAGCGAAGACAGCTACCACGTGATCTACAATCACCAGGCCTTCCAGGGTGAACACTACTACCAGTATCTCGGCGCGCCGACAGACCTTCGCAAGCAGTGGGAGGGCGAATCCTGGTATCCGCTGGCCGTGAAGCTCGTCGACGAATGGGATGCGCCGGCCTTCGACCCGGACTTTGAAGTGGACCCGCTGGAGAGCTTCATCCCCCTGATGCGGGAAGTCTTCCACGACAGCCCACGCCCACTGTAGCGGGTCTGGGGCAGCCCGCCAGTATGAGCGATGGGACGCACGACTGCGCTCACATCCGACGGCAGCGACGCCCCGTTCGCAGGCACTCACGCGGAAGTGTCCGCTCCTGCAAGGCCCGCCCTTGCTTGCGCTCCGGCTCAAGACTTACAATCATTGCGGAACCTTAACCCGGAGCGACCGTTCATGCGGTTATCCGCCACAGCGCTACGAGAGCCGGACACCCCTTGCAACTTGCCGAATATTTCCCCCCCGTCGCCGACTGGACCGAGCTTGACGCCCTGAAGCACCTGCTCGCCCTGAGCGAGGGGCCGCGCGCGGACGCGGCATTGCAGCTCTTCTTGGAGGACCCTCACCGCCCGGCCCTGCTGCGCGGCGCGTGGCGCATGACCTACACGCACAAGCCGGCCTTCCTCTACGACCGGTTCGATCCCGACCATGACAGCGCGCCGCGCGAACTGTCGGAACGTCTCGCCCAGATGGAATCGGAGCGCCGGATCTGGGGCGACGACCCGCTCCGGGCCTTCCTGATCGCGGCGGACTTCCCGCGCCAAACCGATCTGGGCGACACGGTCACGATCTGGCGGGGCCTCGCCTCGCCGTGGGAAGAGGGACGGCTGGACCTGTCCTGGACGCTGGACCGGGACACGGCCGCCTGGTTCGCCATGCGCCGCTCCGGGCTTCGCAACGCACAGCCGCAGGTCGTCAAGACCGAAGTCCCCGCGGTCGCGATCCTGTGGCGGTCGGACGAGCGCGGTGAAGCGGAAGTGATTCCCCGCCTGCGCCGCGGCGACTACGAACCGGAAACCGTGGGCACGGAGCTAGAGGTTCAGAAATGGGCGGAAGACCATGAGCGCCGTCTCGCCGAAGCGATTCTGAAGGCCGAAGCGGAAGCCACGCAGCCGGGCTGAATACGCATATCTATGTCGGGAAATGGCGCACCTGACAGGATTCGAACCTGTGACCTCTGCCTTCGGAGGGCAGCGCTCTATCCAGCTGAGCTACAGGTGCCAGAGAGCGGCCTATAACGGGGCGCTTGCCGCGCGGCTAGGGCTTTCGGCACGAAGTTGCTGCATCAGAGGCTCCAGGCGGTCCCGCCAGATGTCTTCCGTGACGATGCCCGTATGCTTGTAGCGGATATTGCCGCGCGCATCGATCACGAACGTCTCCGGTGCGCCCGTCACGCCGAGGTCGATGGCGAGGCGGGACGTCGGATCGAACAGGATGAGATCATACGGGTCGCCGTGGCGTTGGAGCCATGCGGTCGCCTTCTCCCGCGTGTCGCGCCAGTTCACGCCGATCATGACGAATTCGGGGCGGGCGTCCAGCTCCATGAAGAGCGGATGCTCCGCCAGGCAGGCGACACACCAGGACCCGAACACGTTGATCAGCGCGACCTCGCCCACCAGGTCTTCGGTCGTGACCGTTCGTCCCTGAAGCGTTTCGATTTCGAACTCCGGCAGCGGACGGTCGATCATTTCCGACGGCAGGATGGACGGGTCGCGGGTCAGCCCGATGGCGAAGAAGATGCCCAGCCCGATGAACAGGGCGAGCGGGATGAGACCTTTGAGGAGCGGGCGCACGCGCCTTCTCTAGACGCTCCGATGCCGCGTGCAAGCGCGCAGCCCCGCTGGCTCCCATGCTTGCCCGCCATGCTTGCCCGCCATGCTTGCCCGCCATGCTTGCCCGTCTGGGCGAAGCAGACCATAAGACCGCCCATGAACTGGCTGACGAAACTGACCCCGCCCGGCGTGAAGTCCATCTTCACCAAGCGGGACACACCCGACAATCTCTGGCTCAAATGCCCCAAATCCGGGGAAATGATCTTCGCCGCCGACCTGCCAGGCCTGATGCATGTGACCCCAGCTGGCCATCACATGCGCATCGGGCCGGAGCTCCGCTTCGGTTATACGTTCGACGACGACCAGTACGAAACCTTCCCGACCCCGACGGTCGTCGCGGACCCGCTCAAGTTCAAGGACGACCAGAAATACACGGACCGTTTGAAAAAGGCGCGTGCCAAAACCGGCAATGACGATGCGATGAGCATCGGGGTCGGCAAGATCCACGGGGTCGAAGCGACCGTTCTGGTGCAGAATTTCGCCTTCATGGGCGGATCGCTCGGCATGGCGGCGGGCGAAGGCCTGATCGCGGCAGCCGAGGTCGCGCTGGAGCGCAAACTGCCCTTGATCGCCTTCACGGCGGCGGGCGGCGCCCGCATGCAGGAAGGCGCGCTCTCGCTGATGCAGATGCCCCGCACCACGATCGCCGTGCAGCGCCTGCGCGAGGCGGGTCTGCCCTACATTGTCGTGCTGTGCGACCCGACCACGGGCGGCGTCACGGCCAGCTACGCCATGCTGGGCGACGTCCATCTCGCCGAACCGGGCGCCATGATCGGATTTGCAGGACCTCGTGTGATCGAGGAGACCATCCGGGAGAAGCTGCCCGAAGGCTTCCAGCGCGCGGAGTATCTTGAGGAAAAGGGCATGGTCGACAAGGTCGTGCCGCGATCTGAACTGCGCGAGACGCTCGCCCGCCTTCTGTCGGTGTTGATGCAGACAGACCACGCCATCCAGCCCGAAGCGCCGATCGCGCCTCTTCCTGCATGACGGAGCTCGAACAGGCGCTGGACGACCTCCGGCGCCTTCACCCGAGAAAGATCGATCTGGGCCTGGACCGGATCGAAACCGTGCTGGAGTCCCTCGGGCGGCCCCAGGACAGGATGCCGCCATCCATTCACGTGGCGGGCACCAACGGCAAGGGATCCACGGTCGCCCTGCTCCGTGCCATGCTGGAAGCGTCCGGCGCACGGGTCCATGTCTATACCTCGCCCCATCTGGTGCGGTTCAACGAACGCATCGTCGTGGCGGGAGAGGAGATCGCGGACGCCAAACTGATCAATGTGCTCCGGCGCGTGCGGACCGCGAATGGCGACGCGCCGCTCTCCTTCTTCGAGGCCACCACGGCGGCAGCCTTCCTCGCCTTCGCGGAAGCCGAAGCCGATTACGCCATCATCGAAGTGGGGCTTGGCGGGCGTTACGACGCGACCAACGTCTTCACCCCGACCCTGACGGCCATAACGCCCGTCGACTTCGACCATGCCGAATTCCTTGGACGGGAGTTGGCGGGGATTGCGCGAGAAAAGGCGGGCATCGTCAAGTCCGGCGTCCCGGTCGTGACCGCCCCGCAGCGCGCCGAAGCGCAAGCCGTGATGGACCGCGTGGCCGAAGATGCGCGCGCGCCCATCAGCCGTTCCGGAGAGGATTTCCGCGCCTACCGCCAGCAAGGGCGGCTGGTCTACGAGACCGATACCGAATTGCTGGACCTTCCCCTGCCCGCATTGGCAGGCGAACACCAGATCATGAATGCGGGCGTGGCGATCACCCTCGCGCGGGCTTTGGGTCTGAATGCGGAAGCGATCGGACACGGGTTGCAGTCCGCACGCTGGCCTGCCCGGTTGCAGCCTCTCAAGACGGGACCTCTGGTGGACATCGCGAAGGACGCTGGAGCGGAGATCTGGCTGGATGGCGGGCACAACCCGCACGCGGCGCGAGCTTTGTCGACCCATATGGCGCGGCTGGAATCCCGGTCGGCCAAACCGCTGGTCCTCGTCATGGGCATCCTGGCCAACAAGAATGCCGGCGCGTTTCTGGACTATTTCGAAGGATTGGCGGCAGGGCTGGTCGCCGTGGACATAGACGACCATGCAAGCCTGTCCCCGGACGTGCTGAGCGAGTTGGCCGGCGCACGAGGTTTGGCGACGGTGGTGGGCAACAACCTGACGGATGCCGTGCAGAAAGCCGTCAATATGGGCGAGGCCCTGTCGCGCCAGACGGTCGAGGAGCCGATCATACCGCCGCGCGTTCTGATCTGCGGTTCGCTCTATCTCGCTGGACAGGTTCTGGCGGAAAACGGCTAGTCGCATAACGTAACCTGAACTGACCTCGGGACCGCGCCTTGCTGTCTACAGTCGACACATGCGCCTTCGCTTCATCCCGCTTGTGTTCATGACTCTCGTCACTGCGGGTTGCTCCACGATTGATCGGGGAGCCATGGATCACGTCCGGGTCGATACGGTCCCGCAGGGCCAGCCCGTCACCCTGTCCTATCTCCCGCAGGACACGCGGGAAGGCCCAAGGCAGCTGACGTGCCGCGCGACACCTTGCGCGTTCGAGATACGCCGGGCCGAGATCGGCGTCGTCCGTATCGCGCCCGAGGGCTATGAACCCGTCGAGTATTTCGTCGGTCCGTCCCGGCTCCGGGGCGGCGCAGTGGTAGACCCTGCGAGTTCGGCGACCGTTCTGGGCGTTTCGACGGTGGTTGGCATCCAATTCGCCATAACCCAGCAATTGTTTCTTGGCGTCACGGACTTGCTCATCAACACTCTGACGTTCGGGCTCAGCAACACAGCCACGCCCGCTCCGTCGACGGCAACCGGCGCGGGTGTGGGCCTCGGCATCGGTGCGGGCATGGTTGCCGGCGGGATGATGATCGATGCCGGGACGGCCGCGAACCGCAATGTCTATCCCAGCCCGGTCGTGGTGAAACTCCAGCCCACGGGCACAGACATCAAACCCGATCCGTTTGTCGCGGCGTACAGATCCGTGCTCGAAACGAGAGAGGCCCGGCGCTCCACATGCACGGCCAAGGATGAACGCCCCCCGGCGAGCCCAGCCTGCAGGACGGCCAGATCGAGTTACCGGACGGCGTTGAAAACTTTGACAGAAATGAGACAGGCGCGAGACCGGGAGGCGCTCGATGCCCTTCGAGATTTGCGCGAAAGGGTACGCGCCACGCTAGCCGAGGAAACGCAGCCATGACGAAGAGACGGTCTGGATGTCTCTTCGCGATCTTCGCAATGGGAATATCGCTATCGGGGTGCGCAACTCTGACTCAGGGCAGTCAGGAGGGCGTTCGGATCGAGTCCGTTCCGTCCGGAGCCTCGGCGATCAGCGACATCCGATCCACCACGAACGAATTCGGTGGATATCTGGGATGCGCCCCTACGCCCTGTACGATCAGCCTGCCTCGTAAAGCGGAACCCGTGATCGAGATCGCCTTGGACGGCCATCATCCTATAAAGTTCAAGATGACGTCGGCCGTCGCAACGTCGTACGCGTCTGTCCCTGAAGGTGCTGTCGTCGCCGGGATCCCCCCGGGCAGTCATGTCGTGGCAGGACGCGCCGATTTCCTGAAGCGGATCCCCGTCGGAGGTCGCGTCGTGTATGGCGGGATTGTCACTTTGGGGGCGGGTGCCGTCGTCGACATGGCATCGGGCGCGAACAAGAATTTGGCACCCAATCCCGTCACGGCCTATCTCGCCCCAATCGGTACAGGGAGCGAACCCCCTGTAACGGCCGACCCTTAGAGGTTGTCCGGGTCGACGGCTGTATCGGCTTGGCGCAACACATCCGGTGCCGCGAACGCATCGCCATCCTCGGACAGATACGACAAGCCTTCGTCGATCGTCTCTATGAGCGCCTTCGTGTCGGGAAGCGTGTCCGCGGCATCACGCGACACCATTTCCTGGCGGAGTTGCGTCAGGGCCTCGCGGCGCTCCTGAACGGGCACGTCGGGGTTGGCGTAGATGTCCATGACATCGTCCGCCGTCACCGGATTCGCCAGCCCGGGCATGTAGGCGTCCCCGTCGATCTGTGTGTCGACGGCAAGAGTCGTGAATTGCGGGTCCAGGTCGGGCATGGGGTTTCCTTCAGGTTGTTGTCAGGAAACCAACGTCCGCTCCGGTCGGGCGTTCCGAATTACAAGGAACGGAACGCTAGGCGTGTTCCGCCAGCCATTCGGCCAGTTTGGTCTTGGTCATGGCGCCCATCTTGGTGGACACGACCTCGCCGTCCTTGAAGATCATCATCGTGGGGACGTTGCGGATGTGGTAGCGCATCGGCGTGTCCGGCGCGTCGTCGATGTTGACCTTGGCGATCTTCACCTTGCCGCTCATCTCCTCGGAGACGGCTTCCAGAGCCGGACCCATGGCCTTGCAGGGGGCGCACCATTCGGCCCAGAAATCGACCAGGACAGGCGTATCGGATTTCAGGACTTCAGACTGGAACGTGTCGTCCGTGACGGCAATTGTGCTCATGATGGGGCCTCGGTTGATGTGAGTCCGGAGGTAGGAAGGTCGTTCACTTGCGTCAAGGCGGCGTCCATCACGCTATCGGGAAGCCACATGAGATGCGGCGCCGCCGTCCAGAGCAGCCCGCATCGCACGGCGCGGTCCGGCCATACTGCCCGGGCCAGCTCCCGATAGGCCGCCATTTGCGCCAGATAGCCCGGATCCACGCCGTCCAGATCGTCGGGCGGCATCCGGTTGGACTTGTAGTCCACGAGAAAGACCGAGTCCGGCGTGACATGGAGCCGGTCCACCTGCGCCGTCAGGAACACCTCGCCGCCCCGGATCGTCTCCACCCGTCCCGCCAGGCTGACTTCCGCACGAGACCCGTGCGCGAACACATCAGCGACGGCCGGATCGTCCAGCACGCCGAAGACTTCGGACAGGATCGCCCCCCGGTCGCTACCCACCAGCTCGGGTTGTTGCGCCAGCATGGCTTCCGCCACGCTGCGACGTCGGGCCAAGGGATGATCCGGCAATATTTCCAGGAGGCGGTGAATCAGGATGCCGCGCATGAAACGACCGCCGCCCGGCGCATGTGACAACGGTTCCTCACGAGCCAGCAAGGCGCTCGGCGACGCCGTATCCTCGCGGACGGGTTCGGGGGGCACGTCGCGGTCGATCCAGTCGGGCAGCGCCTTAGACGGCTTGGCGATACCGGCATCGGTCGCCTCGGCCTCGGCTGGACGCTCCCCATACTGCAGGCCCTGTCGCCCCTCCCCGTCGAACGGCGTGTCGAAACTCTCCGTCGGCAAGGCCTCCATCGTGCGCAGCGCCCAGTGATACCAGCTCTCCTCGGCGAAGCCGGCCTTGGACCGGCCGTGCCACGCACCGCAGATGACCAGCCGGCTCTCCGCCCGCGTCATGGCGACATAGAGCAGGCGCATATATTCGCGCATGTTCTCCGCGTGGTGTTCCGCCTTGTAGCGGTCGGTCAGCGGGATGCTGTCGCGGGAGGACGGCGCGAGGATCCAGCCTTCGCCCGCACGAATGAGGCCGCTGGCCTTGTTCGCGGGCGCGCGTGTCGTATCCGGCAGGAAAACGATGGGCGCTTCCAGCCCCTTCGCGCCGTGAACCGTCATGATGCGGACTTCTCGCCCGGCCGGGTCCTTGTCGCGTTTGATCTCGACCTCGTCCGCCGTGAAGGCCTGCAGGAATCGCTGAAGGCTGGGAGCCTGGCGCTGTTGGTGCGCCAGAGCCGTGGCGAGAAAGGCGTCCAGCGCCTCCCGCCCTTCCAGCCCAAGCCGCTGGAACAGCGCTTCGCGGTAGGTCAGCCCGTGAGGCCCGCGCCGGTCCAGCAGGCGGGCATAGAAGTCGTAAGGGGCCAACCCACCATCCGCACGGATGGCCTGGAGAGAGGCGGCCAGGTCCGGGCGTCGGGTCTGCAAAGCCTCCCAAAGGCTTGCGGACTCCCGGTCCACCGCAATGTCGAACAGCGCGTCGTCGTCCAGACCGAACAGGGGCGACTTCAGGGCCTCGGCCAGGGACAGGCAGTCGCCCGGCAACAGGACGAAACGCGTGACGGCCAGCAGGTCGCGCACGATGGTTGCCTCCTGCAGGACGAGCCGGTCGGCCCCGGCCACGGGAAGGTCGGCGCGTTTCAGCTCGCGGATCAAGGCGTCGAACAGGCCGCCCACACGTTTCTGGACCAGGATCAGCACGTCGCCTGCATGGACCGGGCGGTGGCGTTTCAGCGCGCGGTCGAAGACGGGCTCTCCCGCCTCGATCCAGCGCTTCGTCGTCTGTGCGATCTCGCGCGCCAGCCGCACCTTCGGGTCGCCCTCTCCCACGGCGTCGACGGGCGTCGTATCCCAAGGGTCTTTCTCCTCCACGCCCTCGGCGCGCGGCACCAGTGGCCACAATTCGACCAGGCCGGGATCGGAGCGGAAGGCGGCATGCCGGACATGGTCGGAGCCTTCCGGCACGCTGTCCGCGTCGAACATGGCCTGCATGCCGCGCTGCTCGATCAGAAGCTGGTCCACCGCGTCCAGCACATGCTGGGCGGAACGGAAGGACATGCGCAGGGCCACGCCCTTGCCGTCGGCGGCACGCGCGCGGATGCTGTCCATGAACAGCTTGGGGGCCGCCCCCTGAAAGCGGTAGATGGACTGCTTCGGATCGCCAACGGCGAAGAACGTCCGGCTCGGGCCGTCGCGGTCAGGGCTGTCCTGCGCGAAGGGTGCGGTCAGTGAGTCGATGATCTGCCATTGCTCGGGCGAGGTATCCTGCGCCTCGTCGAGCAGAACATGCTCGACGCCGCCGTCCAGTTTGTAGGCCACCCAGTCGGAGACCTCCGTGCGCTGCAACAGGTCGCGGGTCTTGAGGATCAGATCGTTGAAATCGAGTCCGCGCGCGGCATGTTTCGCGGCCTGATGATCCGCACCCAGCGCGTGGGCCAGCGTGAGATAGGCTTCGCTCATCTGCGCCAGCTTCGCGGCTTTGAGCCGCTCCACTTCGCGCATGACCCGCTGCGTTTCCGGACTGTCCTCGGTGATGAAGTCGTCCGCGTCCTTGACCGCCTTCACGAGAAGCGTTTTTCTCGGTGTCCCGCTGCCGGTGAAGAACGCACTGGCATAGGCTTCGAAGGCCCGGTCCGCGTCGGCGGCCAGGGCCCGGTCGATACAGGCGGCGAAGTCTTCGGCGGTTTTGCCCGCGCCGCGGCAGAGTGCTGCCACGCTCTGCAACCGGGTCCGGTCCGTCGCCTCCCACGCCGCGCGGGCCACGGCTTCGGGCTGGTCGTCCGGGGCCAATCCGGCAGCACTGCGGAAGGACGACATGCCTCCAGCCCGCTTCCACTGGTCCAACCGCTCGAACCCGCGCGCGCCGCTGGACAGCATGGCGTCCAGCGTCATGTCGGCGTTGGCCCGGGCGAGACGGTGCAGCGGTCCGGAGAGCGCGGCGTCCGCCTGCGCCTGTTCCAGGAGCCGCGTTCGGCCTTCGGCGAGAAGATCGTCCGCGTCGCGGTCGTCCAGCGGCGAAAAACCCGGCAAGATCCCGGCTTCCATGGGAAAGCGCGCGATGATGCGTTCGCAGAAGGCATGGATGGTCATGACCTTCAGCCCTTCGGGGGTCTCCAGGGCGCTGGCGAACAGGGTGCGGACCCGGTCGATGGGCAAGGCCCCCCGAACTTGCGCATAGGGTTGGCCATAGAGGTCGTGGAGCGCGCCGAGCAGGGCGTCGTCGGAGGCGATGGACCAGCGCGAGAACGTCGCGAACAAGCGCTCCTGCATTTCCGACGCGGCGGCGCGCGTGTAGGTCAGACACAGGATCTTGTCCGGGTCCGTGCCCTGCAACAGGATGCGGGACACGCGGTCCACCAGCACCTTGGTCTTGCCCGAGCCCGCATTGGCATTGACCATGCGCGGCGCGGTCGGATCGGCGGCGTCCCGCTGCAGACGGGTCGCATCGTCCACCGTGAAGGGCGTGTCGCTCATTCGTCGCCCCCCATCCGGTCCGACCACTCCCTGCGCCGGGCGAGATCGTCATAGTCGCCGTAGTCGTGCGTGTATTGCACACGCGGCTGGGACGAGTAGCCCGTCTCGCGACGGTCATAGGCCGCAATGAGCGCACGAAGCGTCGCGATGGCTTCGGCCGTCAGTTCATCCACCGACTTGGCGCGGCTGGAACCCGGTGACGCGACGTGGCTGTGCCTGAAATCGTCGCCAGACCCCTTGAGCCTCACATAGCCCATCTGGTCCGTTCCGGCCTTGTCCAGAGCTTCGAGCGCCCCCTGCCCGGCCAGCCATGCCGCCAGCGGCAGCTGCGGATCGAACCCCGCACCGACAGTGGCGGCGCTGCTGGGCGTGCCCGTCTTGAAGTCCGTGAAGGCGTAGCCCGTGGGCGACCGTTCCACGAGGTCGAGAACGCCGTGCAGGGTAAAGTCCAGATCGTCGATTCGGAAGGTGGCCTCGACTTCCGTTCCCGCCACGTCGTAGCCCGCCGCGTGACGCTCCGCGAACCATCCCATCAGGTGGTCCGTCAGCGCCTCGATGCGGGGGCGTTCCTTGAAGACCTCTTCAGGCGCGAAGCCGTGGTCCGCCAGAGCCTTGGCGAATTGCGCGGCCAGGCGATCGCGGTGAGCGGGCTCATGCGGCGTCTTCACCTCTAGGATATAGTCCTCCACGGCCTTGTGCATGGCGGTCCCGAACTGCCGCGCATCCATGTCGGGATCGAGGGGGTCGAGCGGACTGAGCCGGAGCACTTCGCGCCCGAACAGGGAATAGGGATCGCGGATCCAGCGGCTGACCCCTGTGATGGAGATACGCCGCCCTTGCCGAGCCCAGCGTTTCTCCACGGGCGGTTTGGGGTTCGGCCGTTCGATCGCGACATGGGTGGACGGACGGTCCATCTGGCGTGCCCAGTCGAGATAGTGCTGCCCCGTGCCGAGCAGCTGGTGCGCCGCCTCTTCTCCCACCGCTCCGGCCAGGAGGGTCTTCAGCCGCCAGACCCACCGGCTGGCGACGGTCGGCCCGCTATCGTCCCGCTGACTGCGCGTCAGGTAGACAGTTCGGTTGGCTGCCAGCTCCGCATAGTCGTGCGCGGCGAGACCGTATCGTCGTTCCGGCAGCGAGAGCTTCATCTGCTCCCGCATGCCGCGCGAGAGGAACGGTCCGGCGTCCACGCCTGCGGGCCATGTCCCTTCGTTGAGGCTGCCCAGAATGATGACATCCGTGTCGAGCAAGCGGGCTTCCAGCGGCCCGAGAATCTGCAGGCGCGGATGCATGCCCCGGCTGGGCCGGACGACCGCGCCCTGCAGCATGGAACTCAGCAGGCGGGAAAACCCCTCGGCGTCCGTCGCGGGCAGCGCGAAGCCGTGCGTAGCGATCCCATCCAGCACATTGGCGGCCTGCCGCCCTGCATCCGAACTCCACAGGCGGAACGTGCCGAGCGTTTCGTCCGTCCCGGCGACGGCATTGGCGGCGGAGATCAAGCCGGACGCCCAGGCATCCGGGGTGGCGTTCCCAGCCAGCTCCAGAAGCGGCGCGGCGGCTGCGTGGAGTTCGCGGACCAGATCCATGCGCGCGAACAGCTCTCTCTGAGTATTGTCCTGGCTGCCACGGCGGCATTTGCGCTCCCGCGCGTACCATGTGTCACGCAGCACGCCGGGTGCGCGGCCCAAAGCGGCCAGGTCGTGTCCCATGACGAGGCTTAGCTCGACAGGACCACCCGGATCCCGCGCGAGGTCGAGCAGCGCGGTGAGGAAGACCCCCACCGGCGTCTGCTCCACGGGCTGGCCCTGACTCATGGAGACATCGACGTTCCAGCGGGCGAGCCGGGCGCGCACGCGCTGGGCCAGCAACTGGTCAGGCGTGACG
>JBARXH010000060.1:0-4646 GCA_049647245.1 Litorimonas sp.
GCGCACGCCCCGGCGGCAGGCGATGCCGTCCGCCCCGGCCGTGCCGCACCGGCAGGGATTCATGGCGGCGACCAGCTGGAAGCGCGCCGGATAGGTGATGTGGGCGTTGGCGCGGGCGACCGATATCTTGCCGGTCTCGAGCGGCTGGCGCAGGCTGTCGAGCACTTGCGGCGAAAACTCCGGCAGCTCGTCCAGGAACAGCACGCCGCGGTGCGCGAGGCTCGCCTCGCCCGGTCGCGCCTTGGCCCCGCCGCCGACCAGGGCAGGCATGGAGGCGGAATGGTGCGGCGCGCGGAAGGGCCGGGCACGCGTCAATGCCCCGCGCTCCAGCAGGCCCGCCACCGAATGGATCATCGACACGTCCAGCAGTTCGCGCGCATCCAGCGGGGGCAGCAGGCCCGGCAGTCGCTCCGCCAGCATGGACTTTCCCGATCCGGGCGGGCCGACCATCAGCAGATTGTGCCCCCCAGCGGCGCAGACTTCCAGGGCGCGCTTGGCGCTTTCCTGCCCGCGCACGTCGCGCAGGTCCGGAATGCCGCTGGACAGGTCGAGCAGCGGGCCGGATTCGGGGCGGGACAGGACCTGCGTGCCCTTGAAGTGGTTGATCAGCTGGATGAGGGTGCGCGGCGCGAGCAAGGGAAAGTCCCCCGCCCACGCCGCTTCTGCCCCATTGGGCTCCGGGCAGATCAGTCCGAGGCCGTGGCTGTTCGCCATGACCGCGGCCGGCAGCGCCCCGGGGACGCCCGCCAGTGTTCCGTCGAGGGCCAGTTCGCCGATGGCGGCCTGTCCCTCCAATTCCTCGGGCGGCACCACGCCCAGCGCGCCCATCAGGCCGAGCGCGATGGGCAGGTCGTAATGCGCGCCCTCCTTCGGCAGGTCGGCGGGCGCGAGGTTGACCGTCACCCGCTTGCCGTGAAGCGACAGCCCCAGCGACGCGAAAGCCGACGTCACACGCTCCCGGCTTTCCGCCACCGCCTTGTCGGCCAGTCCGACGATGGCGAAGTGGGCGCGGCCCGCCGTCGCGACCTGAACCTGCACGTCGACCCGCCGCGCTTCCGCGCCTTCGAACGCCACCGTGCTGATCCGAGCGACCATATTTCCGTCTCTTTCTCGACCTATCCAAAGGAAACAGACCCCGAGGAACAAATCAAGAACTTTCTTACGAAATCCATCCCTGGCCCCCGTTCCGGCTCTCTCGACCAACCCGGCCGGAGGTCGCGCTTGGCGGAATGGCCCGCGCGGTCTACCACCTCGCCATGACAGTGCTGCTGACGGGATCCTCGGGCTGGCTGGGCCGGCACGTCGCGCCCCGGCTGCGGGAGCGGGGCGATGCGGTGATCGGCCTCGATCCGGCGCCGGGCGAGTGGACCACCCACGCGGGCAGCGTGGCCGACAGGGATCTGATCGCGCGCCTTTTTTCCGAGCACGCCATCACCGGAGTCATCCATGCGGGCGCGCTGCACAAGCCGGACATTGCGCGATACCCGCAGCGGGACTTCATCGACGTCAACGTCACGGGAACGCTCAACCTGCTGGAGGAAGCGGCAGATCGGCACATCCCGTTCGTCTTCACCTCCACCACCTCCCTCATGATCAGCCAGGCGATCCGGGACGAAACGTCCGAGGCGGCCGTCTGGCTCGACGAGACCCACGGCCCGCTGGCGCCGCGCAACATCTACGGCGTGACCAAGCTGGCGGCGGAAGGCCTCTGCCGACAGCACCATCTGGACCGCGGGCTGAACGCGGTGGTTCTGCGCACGTCGCGATTCTTCCCGGAAGACGACGATACGGACCGCGCCCTGTCCGGTCCCAACATGAAGATGAACGAACTGCTGAACCGGCGCGCCAGCGTCGCCGACATGGCGCGGGCGCATTTGGCGGCACTGGACGCCGCGCCCCAGATCGGGTTCGGCCTGTTCGTCGTGTCCGCCCCGACGCCGTTCACGCGCCATGACCGGGTGAAGCTGAAGCAGAATGCGCCCATGGTGGTCCGCGGCTACTTTCCGGAGGTCAGCCGCCTCTATGCCCAGCAGGGCTGGACCCTGCCCAGGACGCTGGGCCGGGTCTATGATGGCAGCCGCATCACGCGGGAACTGGGCTTTGAATACGAGACGGATTTCGCCAGCGCGCTGGACGCGGTGATGCGCGGACAGACGCTGCCCCTGGCCCACGACGCCGCCTACACCTCACCGCTCGCGCGCGCCGCGTCACATCCCTGATGAGCGGGGCGCGGACCTTGCCGGGTCCGGTCGCGCCACCCATGATCTTTGCAAAAAAGACAGCGGGAGAGTGACATGCATCCGAGACAGTTCGCGAACGCAACGCCGGACGCGCCGGCCTTGTCCATGCTCGACGCCGACGGCATGGAGACCGCACGGCTGAGCTATGCGGAGCTGGAAGCGCGCGCCAATCGATACGCCCATGCGCTGCGCGCGCTCGGCCTGAGGCGCGGCGACCGGTTCGCGATCTGGAAGAAGAACAGCCTGTCCTTCATCCCCATCTACTGGGCGGCGCAGCGGGCGGGGCTGCTGATCTGCCCGGTGGCGACGCACCTGTCCTATGACGAGACGGACTACATCCTGCGGGACTCTGGCTCGCGCCTGCTGATCACGGACGGAGCGGTCGGCCATGCCGCCGAGGTTGTGGCGGCACTGAAATCCGAGGGAAAGCTGGACGGCATGATGTTCTGGACGGACCATCCGCTGGACGGGCTGCCGGACTTCGACACGCTCGCCGCCGACCAACCCGACACCCCCATTGCGGACGAAAGCGCGGGCTTCCACATGCTCTACAGCAGCGGAACGACCGGACGGCCCAAGGGCGTCAAGGTCACCTTGCCGGACGAGGCGGTGGACGCGCCCAATCCGGCCCTGGGCCTGTTCTCGCACCTGTTCGGCTTTTCGCCGGACACGCGCTACCTGTCCCCGGCCCCGCTCTACCACGCCGCACCGCTCGTCTACTGCCTGTCCGTGCAGCGCCTGGGTGGTCATGTCGTCGTGATGGACAAGTTCCGGGAAGAGACTTTCCTGAAGGCGATCGAGGCACACGCCATCACCCACACGCAGGTGGTGCCAACCATGTTCGTGCGCCTGCTCAAGCAGCCGGAGGCACTGCGCACGGCCTACGACCTGTCGTCTCTGCAGCTGGTGCTCCATGCCGCCGCGCCCTGCCCGGTCCACGTCAAGCACGCCATAATCGACTGGCTCGGTCCCATCGTGTCGGAATATTACGGCGGTTCGGAAGGCAACGGGCTGACCCACCTGACGGCGGAGGAGTGGCTCGCCAATCCCGGCTCGGTCGGTCGCGCCATCTTCGGCAAGTTGCGCATCTGCGACTCGGAGACCGGGGATGTGCTCGGCCCGCACAAGACGGGCACGGTCTATTTCGAGGGCGAGAGCAAGTTCGAATATCACGGCGACGCCGAGAAGACGAAGGGCGCCTACCATCCCACACGGGAGGGGTGGTCCACGCTCGGCGACATCGGGCACGTCAACGCGGAAGGATATCTGTTCCTGACAGACCGCAAGGCCAACATGATCATTTCAGGCGGCGTGAACATCTACCCGCAGGAGACCGAGAACGTGCTGCTGGAGCATCCGTCGGTGCTCGACGCCGCCGTGCTGGGCGTGCCGTGCGAAGAGATGGGGGAGCGCGTGAAGGCCTTCGTCCAGCCCGTGCCGGACGCCCGCACCGACACGCTGGGCGCGGAGTTGATGGCATTCGCGCGCGAACGGATGAGCCACGTCAAGGCTCCGCGCGACGTGGAGATCGTGTCCGCCCTGCCCCGGACGGAGAGTGGCAAGCTGCTGAAGCGTGTGCTGCTGCAGGCCTGAGACGGCCCTGAAATCTTGCAATCTGGCCCGGAACTTGCAAATGTTATGGTTCCGGGATGGGGATTTTGGGCTGTGGGATTTTTCAAATCACTGAGACGACGCCGGCGTCGGCAGAAGTACCAAGCGCACCGCACGCTGATGTTCTCCGCGCCTGCCGATCCGCAAACTGGGTCCAAGACTGGAACGCTGGAGCGCGAGCCTGTGGCCGTGCCTGCCGCCCTCTCCCCCACGACAGCCCTTTCCAAGGACGCCTCGCTGGACGGCCCGGTCGTCTCGCTGCAACCTGTCCGGGCCAAGCGCGCCAAGGCTGCGAAGACGCCGACTGCTGTCGGCCGCCCGCATGACCGGCTGACCGCCGCCTTGCGAGAACTGGAAGCGCTGAAACGCGAAAACGGTATCGCGACCGTCGATCCTGCGGGCTGAACCGCCTGCAGCAGTCTCTCCCTTGACGCCCGGCAAGGCCGTGCGACCGATTGGCCTGCCGGGAACGGGCCGACGGAACAGGGCCGACGCCGGGACGTAGGGTCGGGGCAACTGCAAGGCCCCTCATGTCCGCCAGCCCCGACGATACCACGCCCAAAGACACCGCCCCTGACGACACAGCCGAAGACTCCGCTTCCGAGACCGGCGAACGCCAGCTCGACGAAGGTTCGGTCTTCAAGGCGCTGATGGTGATGGCGGGGCCGATGATCTTCGGCATCGCCGCGGTGATGAGCGTCACCATGATCGACACGCTCTATGTCGGGCAGCTGGGCAAGGAACAGCTCGCCGCCCTGTCCTTCGCCTTTCCCGTGACCACGGTCGTCTCCGGCC
>JBARXH010000061.1:0-4428 GCA_049647245.1 Litorimonas sp.
GCCCAATGCCATGCGGCGAGAGGTAGTGCCCGCACCCGTCCAGCAACAGCCTGGTTTTCAGCAAGCTCCGGCCATGCATCGACGGTTGAACGGCTTCGCGCCCCGCAATCCGTCCGCAGGTCGACCGCCCGTGGGGCAGATGATCCCGGCGCCGATCCCCGCGCCGACTTCTGCTCCGATGCAACAGCCGCAATATCCGGGCGCCGCCGTTCCGCAGGTCCTGTCACAAAATTGGGCACCCGTGCCGCAGCCTCAGGGGCAGGCCATGGTCATGCCGCGCGCTCCGGTCAGCGCACCGGTGACATGGTCGAATGCGCCTCGGACGGCGCCGGTTCGGGCCCAGCAGCCCGGACTTTATGGCCGGTTGAACGATGACGTCCCGCCGCCGGCGACAATGCCCTATGGTGCGTCCCGACCCGTGTCTACTGCGCCGAGTGCAGGCTTGGCCGGGGCCATTCCGCGCTAGGCCAGTTTCGCGATCCGGCGCAGGCCCAGCAGAAGGGCGACTCCGGATAGCCGGAACCAGCCAAATACCACGAAGATCACGAAGCACAGAGACGAAGAGGTCAGCAGACGCTGCGCCAGGTCGGTCTGAGGCAATCCTGCGAGCATGACCGTCTGTTCCGCGCCGGAGATGGCGGCGATCAGGCCCAGAAACAGCCACACGCCGACCCAATAGAAATTCACAAGCGCCGATTTCCGCTCGAACGTCGCCGGCAGGAACAGCAAGGTCACGACAGTGACGGTGACGGCGAGCATGATAAGGGGCGGCAGGAACATGGGCAGACCTTGAATAAAGACCTGTGCCACCTTGCAAGGGGTCTGCCAGACTGGGTTCATCGGCGCTCTTTAGTGGTCAGAAACCGGATGTCCGGGTTCTTTTCCTGAGCGTAGCCTATATCCCAGGCGGACTTGGCAAGGAAGACCGGATCCCCGTCAATGTCCTCGGCCATGTTGACCGTGTTCTTGTCGACGAAGGTCTTCAGGACCGCCGGGTCGTCGCAGGCCAGCCAACGGGCCGTCTGGTAGGGAGGCACCTCGAACTGCACGCCAAGGCCATATTCGGTCTTGATGCGCTCGCGCATCACGTCGATCTGCAGGGACCCGACCGCACCGACGATCATGTCCGCGCCCAGGGCGGGCTTGAACAGCTGCGTCACGCCCTCTTCCGCCAGTGATTCCAAGGCTTTGCGTAGATGTTTTGCCTTGAGTGGGTCTTCCAGCCGAGCCCGGCGCAGGATTTCGGGCGCAAAATTGGGAATGCCGGCAAAGCGGATCTTGCCGGACTCGGACAGGCTTTCGCCGACGCGCAAGACGCCGTGGTTGGGAATGCCGATCACGTCGCCTGCATAGGCGGTCTCCGCCAGTTCGCGGTCCTGGGCGAAGAACATGACCGGATTGTGGACCGTCAGGCCCTTGCCGTCCGCCGTCTTGAGTTTCATGCCGCGTTTGAACTCGCCGGAGACCATCCGGTAGAATGCCACCCGGTCCCTGTGGTTCAGGTCCATATTGGCCTGCACTTTGAAGACGAAGCCCGCGACTTCCTTGTCGGTCGGCTGGATCGTGACATCCTGTCCGGCTTTGACCGCCTCTTCGGGCTGCGGGGCAGGCGCGAACTCCGCCAGCGCGTCGATCAGCTCCAGCACGCCGAACTTCCGCAGCGCGCTTCCGAAGTAGACGGGCGTCATGTGGCCCTCGCGGAAGGACTGTTCGTTGAAGTCCGGATACTCCTTGGCCAGCTCCGCTTCCATGCTGAACTCTTCCAGCAGCGCGTCATCGTCGAACGTCGTGCCGATGGAGTTGCCGTCCATCTGGGTCCAGGCGTGTTCGTCGCCGCTGTCCGGCTTGGCGAAGGCGAGGAAGCGGTTGGTGCGGAGGTCCGCCACGCCCTTGAAACGGCGTCCCGACGCGGCGGGCCACTGCATAGGCACAACGTCGAGCGCGAGCTTGTCCTCGATTTCCGCGATCAGTTCGAACGGGTCCTGGCCTTCGCGGTCCAGCTTGTTGATGAAGGTGACGATAGGAATGTCGCGAAGGCGGCAGACTTCGAAGAGTTTTAGGGTCTGCGGCTCGATCCCCTTGGCCACGTCCAGCACCATCACGGCGCAGTCGGCAGCGGTCAGCGTGCGGTACGTGTCTTCCGAAAAGTCCTCGTGACCCGGCGTGTCGAGAAGGTTGAAAGTCAGGCCCCTGTGCTCGAACGTCATGACGGAAGAGCTGACGGAGATACCGCGTTCCTGCTCGATCTTCATCCAGTCGGACTGCGTGCGACGGGCTTCGCCGCGCGCCGCGACCTTGCCGGCTTGGTGGATGGCGCCTGACGCCAGGAGCATGTTTTCCGTCAGCGTCGTCTTGCCCGCGTCGGGGTGCGAAATAATCGCGAACACGCGCCGGGTAAGGGGCTCTGTTTGGAGGGCTTTGGACATGGCGCGCGGGTAGCGCCGCACGTGCGGCGGGTAAAGCGCCTCTTGCGGTTTGCGAAGGCCTTGATCCTGCGCTTTGACATGGGTGGCCGGGCTTGCGACGGACGGTCATGAGCCAGTCTTCAGAGTCACGTCACGAAAACGCGGTCCGGGCGGGAAAGCATCTCTACAAGGCGGCCAAGTCGATGCGGATTTTGAAGTCCGTGGCGTGGAATCCCGGGCTGAAGACCGCCTATCTGAAACGCGGCAAGCTTCCGGACCCGAAGTATCCGGCCATGCCGACCGACAAGGCGCGCGAACATGTGAAGGCCGCGCTGGACCTGATCGACGGCGACGATGTGGTCTCGGAATGGCTCGCGCGCCTGAGCGAGTCGATGATGCATACGGTCAGCATGATCGAGACTCGCGGCACCCCGGATTTCTTCCGGCATTCTCGTGCGCTTTACGGTGAGCCGACACGTCTGATGCTCGACCGCGAAACCAAGGTGCTCGATCTCGCCAAGCACATGGATGCGTCCCTGGATGGCTTGGACTTCGACCGGCTGGTCGTGGAAGGGACGGAGAAGTACTTGTCGGACACGCAGTTCGCGCGGGAGCTGCGCAAGCGCCTGGCCCGCCATTTCGACAGCAATGCGCCCGAAGTCGTCATCAGCCCGACAGTCTCCGCCAAGGCGGCCGCCTCGTCCAAGCGCATTCGGATCCGACAGGGCGCGACCTTCACGGCGCGCGATGTCGACCAGCTGCTACACCATGAAGCTCTGATCCATTCCGCGACGGCCCTGAACGGCCGGGCGCAGAAGCTCTTTCCCATCCTGGGCTGGAGCCATCCAGGCACGACGGAGGTGCAGGAAGGGCTGGCCGTGTTCGCCGAAATCGTGACGGGGTCCATGGACCCGCGCCGGTTCCGGCGATTGTCGGGCCGGGTCCTCGCGATCCAGATGGCGGTGGAGGGCGCGGACTTCAAAGAGGTCTACGACTTCTTCCTCGAGCGCAATGACGACCCGTCACAGAGTTTCGAGAACGCGCGGCGCGTGTTCCGGGGCGGCGTCGTGACGGGCGGCGCGCCCTTCACGAAGGACATGGTCTATCTCAACGGCTTGCTGCGTGTGCACAATTTCATGCGGACCGTGGTCAAGATGGGGCGCTCGGACCTGATCCGCGTGCTGTTCGTGGGCAAGATGGACATAGAGGACGTGCCTGCCGTCGCGCAGCTCGCCTGCGAAGGAAAGATCGTCAGCCCCGAATACATGCCGCCCTGGGTGCGCGATCTGCGCTTCCTCGTCAGCTACATGGCCTATTCCGGATTTCTAAACCGCGTGAAGATGCCGGGCTTCCAGCAATACTATCAGGAAGAGCTGAAGGAAGTCCCGGACGTCTGGTCCCTAGTGCGGCACGACCGAGTATATGAGACGGGCGAAGACATCATCGTCGAATGAGGCGCGCTCCTCCAGGCTGAGCCCGTCCGCGGTCCGAACGAGAAACCGACCCGGCACGGCGTCGGCCACACGCGAGAAGATCAGCACGGAACCCGCAGGGAAGGGCGTGTCGTTCCCCGCCGAGAGAGCGAAAACATCCTGCACATTCGCGGCCACGGCCATGTAGCGCATGGGCTGTGTCGTCGTGGGGTCCGTGTGGCCCATGGGCCATTCATGCACCGGGATGTGGTGGATCGGCTTGGCCAAGTGCTGGTGCGCCGGGTTCTTCCAGGCGGGCAGCTCGCCGGACAGCAGCCAGGACGGATCGGTGCCCAGGGCCTTGGCAATGCGGGACAGTGCGTCCGGACGGGGCGTGTGACCGCCCCGTTCCCAGTTGGCGATGGTCGGCTGAGACACAGAGACCTTCTTCGCCAATTCGGACTGGGACAGGCCGTGCTTCTTGCGCGTGTCCTTGATGCGTTTGGCCAAGGTCATAGTGAAAAACTTATTCTTGCTTTGTTCTGCATGGGTCCTCCGCAAGTTTTACATAAAGCAAAACCGTGCTGCTATTACCCATAGCGCCTAGTCTG
>JBARXH010000062.1:0-2142 GCA_049647245.1 Litorimonas sp.
CCCTATATCACTATCGCTACATTTGACCCTTTCATCTATTATGCACTATAGGAAAGACCTTTTGATATATACACGACTCACCTTCTTCCTCTTATCTCCATAGAGTTCACCAATAATCTTCTCAGATACTACAGGGTCTTTAACATGTTTCTTAATAGTGCCTATAATGAAGTCTTTTGTCAATGGTACGGCTGTTGTGGAGTTATTAATCCTTATATTACCATCCCCTATGTTTACCGTAGTGAATTTCTTATCTTTCATAAATTTAATCAATCTCAACTCGACGTCTCTCTTTTTCTCCGCACGTGATGATATCTCCTTCTTCATCTTCCTTATCTCATTATCAACGGTGACATATAACCGTACGTGATCGTTTAGAATTTGGCGAGCCATTATAAATGATATAGGGAAAGTATTTAACACATTTGACCGCATATTCCTTTATGGGCGATATCAGGTTCAATGGTACCTTGATTCCAAGGTGATATATTAGCCAATTTAGGAGTGAATGGCGTACCTCTAATGTCAAAGTTCTTTACACGTCCTCCTGTGTAGGTAACAGCCATAGGTCTTACGGTGTTAACGAGATGTCTCTGTTCAACAGCTATAGGTTCATCGGGTACATCAAACCAGTCCTTATTGACTTCTCCTGGTAGATAATTGTTAATATCATAAACATCCTTTTTCACAGCCACTGTTACAGGAGGGTTGAAATGTGAGTAATTGAGCCCTTCATTATCACTTGGACATCCATATGGTTTTACATCAGTGATATATGGTTTACAACCGACTATATTATTGGCATTCTCAAAGTCGTCCTTCCAAGTACTCACTACAGTTGGTGTGACAACAGTCCCATTACTCGTAACTACAGGTCCATTTGTCACTACAGTACCATTCTGTGTGACAACAGCACTACCGTTTACGGCGGCGTTACCGTTTACGGCGGCGTTACCGTTTACGACGGCACTACCGTTACCGTTTGTAATCACAGTACCGTTCTGTGTGACAACAGCACTACCATTACCGTTTGTAATCACAGTACCGTTGTCTGTAACAATATCCATATTCTCCCTATTACTCATAATGTTATTGTAAATCATGTACAGTATCAAAGAGACGACCAATACGGCGAGTAACATTACTGTTTTATTACGTTCTGACATATAATATAATAGTGTTAATAAATGACTGATGGTTTTCAACAAGGTGGTGGGTTCTTCTATAACACACAAACTGATATTAAAGCACTTAAGGCTGCTAAAGAGGGCAAAATAGACGTACTATCGTTCATGATAGATGAGGATATGATAAGTGATTATAACGTAACTGATAAAGAAGGGCGTACATTACTCCATCATCTCTCTATGTCAAACCCAAAGCCATTGATGATTATAAAAAGGTTAGTGGTTAAGAACCCTGATATTGTAAATAGGAAGGATAATGACGGTAATACAGCGATACATTATGCATATAACGATAATGAACTTGTCTCTCTATTACAATCCCTTGGCGGTAAAGTGAATGTAAAGAATAAGGGCGGTTTGTTTGTAGGAGGTGCGAGAGACTCAAGTAGGTCAAGACAGTTGAACATGTTAATCTATAGGGAAAGGAATGATGTAAATAAGGAGATTATAAAACTGATTGTAAAGAAGAATGGTGTATCAGTGAGTGATGCCAAGTTGATAAAAGCCGGATTGTGGTTGAGAATTAAGGACGATCCTTCTCTATCGACATCTCTCGGTAGAGCATTGCGGATTAAGAGTATTGTTGAGAAAGGGGATATTGGATACGTTGATATAGATAAAGTCAAGTCACTCATCAAAGCATACCATACAACCAATGCGGGCAAATGATTATAAACCTATTCTCTATATTACTATATGAACACTTCTAATTACACAATCATTCTCTCTATTACCATAACGGTAGGCGTAATGTACCTTATCTTAAAGGCGTACAAGATAGAGTCGGACGTATCGTCGCACCAGCAGTTAATAGAGGAGAAATTAAACACGTGTTTAGAGAACATAGAGCGTACAAGTGAAGAACACCTGAATAACATGAAGAACATTCTACATCTGAACAATACACCCATCCTTCCCTCTATGGATTCAAAGTACTATACGAGTACAGCGGCAC
>JBARXH010000063.1:0-9692 GCA_049647245.1 Litorimonas sp.
GGACGGTTGCCCCATATGTGGAGCAGCCGCGCATCGGGGCCTTCGGCGAGGCCTTGCGCGGCGACGGGTTCGGTGCGGGATGCGCCGGAGCCGATCCGGAGCTCCAGATTGTAGGTCGTGTTGAACCGACCGTGGCCGGGTTGCCAGTAGCCGGCGCCGCTTCCGTCCCAGACGGGATAGCTCGGGCCGTCCGGCCCCGGCGCGGCGTCGAGATGCAGTACCGTCTGGTCGAACAGGTTCTGGTGGTTGGCCCCGGCATGCTGGTCGAGCACGGGCTGCCGGTGGACCTGGGTGCGCAGATAGACGGCCTTGGTAGACTGGGTGTTCACGGTCATCGGGTGGACCACGCGGTTCCTGACGACGAGATCGGACACGAGCGCATTGTGGACGTTGCCGATATGCACCGCATAGTGCGCCACGCGGTCCCCGGAAGTTTCCATATTGTCGAACGTCAGATTGGCGCTGGAGTAGGAAAGCACCGCGCTATCCGCGTCGTGCACGGCCACGTCCCGGACCCAGCCGTTCCGCGTGCCCGTGAAGTAGACGGCGTTGAAGCCCTGCTCCAGATGATGGCCGAACGCGGTCCCGGGCGAAAAGGCGATACGCAGATCCTCGATGCCGACATCGGTCAGGGGCGACCAGTCGAGAATGTCCGCCGTGACGGTTTCGGACAGCGGGTGCAATAAAGGGTCGGCAATGGTGACCCGGTCGCCCTCTATTGCCCGGATGACCGTTTTCTGCCGGACCAGGCCGCGGTCGGGAAAGGTCCAGTGATGGGACCCGACCTTCAGCTCGGTGTCGCCGTAAAGGACGGGCAGCAGGGGCCCCGCCTCTCCGTCGCGGCTGAACCAGACGAGCTCCACATCGTCGCCCGTGCGGAGCCGGGACGCATCGCTCACCTGGAAGGACAGAGCCCCCCGCTCCCCGTCCGTTCCGACGGCCAGCGGGTCCGGCGCGACGTCCAGTTCCTCCAGATAGGCGGCGGCGCGATGGCCCTGTGGCCCGATCCAGAGGAAACCGCCTGTCCAGCTATATTCGGAAAAGGGCCATTCGACGTTCTGGTCCGCGTCGCGCTGCACCTTGTCGAAGCGCTTCAGATAGGTCCGGATTTCGTCGAACTTGTCGCCCGTATCGATGTAGGACAGCGGGCGCGGAATATATATCTCGCTGCCGCCTTGGCCTTTCCCCTGTCCCCGCAGCACCAGGTCGGACCGGTCCAGCTTCAATATGTCCGACAGGACGATCCGCCCCTTGGGCAGGGACAGCACGACGGGTCCGGATACGCGGCGGGCTTCCTGGAGCGCCGATTGCAGGGCCTTGGAATCATCCTTGCCGTCGTCCGCGACCACGCCGTGGTGGGTCACGTCGATCAGGGTCGCATCCGCCATGTCGGGAATGGGCCGCTCGCCGAAGCCGTAGCCCGCATAGCTGAAATCCGGCAGATAGGCGCCGTCCAGATCGACGGGTGACGGACCGGACAGCTGTGCCAGGGCCGGGCTGGCGAAGGCGGACGCACCGAAGGCCGCCAAGGCTAGGCTCAGCCCGGCATGACCGGGACGGCATATCGGCAGGCCGCGCCTGCGCTTCGTGGTCGTGTCGGTCATCGGATCCCCTTTTTGGGTCAGACTAACGTAATTGCCACCGGTGTCAAAAATCCGGGGCCCGGACGGGACCATGATAGGGATGCGCCTCATCAGGCGTTGCGGATGTCCGGCCTTTGGGCCAGATGTCGGACATGGGGAGACGCCGGGACAGCTCAGTCACCGAGGACGGCATCGCGGAGGCGGTGGTCGCGGCCAAGGTCTGGAAGTCCGCGGCCGGAACCCGCAAGGCGACCATCAACGATGTCGCCGCCATTGCGGGCGTGTCCAAGAAGACGATCTCCCGCATCATCAACGACAACCCCAAGGTCCGCGAGCAGACACGCCAACAGGTCAAGGCCATCATGGCCGAGATCGGCTACGTCCCCAACCCCCAGGCGCGCGGCCTGAATTTCAGCCACGCTTTCCTGGTGGGCCTGATCTACGACAATCCCAACCCGCAATATGTGGTGACGGCGCAGGAAGGCATCCTGAAGGCGCTGCAGGGCACGGAGTACGAACTGCTCGTCTATCCCTGCGACCGGTCGGACCCGGATTTCGTGGAGAAGATCAGGGCGTTCATTCTGCGGCAGCGCCTCTACGGCGTGATCCTGACGCCTTCAGTGTCAGAAGACCCCGGTCTGGGCGACGTGCTGCGGGAGATCGGCTGCCGCCACATCCGCATCGCCTCCGTCCAGACCGGCCTGCCGGAACACTCGCTCGTCACGCACGACGCGGCCGGAGCCGAGCAGGCGGCCGACCATCTGGTCGGGCTCGGCCACAGGCGCATCGGCTATCTGTCGGGACTGGACGGATTCCGCTCCAGTGAGGAACGGCAGAAGGGGCTCGAGGCGGGACTGGCCAAGGCGGGCCTGCGCCTCGACCCGGCCCATATCGTGTCCGGCGACTACACGTTCGAAAGCGGCCGCGCGGCCGCCGAGCGGTTCTTCGCCCTCGACGACCCGCCGACGGCCGTCTTTTGCGGCAACGACCAGATGGCGGCCGGAATGCTCCAGGGTCTGCGCCTGTCCGGGCGTCGCGCTCCGGACGACATGTCCATCGTCGGATATGACGATTTCGACGTGGCTCGGACGGTGTGGCCGCGGCTGACCACGGTACATACGCCGACCGGCGAGTTCGCGCAGAAGGCGGCGCACCGCCTTCTGGAAGCGGAGCAGCCGTCCGAGCTCGATGCCGTCACAGAGCCTTGGCTGGTGGTGCGGGACTCGACCGCCCCGCCTGCGCGCTGAAGGGTCCGGCCGAGCCGGCCTAGAGCTTGCCGCGCAGGAAGTCGGCCATGGCGTCGTCCTTGCAATTGGGAAAGAACAGCTCGGAGAACTTTTCGCCCGCAATGGTCTTCTTCAGCAGGTCTTCGTCGAGGGCCTTCAACACGCTCAACATGTCGTGGCAGGATGCGGCCTTGACCTCTTTGAGGATGTTGCGGTTCTTGGCCATGATCTCGGCGCGCTCCTTGGGATAGCCGACGCCGCGTTCCACCTCGAACAGCTTGCGGTAGCAGTCCTGCAGGTTCAGCTCCGCCGCCCAGCCGAAGCCCTTGGCATAGGGCATGGAAATGGCGTTGCCGTCATTGATCTGGCCGAACAGGAAAGCGTCGGTCGGGTCGATGACGAGACCGCAGAACACGCCCGGCATGGCGTTGAGCGCCAGCATGGCGCCCATGCCCGTGCCGCAGCCAGACACCACGAAATCGGCCGCGCCGGAATTCAGCAGGATGCCGGCCAGTATGCCGTTCATCACATAGGTCAGCTGTGCCTCGTCATCGGCCGCATACATGCCGTAATGGTGGACCGTGTGGCCGAGCGGTTCCACGACATGTATGAGGGCGTCATGGACGACCGGGGCCTTGGCGGCCTGGCTGTTTTCCATGATGAGGGCGATGGTCTGGGACATGCGATGTCTCTCTTTCGGTCCGGTGGTGCAGGAGGTTCCAGGCCGGGCTTCCTCGTCTTTTCGGGACGCGATCCGGCCTTACCCCTTTACGGTGTTGGTAACCGGTGTCATTGCCAGCCGCAAGGGGACGGGCGAATTAGCCGCCTCCCTTGCTGCAAAGATGATCCGGGAGACCCCATGCGCCACGCTTTCGACCTGTCCGGCAAGACCGCTCTGGTGACCGGAGCCAATACGGGACTGGGACAGGGCATGGCCGTCGCCTTGGCGGAGGCCGGGGCGGATGTCGTGCTGGTCGGGCGGTCCGCGCCCACGGACACCATCGCCCGGGTCGAAGCGGCGGGCCGCACCGCCTGGGACATACGCGCGGATCTGATGAAAACGGACGCGGCGCGGGGCGCGCTGGACGCGGCGATCGAGGCGGCAGGCCCGGTGGACATCCTCGTCAACAATGCCGGGATCATCCGGCGCAATGACGCGGTCGATTTCACGGAAGAGGACTGGGACGACGTGATGGACGTGAACCTGAAGACGCTGTTCTTCCTGTCGCAGGCTTTCGCCAATCACTGCATCGCGCGCGAAGCGCGCGGCAAGATCGTCAACATCGCCTCCATGCTGTCCTATCAGGGCGGGATCCGGGTCGCCTCCTACACCGCGTCCAAGTCCGGCGTGATGGGCCTGACGCGGCTCATGGCGAACGAGTGGGCGGGGAAGGGAATCAACGCCAACGCGATCGCGCCGGGCTATTTCGCGACCAACAACACGGCGGCCCTGCAGGCGGACGAAGACCGCAACGCGGCGATCTTGGGACGCATTCCGGCAGGCCATTGGGGTCAGCCGGAGGCCCTGGGCGGGGCAGTGGTCTTCCTCGCCTCGCCGGCATCGGACTATGTCCACGGCATCACCCTTCCCGTCGATGGAGGATGGCTGGCGCGCTAACCGCACCTAAGCCCGTGACGGAAAGAACCCCGCCGTGCAGGCGGGATTTCTTTTGGGTCGATCCGGATCTTGGGCCGTGTCCCCTCGCTATCGGCTTCGCGCTCGCCTAGACGCGGGGGCGTGAGCGGCTCCGACCTCAGCCTCGTTCTTCTCAGCTGCCTCCTCGTCATGGCGGGGGTGGGGTGGGTGTCCTATCGGTCCGCCCGGGGCGAACGGCAGACGGCGGACGGCTACTTCCTCGCCGGGCGGAACCTGGGCGGTCTGTTCATCGCAGGCTCGCTCCTGCTGACCAACCTGTCGGCCGAGCAGCTGATCGGGCTGAACGGCTCGGCCTACGGGTTCGACATGTCGTCCATGGCGTGGGAGGTGACGGCCGCCATCAGCACCATCGCCATGGCGATGATCTTCCTGCCGCGCTACCTCAAGGGGGCTTTCACCACCCTGCCGGAGTTCCTTGCCGAGCGGTTCGATGAGAGCGTGCGGCGCTGGTCGGTGATCCTGTTCATGCTGGGCTACGGACTCGTGACCATTCCGTCCGTGCTCTATTCCGGATCGCTCGCCGTGATCCGCATCTTCGACGTCCCTTCCCTGCTGGGCCTGTCGGACTTTGGCGGGCTGGTCGCGACGGTCCTGGTGATCGGCGTGACGGGCGCGCTCTATGCGGTCTTCGGCGGGCTCAAGGCGGTGGCCGTGTCGGACACGATCAACGGGCTGGGCCTGCTGCTCATCGGCAGCCTCGTGCTCGGCCTCGGCCTGCATGCGCTCGGTGCGGGCAGTATTGGCAGCGGGATCGACCGTCTGCTCACCGACCATCCGGAGAAGCTCAACGCCATCGGCGGCGAGACCTCGCCCACACCGTTCGGCACGCTCTTCACCGGCATGATCATCGCCAACCTCTTCTACTGGTGCACCAACCAGTACGTCATCCAGCGCACGCTGGCTGCCCGCTCGCTCGCCGAAGGGCAGAAGGGCGTGCTGCTGTCGGGCTTCTTCAAGATCCTCGTGCCGATCTTCATGATGATCCCGGGCGTGATCGCCTACCACCTCTACGGGCCGGGCCTCGCGACCATCGATCTCGCCTTCCCGACGCTGGTGCAGGATCTCCTGCCCGTCTGGCTGATGGGGTTCTTCCTCGCCGTGCTGCTGGGCGCGGTGTTTTCCTCGTTCAACTCGCTGCTCAACAGCGCGGCGACCCTGTTCGTGCTCGATGTGTGGGTGCCGACGCGCAAGACCGTTCCCACCCAGGCCCAGATCGTGCGCCTTGCGATGATCGTGTCCGCCGTCATCGCGGTCTTCTCCTTCGCCGTCGCGCCGATGCTGTCCCGCGCGCCGGAAGGCCTGTGGCAGATCATCCGCATCTTCACCGGCTTCTACAACATCCCCATCGTGACGATCGTGCTGGCCGGGCTGTTCACACGCCGCGTCCCGGCCGTGGGCGCCAAGGCCGTGATCGTCTTCCACGTGATCGCCTACGGTCTCGCCCGCTTCGTCTTCGCCGATGTGGTGACGCTCCACTTCCTGCACCTCTATGCGGTGCTGTTCGCGTGCGAGGTCGCGATCCTCGCCGTGGCGACGCGGCTCGCCCCGCGAGAGGCGACGACCCCAGTCAAGGACGCGCACCGGGTCGACCTCACGGAGTGGCGCTACGCCCGCCCGACGGCGCTGCTGCTCGTCGCCATGGTGGTCGGCATCTACCTGCTGTTCTCACCCCTGGGCGTGGCCCGCTAGCCAGCGGTCCTCAACCAACGGTCCAGCGCCGCATCGTCCGGCCAGCCTGCCCAGTAGGTCCGGTGGCCGCGCTGCAAGCGCACGGGGCGGCCGTGCGCGTCCGTCTCCACCTCCTCCCAATCGCTTTCCACCCGCTCGCGCCAGATATGGACGTGGCCGCCTTCCGGCAGCGCGACCTCGAGACCGGGCCGCAGCGTGTCGATGGCCGTGACCTTGATCCCGTCCAGTCCGGGCGGAAGTCCGTCCGGGATTTGAAAATTCGGCGTGCGCGAACCCGTGCGTGGCCCGATCACGATGTCGCCACCAAACCTGTCCATCGCCGCGCGCAGGGCGTCGGTCCAGGCGAACAGGCCTGGGATGAACACCCGGTCCCGGTCGCCAAAGTCGCGCGTGGTCGGCGGCAGGATATCCACCGCGTGTCCCGCCCGGCGCAGGCCGCGATGGAGGTCGGAGACGAGCCGGACATAGTCGAAGCGCGCGTCCTGCGGCTGCACCTCCCACGCCCATTGGGACGCGTAGTCGAAGACGATGGCGGTCTTCGCCGGACCAGCGGCGCGGCGCGGCATGGAGTTCAGGGTCTTTGCCAGAGCCGCGACCTCTTTCCCGCCTTCGCTGAGTTCACCATCCGGCCGGAGCAACCCGGCGTGGTTCTGTTCCTGCGCGAAGGGGGCCTGCCGCCAGCGGAAATAGACCACGGTCTTCGCCCCGTGCGCGAAGGCGGCTTCGGTCCAGCGCCTTATCTGGCCGGCTTCCGGTTCCGGATTATGCGGCGCCCAGTTCACGGGGCCGGGCTGCTGTTCCATCACCCACCAGCGGCCTTTCCCGACTGCGCGGTAGAGGTCGTGGTGAAGCGCGATGAAGTCCGCATCGCCCGTGCGGGCATGGTCTCGGTGGAAGGCGTCGTTCCGGTCCGATCGGTCCTCCAGGAATCCCAGCGGATAGGTGTCCCACGTCGCGATATCGAGATCTGCGCCGACCGCGAAATGGTCGAAATCCGTGATCCGGCCCATATAGTTGTGCAGCAGGTCCGCGTCGGTCAGGGGACGGAGCGCGTCCACCTGCGCCCGGTTGAAGGCCACCACCTGGTCGGAGGCGAAGCGGCGGAAGTCCATGGCGTGGGACGGGTTGGGCTCTGTCACGGTCAGGTTGGGCAGGCCGATCTGGTCGAACCGCTGATAGTCCATGGACCAGAAGACATTGCCCCAGCGGCGGTTCAGCTCTGCGACGGTTCCGTATCTGTCCTCCAGCCAGCGCTGGAAGGCGGCGCGCGCGGTCGGCGAGTAGGACAGGGTCGTGTCGTGGCAGCCATATTCATTGTCGAGCTGCCAGGCCTGGACGGAGGGATGGCGCCCGTACCGCTCGCCCATCAGCGAGGCGATGCGCACGGCTTCCGTTCGGTAGCCCTCGTGGCTGAAATCATAGTGGCGGCGCGACCCGAAGCCGCGCGGGCGGCCCTGATCGTCCCAGGCCAGCATGTCCGGGTGCCGATCCAGCATCCAGCGCGGCGGCGTGGCCGTGGGCGTGCAGAGCACGATCTTCAGCCCCGCCGCGCCCAGAGTGTCGACCGCGCGGTCGAGCCAGTCCCATTGCAGCGCGCCGGGCTGCGGCTCCAGACGGCTCCAGGCGAACTCCCCGATGCGGACCCAGGACAGTCCCATCTCCGCCATGCGGCGGGCGTCGTCGGCCCACACCCCTTCCGGCCAGTGCTCCGGATAGTAGCAGACGCCCAGTTCCCGGCGGAAAAGTTCGGGCCTAGACATCGATGGGCGTCATGGCTTCGGGGTCGCGGGCGAAGACGGTGTGCGCGTCCCAGACGGGGCGCTGCCCGAACGCCGTGCTGAGCAGGAGCGCAAGCCAGACGCCGCCGAACAGCGTGATCGCCATGACGTGGATGTAGTGCAGCCCGATCCCCGGCGTGCCGCCGAACGGATTGGTCGCCCAGCCATAGAAGACGACACCCGCCACCACGGCCACGATCATGGCGCGGGCATTCACGCCCCTGAACAGCAGCCCGACGATGAAGGCCGAAAGGATCGGCATGGAGAGCAGGCCGTAGAGCTGCTGCACCGTATTGATGATCGAGGCGTCCGGGTCGTTGAACACCGGGATCAGCGCGAAGGACAGTCCCACCATCACGACGGAGACCCAGAGCGACAGGCGGCGCACATCCGGACGGTCGTTCACGTAGGTCTCGTGAATGTCCATCACCCAGAGCGCGGCGGACGCGTTGAGGATGGAGTTGAAGGTCGTCAGCACGGCGGCCGCGATTGCGGCGGCGAAGGCCCCGGACAGAAAAGCGGGCAGGATGTCGCCCACCAGCTGGCCATAGGCCGTGTCGCCCACGTCGCCATAGAGCTGATACGCCACGATGCCGGGCAGGACGATGATAGGCGGCACGATCAGCAGGCGGATGGCGGCCGCCGCGAAGATGCCTTTCTGCGCCTCGCGCACGTTCGGCGACGCCATGGCCCGCTGGGTGATGGTCTGGTTGGTGGACCAGTAGAACATCTGGATGAACAGCATCCCCGTGAACAGCGTGGCGAAGGGAATGTCGCTGTCGGGCGCGCCGATCAGGGTCAGACGCTCGCGCGGAACGCCCGACAGGTCCCAGCCGATGGCGTTCAGCGCGATGACCGTCACAAGAATGGCGAGGCCCAGCAGGAGCACGCCCGAAAACGTGTCGGACACGGCCACGGCCCGCAGCCCGCCGAAAATGGCGTAGGCCGCCCCGACGACTGCAAAGAGTGCGGCGACGAGGTAGAGGCTGACGTCCAGATCGAACAGGTTGATCATGAAGAGCGAGCCGCCATACAGGATGGCGGGCAGGAAGATGCCGACATTGCCGAGCAGGAACAGCACCGAGATCAGCGCGCGGATATGCTTGTCGCCGTAGCGCCGCTCCAGCAGCTCGGTCGTCGTCGTGCAATTGTACTTGTAATAGACCGGGATGAAGATCAGCGCGAGCATGAGCAGCCCGACCACCGCCGCCAGCTCCCACCAGGCCAGCAGAGCCATCTGCGCGCCGTTCATGCCGACCAGCTGGTCCGTCGACAGGTTGGTCAGCGTGATCGACCCGGCCACGAAATACCATTTCAGGCTGCCGCCCGCGAGGAAGTAGTCGGCTTCGGCGTTCTCACCCCTGCCCCGGCCGATCTGATCGCGGCAGACCCACCAGGTCGCCAGCGCGATGAGCGCCGTGAGGCCGAGAAACACGCCGGCCTGCGTTGCATTGAGTTCCATCGTGACGTCCCCTCGCGGCCCCGTTCGACAGGGTCCCGGACGATGCGTTAGCCGCTTTTGCGCAGCACGAGAAGCACTCCCTCGAAGTCCGCTCGGGCAGGCGGCAGATCGAGGCCCCTGTGCATCAGCATGTCCCCGCCGAATGTCTGCCCGTCCTCCAGCGCGTAGGTCGCCGCCGGGTCGAGGCCCCGCAGGCGGACCCGGCGCTGGGGAAGGTTGGGCGCGTTGAGGATCTGGAACGCCACCACGCGCACGGTCGCGCCGTCCGCGGCCGTCTGTTGCCAGATCGTCTCGCTC
>JBARXH010000064.1:0-4740 GCA_049647245.1 Litorimonas sp.
CGCGTGGTCAGCTCCACCACCCGCAATTTTGAAGGTCGTCAGGGGCCGGGCGTGCGCACCCATCTGGCAAGCCCCGCCGTGGTCGCCGCCAGCGCGGTCGCCGGGCGGATCAGCGCACCGGAGAGCCTGCCGTCGTGAACGCGCCCTTCACGACCCATGCCGGGATCGCCGCGCCCCTGCGCGCGCCGAACATCGACACGGACCAGATCATTCCGTCGCGGGAGATGAAGACCGTGTCCAAGACCGGGCTGGCGGAGGGAATGTTCGCGGGCCAGCGCTATCTGGACGGGCGCACGCCCAACCCCGACTTCGTGCTCAACACCCCCGACTATGCCGGAGCGACCGTGTTGCTGGGCGGGCGGAACTTCGGTTGCGGCAGCTCCCGCGAACATGCGGTCTGGGCGCTCAAGGAATACGGCATCCGCGCGGTCGTCGCCGAGAGTTTCGGGGAGATCTTCCATGGCAACCTGATCGGCAACGGCCTGCTGCCGATCCAGCTCTCCGCCGATGAGATCGACCGTCTTCCGAGAGTCGTCGAGATCGACCTGCCGGCGCAGACCATCAGCGGCCACCCCTTCGAGATCGACCCGGGAGCCAAGCGCCGTCTCGTGGAGGGATTGGACGCCATCGCGGAAACTCTGCAAGAGCGGGATGCCATAGAAGCATGGTTGGCGAGGGATGAGGAGGCGAGACCGTGGGTCTACTGAGAAGGCCGGTGCTGGGGCTGGCGATGGGCCTGGGGATGGGGATGGGCATGATCGCCCTTGCGGCCTGCCAGACCGTTCCGGAACCGGTGGATGCGGATGTGCCCGTCGTTACCCAGGCGTGGGACTCGGTGCGGATCGGGACCTACGACAATGCCGACTTCGCGCGTCTCTTCACGGATATCGGGGGCTACAGCGTCACCTATTCCGACGAGGACGTGATGGTCCTGCGTCAGGGCAACGAAGGCGCGTCCGTCATTCTGGAACGGATGCCGCCCGACGCGCCACAGGCCAGGCCGGCCGACGCGGCGAGCTGGGAGCCGGGCTGCTACTGGTCGCTTATGGTGCGGGCGAGGGACATAGCGTCCATCGTGGCGGATGCGCGCCCCCTGGGCTGGGAGCCGAAGACGCCGGTCGCCTATCTCGAGTTCGGACCCTCGAAGCTCAACGTCGTCGTCCTGACCCACCAGGACACAGGGGCGCAGGTGCAGATGTATGAGCGCCTGACGACGCCCCTGCCGGAAGACTATCCCGCGTTTGAGCGCTTCGGCGTGCCGTTCAACATCATGCAGATGGCGAGCGACCGCGACGCGACCTACCGTTTTTTCGCCGAAGATCTCGGTTTCGCGACCTGGTATCACGGAGAGCCGACCCGATCCGCGACCCCTGAAGTCATGCCGCTCGGTATCCCGGTCGAGCTGACGACAATCGTGCCCTACCGCGCGTCCATCGTGTCGCCGGTGGCTGGCATGGAAACGGGGCGGTTCGAAATGATCGAAGTGATGGGCGAGGAAGCGGGCCTGACGGGCCGGGACTTCTCGAATCGATGTGACTCAGGCTCAGTCGGTCTGACAGAAGTCCGTTACCGCGTCGGATCGGAAGATGTGCGCCGCATCCGCGAGGCCGCGAAGGCCGAGCCGGACGTCACCACCTCCGGGCGCGACACCCAGCTCTTGAAGGCCCCCGATGGGGCCGCCATCCGGTTCGTCGGGCCGCAGGACAGCACCCGGCCGTGACCGTCACGCAACGTCTCGCTTCGCTGCTGGACCGTCCGATCGGCGAGGCGGATCGCGCTCGCGCAGCCACGCTTCTGCTGGACTGGACGGGCTGCGCCGTGGCGGGGCGGGCGGAGCCGGCCGGCGTCAGGATCGCGCAAGCCTTTCCGGACGAGGCCGGGCACTGCGCCCGGATCGGCGCGTCGCGAAGCTCTCCGCAGATGGCGGCCCTGCATAATGGCTGTCTCGGGACCGTTCTGGACATGGACGATGTGGACCGGGAGGCCGTGCTCCATGCCGCGCCGACGGTCATTCCGGCGGCGCTCGCCATGGCCGAGCAGACCGGCGCCACGATGGACGATCTGCTCGACGCGATCGTCGTCGGATACGAGGTGACGATCCGGATCGGCCGGGCGGTCGGCCCCGGCCACTATGCGGTCTGGCACAATACCGCGACCTGCGGTCCGTTCGGCGCGGCGGCGGCGTCTTGCCGCCTGCTGGACGGGAGCGACCTTGTGAGTGCGCTCGGTCTGGCGGGCACGCAGGCGGCGGGGCTGTGGCAGACGCGGCACGAGCCGGATAGCCTGGCCAAGCAACTCCACGCCGGACACGCCGCGCAGGTCGGTGTGCAGTCCGCGATCCTGTCCGCGCAAGGCTTCCAGGGACCTCGCTCCATCCTCGAAGGCGAACAGGGCTTCTTCGCCGCCATGTGCCCCGGCGCGCACGCGCGCGACGTGCTGTTCGAGGCGGACGGATGGCTCCTCCACGAAACCTCGCTCAAGCCTTATCCCGCCTGCCGCCACGCCCACCCCGCCATCGACGCCGCGCTGCAGGCGACGGATACGGGCGGGGAGGTGGTGTTGCGGACCTATGCGGATGCGCTTAAATTCTGCGACCGGCCAGAGCCGGGGAGCGTGATCGAAGCCAAGTTCAGCCTCCAGCACAGCGTGGCCGTCGCGCTGGTCGAGGGCGTGCCTGAACTGTCGGATTTCGAGCCGGACGCGGTGGAGCGCCTGCGTGACACGCGCGCGCGGGTGAGGGTGCTGGAAGACGATGGGTTCAACGCGGCCTATCCCTCCCATTACGGGGCCAGCGTGGAGATCGGCGGGAGGGTCTGGACGGCGCGGGACGCGCTGGGCGATCCCGAAGTGCCCCTGAGCGACGCCCAGCTGCGCGACAAGGCGCTGGCCTTGATGCGCCACGGCGGGATGGCCGAACCGGACCGGCTCATCGATGCGGCACTGAGCGGCTCATTGCCCGATTACACGAAGGCGCTGCCATGACCGCCATTTCACGGACCTTCGCGCGCTACGCGCTGTTCCAGTCCGTATTCTCCGATTCCGCCTATGACGCGGCCAAGACGTTCCTGCTGGACAGTCTCGGGGTCGGCATCGCGGGCGCGAAAGCGCCGTTCCAGGACAGCGTCCATCGGGTTGTCCGGAGTTGGGGCGGCGGTGGGAACGCCCACCTCTGGGGCCACGGCGAGACCGCGCCTCAGGCCAGCGCCGCCTATCTCAACGGCTTTCAGATCCATTCCATGGAATATGACTGCGTCCACGAAGCCGCAGTGGTCCACCCCATGGCGACCATTCTCGCAGCCATTTCTTCGGAGGTCGAAGTGCGGGGGGCAACCTCCGGCTTCGAGCTGATGGAGGCCCTGATCGTCGCCGTGGACGTGGCCGCGGAGCTGGGCGTCGCGGTCCGAAGCCCGCTCAAGTTCTTCCGTCCTGCCACGGCCGGGTTGTTCGGCGCGACCCTGGGGATCGCGCGCCTGCGCGGTTTCGACGAGGACACGGCCTTGTCCGCCATGGGCTGCGCGCTGGCACAGTGTGCGGGCGTGATGCAGGCCCATGTGGAAGGCAAGCCGACCCTGCCCGTGCAGATCGCGGGCGCGGCCCGCGCTGCCGTCGTGGCGTGCGACCTGGCGCAGGCGGGACTGCACGGTCCGGAACAGTCGCTGGAAGGCCCGTTCGGCTATTTCGCCATGTTCGAGGATGAGGTGGACCTGGAGGGTGCGGCCAAGGCGCTGGGCAAGATCCACCGTATCAAGCAAGTGAGTTGGAAACCCTTCCCGACGGGACGCGCGGCGCAGGGCGGCATCCCGCTGGTTCAACGGCTGCTGGAACAGGGTGTAACGGCGGAGACGCTGGAAAGCCTGGAGCTTCAGGCCCCGCCCATCATCCCGCGTCTCGTGGCGCGCCCCGCCCGTGCTGGCATGTCGCCCAACTATGCGCGCCTATGTTTCCCCTATCTCGCCGCTGTGACGTTGCGGCGCGGCACGGTCGGGCTCGGGGACTTCACGCGCGAAAGCCTGGACGATCCCGACCTGCTGGCCTTGGCGCAGCGTGTGTCCGTGACGGCGAACCATGTCGAGGACCCGGCGGAATTCGTGCCGCAATCGGTGCGCGCCGTTCTGTCCGACGGCTCGGAACGGCTCGCCATGACGGCGCGCTTGTTCGGGTCGCCCTCCGATCCGCTCAGTCGCGAACAGCATCTGGCGAAGTTCCGGGCCTGTGTCGCCTTCGGCTTGAGCGAGGACAAGGCCAAGCCAGTCGCCGATGCGCTTATCGCGCGGACAGACCATCTGGAACGGTTCGACGATGTGCGTGACCTGTTCCGGCTTGCGGGAGGGTGTCCGTAAATGAGCGCGACCTATTTCGACTTCGTCGATCCCGACGCCATCCGGGCGGATCACCCGATCGGTGACGCCTTCATCGACTTTGCGAAGACCACCAGCCGCGATGCGCTGTTCGCCCATCAGGACCGGTTGTTCCGGAGGATGCTGGACCGCGCGTGGCAGACACCCTTCTACCGGAGGCTCTGGGGCGCGCAGGGCATCGAACCGGGCGACATCGATGGTCTGCGCGACATCGGGAAGCTGCCCATGTTCGACAAGTCGGACATCATGGACAGCCTCGACCGCCATCCGCCGTTGGGCGACTTTACCGGGCTGGACAGCTACCCGGCCGAAAAGCGCCCCCCGGTCAAGGTGCACACCACGTCGGGGACGACCGGAAAGCCCCAAGTGCTCGTCTTCGGTC
>JBARXH010000065.1:0-3828 GCA_049647245.1 Litorimonas sp.
CCGGCGACCCGGCCTACAACCGCTTCGTCCGCCTGCCCCACCCGGCAAGCCATGAAAGGCTGTGGCGCGAGGACGGCGCCTATGACGTCGTGCTGGTGATGAGCCACAATGATGCCCCGCCCGTGCCGGGTCTCGGCTCGGCCGTGTTCCTGCATTGCCGCCAGCCCGACCACCGGCCGACCCTGGGCTGCCTCGCTCTCGCACCGCCCGACATGTGGACCCTTCTGCCGCAGCTGCAGCCGGGCACGCGCCTGCGGATCGATTGACCTGCGGTGGAATCGCTGCGAGCGAGACTGCAAAGAGGGGAGAAAGACATGCCGGGACCGAGCATCGATGTGGAAGAGCGCAACCCGCTGGGCGGGCTGGACCGCCTGGCGACCGGGATCGGCCTGGCCGTCATCGCCGTCTTCCCGACCCTGTTCGCGACCGCCTTCATGCCCTGGAAGCTCGGCCCGTTGCTGGCGGACGACCCGCCGGACGGACGCGAAGGCCTGATCCTGGCGCCCGGCGCCTATCTCGTCCTGTCTCTCGGCGTGGTGCTCGTCATGGTCGGATCGCTCGTCTCTCCGGAGCTGGCGCGGTTCGACGGAGGCATGATCGGGCCGCGCCTGGCGGCGGAGGTTTCTGCGGCGGCGCGCGAAGGCGATGTCTGGAAGACACTGTCGCGCGTCGCGCCCGTCTTCGTCATCGCGATCCTGTTCGGTGCAATGGGACGCTCCCTGACCCGCTGGGCCGGGCCGTGGTGGACCCTGCGCGTGTCGCTGCGGGCGAGTTTCTACGCGGTCTCCACCTTCATCTGCTGGCTCGTGCTGTCCAGCTTGGCCGTGGACGCGGTGCGCCGCGCCCAAGCCGGAACCGAGCTGTCCGTGACGCCGCCGGGGGTGTTCAACCTCCTGGTCGCAGGATCCTTCTTCTGGGTCTATTTCTGGTGTTTCCGCTCCGGCGGCGGACTGTCGGTCGGGCGGTCGGCGGTCCTCACGGCCGCCATGTTCGGGCTCGCCCTCGGGCTGGCCTTCCTGTCGTCCCTGCTGCTCTTCTCCAGCGGGGCGTTCGGATAAAGCTGACAGGCAGGGGTCCGCGCGGCTTGCCAAGCGGCCATCCCGGGCCTATATGGACCTCACATCGCCGGTTCTGGCAGTTGCCAGCCAGGCGGCCCCCGGAAACGGCGGGCCGTTTTTTTATTGGCGCATAGGACGTTACGCTGAAGACCAAGACACATATCGACGACCGCATCCTTGAACTCGCCGAACCGATCGCCGAGGATCTGGGCCTGCGCATCGTGCGCGTGCGCGTCATGGCGGGCAAGCGCCGCACGGTGCAGATCATGGCCGAGCGCAAATCCGATGGCCTGATGGGCATCGAGAACTGCGAGGCGCTGAGCCGCGAACTGTCTTCCACCCTGGAGGTGGAAGACCCGCTGGACGACGCCTATGTCCTGGAAGTCAGCAGCCCCGGCATCGACCGGCCGCTCACGGCTTTCGAGGACTTCACGGCCTATGAGGGCTATCTCGCGCGGCTGGAACTCGACCGCATGGTGGAAGGGCGCAAGCGCTTCCGCGGCGTGCTGGCGGGCGTGGAAGACGGCAAGGTCGACATCAATCTGGACGGGGAGACGGAGCATACGGCCTCCATCCCGTTCGACTGGATCGCGGAAGCGAAACTGCTGATCACGGACGAGCTGGTCGCCGAAGGCCAGAGGAAAAAGGACGCCGCGCGCAAGGCCGCGGCGGCCAACGACACCGAAGAAGAGGAATAGCGTCATGGGTATCGCCGGCGTTTCCGCCAATAAGCTCGAATGGCTCCAGATCGCCAAGGCGGTCGCCGAGGAGAAGAGCATCGACAAGTCGATCGTGCTGCGCGCCATCGAGGAGGCCTTCGAAGGGGCCGCCAAGATGAAATACGGCGCCGAGCTCGACATCCGCGCGCACCTGCACCCGGAAACGGGCGAGATGAGCCTGCGCCGCGTGATGACGGTGGTGCATGACGAGGAAGTCGAGGAACCCCAGTCGCAGGTCGCGCTCAGCACGGCGCGCATGGACGATCCGGAGGCCCATATCGGCACCGAGATCTCCACGCCCCTGCCCATGATCGAGCCGAGCCGCGTGCAGACCACGCGCGCCAAGCAGACCATCATGCAGATCACCCGCGAAGCCGAGCGCGCCCGCCAGTACGAGGAATTCAAGGACCGCGTCGGCGAGATCATCAACGGCATCGTCAAGCGCGTGGAATACGGCCACATCATCGTGGACCTGGGCCGCGCCGAAGCCGTGATCCGCCGCGACCAGACCCTGCCGCGCGAAAACGTCAAGCCGGGCGACCGCATCCGCGCCTACATCATGGACGTGCGCGAAGAGCCGCGCGGCAGCCAGATCTTCCTGTCCCGCGCCCACCCGCAATTCATGGCGCAGCTGTTCGCGCAGGAAGTGCCGGAAGTCTATGAAGGCACGATCCAGATCGTGGCCGTCGCCCGCGACCCCGGATCGCGCGCCAAGATCGCCGTCTATTCGAACGACAGCTCCATCGACCCGGTCGGCGCCTGCGTCGGCATGCGCGGTTCGCGCGTGCAGGCCGTGGTCAACGAACTGCAGGGCGAGCGCATCGACATCATCCCCTACACCGAGGATCTCGGCACGTTCATCGTCAACGGCCTGCAACCGGCGGAAGTCGCCAAGGTCGTGATCCACGAGGAAGACGAGCGCATCGAGGTCGTCGTGCCCGAAGAGCAGCTCAGCCTCGCCATCGGCCGCCGCGGCCAGAATGTCCGCCTCGCCTCGCAGCTGTCCGGCTGGGCGCTGGACATCCTGACCGAAGAGCAGGAGAGCGAGCGCCGCCAGCAGGAATTCCGCGAGCGCTCCGCGCTCTTCATGGAAGGCCTCGACGTGGACGAGATGGTGGCCCAGCTTCTGGTGTCCGAAGGCTTCGAGACCATGGAAGAGGTCGGCTATGTCGAACTCGACGAGCTGTCCTCCATCGAAGGCTTCGACGAGGAGACCGCGCAGGAGCTGCAGACCCGCGCCCGCGAATATCTCGAGAAGATCGCCGAGGAGCAGAACGCCCGCCGCACCGAACTGGGTGTGGAAGACGGCGTGCTGGAAATCGAGGGCGTCACCCTGCCCATGGCCGTGATCTTCGGGGAGAACGAAATCCTCACCGTCGAGGATGTGGCGGGTCTCGTGCCCGACGACCTGACGGGCTATGTCGAGTACAAGGACGGGGAGCGCACGCGCGAGCCCGGCCTGTTCGACGACATGAAGTATTCCGAAGAGGAAGCGACGGACCTGATCATGCGCGCGCGTGTGCACGCCGGCTGGATCAGCGAAGAAGACCTCTACCAGGAGGAAGAGGCCGAAGGCGAAGAGGCGGTCGATCCCGATGCCTACGTTGCCCCGGAACGTCCCATCGATGCAGCCGAAGCGCTGTTCAGCAGTGAAGGGCAAGGCGCTTAATGCGCCTCTGACCTGGCCCGCTGAGCGCGGAGTCCGACATCGCCAGCCCCGAACCGACCGGGGACGCCTCCCTCGACGGAGCGGACCGGCGCGGCCACAAGCCGCGTGAGCGCCGCTGCGTCGCCACGGGAGAGGTGCGCGATCCGTCCGGCATGATCCGCTACGTCCTGTCGCCCGACGGCGACATCGTGGCGGACGTCTACGGCAAGCTGCCCGGACGCGGCGCGTGGGTCACCGCCCGCGAGGCGCTGTTGCGACAGGCCGTGGCCAAGGGCGGCTTCAACCGGGGCTTCAAGACCAAGGCCAAGGCGGACGCCGACGCCCTGGTCGAACAGACCCGCGCGCAGTTGCGCCGCCGCCTGCTGGGGCAGCTGACCATGGC
>JBARXH010000066.1:0-4556 GCA_049647245.1 Litorimonas sp.
GGTCTGGGCCGAGGTAAAGCGCCGGAGTGAGGCGCGAGCGCGACCCGGATGGGACCCCGGCGCGACAGGAGCGTGGCGAAACGGGGCTGTTCGGCGATTAACGGTCCGGCAACCTTCCTGACCGGAAGGCTGCTTTCTTACGACTCCGTAAGTGGAGACTCGGTTTGCGCGCCCTGTATGATCATTTTGTGCGTTACTCCCACGCCATAACGTCCCGCGCCCTTCTGGGCGCCGCGCTGCTCGCTCTGCCAGTTTCGGCGAGCGCGCAGTTGCGGGTGGACACGCGCATCGTCGCCTCCTCCACGTCGTGCGCGCAGTGCGATCTGTCGGGCAAGCGGATGAACGGCATGACGCTGAAGAATGCCGACTTTTCCGGGTCGCTGTTCAACAATTCCAACCTGTCCGGCGGAAAGCTGCATGGATCCGATCTGTCAGGCGCGCATTTCCGCAAGGCGATGCTCTACGGCGTCAAGGGCGAGCAGGTGATCATGCGCGGCGCAGTCCTCGAGGACGCGACGCTGATAGAGGCCGAACTGTCCCATTCGACCATGCGGCAGGCCAATCTGCACCGCGCGGAACTGGCCCGCGCGACGTTCCGCGATTCCGACTTCCAGTCCGCCAACCTGATCGGGGCATCCGCGCCATCGGTCGATTTCACCCGGTCGAACTTCGACAGGGCCCGGCTCGACAATGTGACTCTGACGGACGCGACGCTCGATTCCGGTCAGTTCACCGGTGTGCGTTTCGGCTTCGCGGACCTGTCGGGCGCCTCGCTCATCGGCACGAATTTCTCGGACGCGGACCTGCTGCACGTGTCCGGCCTGACCCAGGCCCAGCTCGACACGGCCTGCGGCAACCGGAACACGCGGCTGCCCGATGGGCTGAGCCTGTCCTATTGCGACGGCGTGGGTCCGACGGACGTCGAAGCGGATACGGTCGCGCAGCCCCGTCAGGCCCTCTACGGCATCGACCGCGCCATCATGGACATCGAATCCCTGATGGCGAACGAAGTCGATCCAACGACGCGGGCCCGGTTGCAGCGTGTCCACGGCAATCTCACCCAGTCCCGCCAGGCGCTCCGCCGCTAGCTCCCCTTTGCCCCTTCGACGATCCCCACGTAAAAGGCCGCCCCCTCCATCCGGACGGGGCGGCCTTTGCAGTTTAGAATATGTGAAAGCCTAGCCGTTGGCGGCCAGCGGCGGGACGATCACCTCATTGTTCTCGTCGAGCAGCACGACCTTGGGGTCATATGTCTTGGCGACCTCGGCTTCCATCTGCGCGTAGGTGATGATGATCACCCGGTCGCCCACCTGCACCTTGCGGGCGGCGGCACCGTTCAGGCCGAACGTCTTGGACCCGCGCGGGGCGGTAATGGCGTAGGTGGTGAACCGCTCGCCATTGTCGATGTTCAGGATGTCCACCTGCTCGTTGGGCAGGATACCCGCCTGGTCCAGCAGATCGCGGTCGATGGAGATCGACCCCTCATAGTGCAGGTCGGCCTGGGTCACCGTCGCGCGGTGAATCTTGCCCTTCATCATGGTGAGGATCATCACAGTCCTTTCGGGGGGTCCCGTTTCTATGCAGGCCCTATATAGGGGGCCGCGCGGGGACGCAAAAGAGTGTCCGGTCCGCGTTTAGGCTCTGTTCAGGAGAGGCGCATGGACGTCTTGATACTCACGACCGGCGGAACGCTGGACAAGGTGCACGATCTGGTGCGCGAAGCCCTGGTCTTCGACCGCGAAGCCGGGTCCTGCGTGCCCGCCATTCTGGCGCAGGCGCGCGCGGACTTCCCCCGGGTCGAGCAGCTCATGACCCTCGACAGTCTCGACATGATCGACGCGGACCGCCAGCAACTGGTCGACGCGGTCCTCGCCGCCCCGGAAAATCATATCGTCATCACTCACGGCACCGGCACGATGGGCCTCACCGCGCGCTTCATCGCGGAGCGGATTAAGGGGAAAACGGTCGTGCTGACGGGATCGATGCGTCCGCACTCGCTGGGACGCTCGGATGCAGGCTTCAATCTCGGCGGCGCGGTCGTCGCGGCGCAGATCTGTGCGGCGGGGGTCTACGGCGTCATGAACGGGCGGGTGATCGGGGCGGCAGAGCTGGAAAAGAACAGGACGACCGGAAAGTTCGTCTAGTCCAAACCCACCGCCCACAGCGCAAACGCATACTCCAGCGCCGTCTCCTTTAGCGACCGGTACCGTCCGCTCTCTCCCTGGTGCCCCGCCTCCATGTTCATCTTCAGCAGGATCGGCGCGTCGGCCTGTTGGTGATCGCGCAGCACGGCGGCCCACTTGGCGGGCTCCCAGTATGTCACGCGCGGGTCGGTCAGCCCGCCCGTGATCAAGACGGGCGGATAATCGGCCTCCGCCACATTCTCGTAGGGGCTGTAGGAGAGGATCGTCCGGAAAGCGGCTTCGTCTTCCAGGGGGTTGCCCCATTCCGGCCATTCGGGCGGTGTCAGCGGCAGCTCGCCGTCGCTCATCGTGTTAAGCACGTCCACGAACGGCACGGCCCCGATCACCGCGCCGAAGAGGCCCGGATCCTGGTTCAGCGCGGCCCCGACCAGAAGACCCCCGGCGGAGCCTCCATGCGCGATGACCTTGCCTCGCGCCGTCCAGCCCAGGTCGGCCAGGGCGCGGCCCGCATCCACGAAATCGTCGAACGTCTTGGCCTTGGTTTCGAGCTTGCCCGCTTCGTACCAGCCATAGCCCTTGGCCATGCCGCCCCGGATGTGGGCGATGGCGTAGACCACGCCCCGGTCGACCAGCGACAGGCGCGTGGTGCGGAAGTCCGCCGGAATGGTGATGCCGTAGGAGCCGTAGCCATAGAGCAGCAGCGGGTTGGTTCCGTCCGGCGTGATCCCGCGCTTGTAGAGCAGCGTGACCGGCACGCGCTCTCCGTCGCGCGCCTCGATCTCGATCCGTTCCGTCACATAGTCGTCCGGGTCATGGCCGCTGGGGACCGTCTGGCGACGCACCAGCGTCCGCTCGCGCGTGGCCATGTCATAGGCATAGACGGAGGCCGGGGTCGTGGGGCTGCTGTAGCTGTAGTGCAGCGTGGTCGTGTCGTATTCGTAGCCGCCGACGAGGCCCAGCGAATAGGCGGGCTCGTCCATCTCGATGGCGTGTTCCTCCCCGCTCTCCATGTCGCGGATGACGAGACGCGGCAGCGCGTTCTCGCGCTCCAGCCGGACCATGTGCCCGCCATAGGTTTCCAGCCCGAGGATCAGGCGGCCCGGCACATGGTCGATGAAGGAGGTCCACTCCACCGGATCGCTGGTTTCGCCGAGCGGCGTGTCGGACCGGAAGACCGCGAAGTCCACCGCGCCCGCATCGTTGGACAGGATGTAGGCGGCCCCGCCATGCGGCGCGACGCTGTATTCCACGCCCCGGCGGCGCGGGGCGAAGCAGACTGGCGCCGTGTCGGGGGCGTCGCTCGGAACGGCCCAGACTTCCGAGGTGGTGTGGTCATGCGCGCTGATCGTGATGAACCGGTCGTCGTCGGACGATCCCACGCCGACGAAGAAGCCGGGATCGGCCTCGTCGTGGGCCAGCGTCCCCGCGCCGTCCACGTCCACCGCGCGGTAGCGGACCTTGGACGGGCGCTGGTTTTCGTCCCGCTCAACCCAGAAGAGCGTCTCGGAGTCGGCCGCCCAGACCAGAGCTCCGGCCGCCGTGTCGATGCCCGTGAAGACCGCCTCGCCGTCCGTGGCCGGCTTGACATAGACGTCGTTGTTCTCGCTGCCCTTCAGGTCGAGCCCGTAGGCAAGCCGCGCATGGTCGGGGCTGTGGCTGACATCGCCGATGTCGAAGAAGCCGCCATCGCCCAGCGTGTCGGCCAAGGCTTCCGCATCGAGCAGGGTCTGCGCCTCACCGCCGTCGCGCGGCTCGCGCATATATGTGCCGTGCTCCTGCCCCGGTTCGAACCGGTGGTAGTACCGCCACGGGCCGTCCGGCAGCTTGGTGGAGGACCGGGCCGGTTCCAGCCGCGCCTTCATCTCCTCGAACAGCGTGTCCTCCAGCTCGGACAAGGGCGACAGGACCGCTTTGGTATAGGCGTTCTCCGCCTCCAGATGGGCGCGGATATCCGGGGACAGGTGTTCGGGTTCGCGCAGGACGGTCTGCCAGTTCTCATCCTTCAACCACGCATAGTCGTCCGTCCATTCATGGCCGAAGCGGGTCTGGGTCACGGGGCGCTTTTCCGCCTGGGGCGGTGTGGGAGTCGTGTCGGTCATGGCGCGGCATGTAGGCGGGCAGTCACGGACTGTTAAGGGCTCCCCTTTACCGTTTTCGCCTGAAACGCGGTCATCTTGCCGCGCCCGCGCCAACCGACCGGACGTCCATGTCGTCGACTGCACACGCTCCAGCCCCGATCCCGGCCCCAAACCCGGCCCTAACTCCTGCGCCGTCCCAAGCATCCAATGCGCCCGTGGCTGCTGTTCCCGTTCCGACGCCAGAAGCCGCGCCCGCCGAGCAGACCGATGCCGTCCGGCGTCAGCTCGCCAAACGGCTCGCCGACGCCATCTGCCGGCCGGCATCCAAGCTCAC
>JBARXH010000067.1:0-12947 GCA_049647245.1 Litorimonas sp.
GTCTCGATGTGCTCGGACCGACGCACCACGGCATCTTCAAGTCGATCTACTTCTTCGATCCCAACGGCCACCGCGTCGAGCTTGCGGCCGACATCGGCACGGACGAGCAATATGCGGAGCTGAAGCGCGTCTCGCGTCCGATGCTGGACGAGTGGAGCGAGACCAAGAAAGCACCCCGCCATGCCGCTTGGCTGCACGAGATCGCCAATGCGGAGAATGCCAAGAAGACTGCGCCGTGAAGCCCTCTTTGACCCTCTGGGGCTACTGGCGCTCCTCCACGAGCTACCGTCTGCGTATCGCGCTGAACCTCAAGGGCGTGGATTATAACTATGTCCCAGTGAACCTGCTGGAGCGGGAGCATCAAGGTGAAGCCTACCACGCGGTCAATCCGCACGGCACGGTCCCGCTCCTTGACACGGGCACGCACCGGATCACCCAGTCGCTCACGGCCATCGAGTGGCTCGACGGGACCCATCCGGAGCCGTCCTTCCTGCCGGGCGAGGAGGGCGACGCGCTGCTCTGCCGCGACCTCTACTTCGCCATCGCCAGCGAACTGCACGCGCCGAACAACATGCCGGTGCTGAACTATCTGCGGTCCGATTTCGGCGCGGACCAGCGGGCCGTGGAAGCTTGGCAGGAACGCTGGATCCACAAGACCTTCACGCCCATCGAAGCCCGGCTGGCTGCGCATGCCGAAAACAGAATCGATGCCGGCGACCTGCCCTTCGGCGCGCCGTCCCTGTTCGAGATCGTGCTGATGCCGCGCCTCTACAATGCGCGGCGCTGGAACACCGATCTGGAGCCGTTTCCCTTGATCCAGCGTATTGAAAAGACATGCCAGACGCTGGAAGCCTTCCAGCGCGCCTACCCCGACCAACAGCCCGACGCGACCGTCTAGGAGACCCCATGAAACTTGCCACCCTCAAGAACGGCACGCGCGACGGCCAGCTTATCGTCGTGAAGCCGGACCTCTCCTCCTACACCGATGCGTCGGACATCGCCCCGACCCTTCAGGCCGCGCTGGATGACTGGGCCGACACCGCGCCGAAGCTGCAAGCGCGCTGCGACGCACTCTGCGGCGGCAGCGCCGACGCCAAGCCCTTAGACGAGACCGAGGTCGAGTCCCCGCTGCCGCGTGCCGCGCAGTGGCTGGACGGATCCGCCTACATCAACCACGTCGAGCTGGTTCGCAAAGCCCGCGGCGCGGAAGTGCCGGAGAGTTTCTACGACGACCCGCTCATGTATCAGGGCGTCAACGGCCCGAACCTCGCCCCACGCGACCCGATCCCGTTCACGGACCAGAGTTGGGGCTACGACATGGAGGGCGAAGTCTGCGTAATCGTGGACGATGTGCCGCTGGGTGTCAGCGAGGCGGACGCAGCCAATCACATCAAGCTGGTGCTGCTATGCAACGACGTCAGCTTGCGCGGTCTCATCCCGGCGGAACTCGCCAAGGGGTTCGGTTTCGTGCAGTCCAAGCCGCCCTGCGCCTTCTCGCCCGTCGCCGTGACGCCGGATAGCCTCGGCGATCTGTGGCAGGATTCTCTGGTGCACCGTCCGCTCAACGTGGACTATAACGGGAAGCCCTTCGGCCGCCCGCATGCCCATCAGGACGCGACTTTCAGCCTCGCCCGCCTCGTTGCCCATGCCGCCAAGACGCGGCCCCTGCTGGCGGGCACGATCATCGGCTCCGGCACCGTCTCCAACAAGGGCGAGGATGGCGGCCCCGGCAAGAAGGTCGAGGAGGGGGGCCGCGGTTATGCCTGCATCGCCGAACTGCGCATGATCGAAAAGATCGCGACGGGTGAGTTCAAGACGCCCTTTATGTCCGAAGGCGACACGGTCCGGATCGAGATGCTGGATGCGGACGGGGCCTCCATATTCGGCGCGATCGAGCAGGAAGTGAAAGCGGTATGAAGAACAAGGTCCACGACAGCGCGGCTGCCGCGCTGGACGGCGTGCTGTTCGACGGCATGACCATCGCGGCGGGCGGGTTCGGCCTGTGCGGCATCCCGGAGCTGTCGATCGCGGCCATTCGCGATGCGGGCACAAAGGACCTGACCGTCTATTCCAACAATGCGGGCGTGGACGAGTTCGGGCTGGGCCTGCTGCTCCAGACCCGGCAGATCCGGAAGATGGCCAGCTCATACGTCGGCGAGAACGCCGAGTTCATGCGCCAATATCTGTCCGGCGAACTCGAGCTCGAATTCAACCCGCAGGGCACGCTGGCCGAACGGATGCGCGCGGGCGGGGCGGGGATCCCCGGCTTCTATACCAAGACGGGTGTCGGAACGGTCATCGCCGAGGGCAAGGAGACCAAGACCTTCGATGGGGAGGACTATATCCTGGAACGCGGCATCGTCGCGGACCTTGCCATCGTGAAGGCCTGGAAGGCCGACACGACCGGGAACGCGATCTTCCGCAAGACGGCCCGGAACTTCAACCTGCCCGCCGCGACCTGCGGCACCGTCTGCGTCATGGAGGTCGAGGAGATCGTGGAGCCGGGCGCGCTTGACCCCGACCACATTCACCTGCCGGGCATCTACGTGCATCGCCTGATACAGGGCGACCACGAGAAGCGCATCGAGCAACTCACCGTGCGGGAGGCGTAGAAAATGCCTTGGGACAGAAACCAGATGGCCGGGCGCGCGGCGCAGGAACTCGAAGACGGCATGTACGTCAATCTCGGCATCGGCATTCCGACGCTTGTGGCCAACCACATTCCGGAGGGGATGAGCGTGACCTTGCAATCCGAGAACGGGATGCTCGGCATGGGGCCGTTCCCGTATCAAGGCCAGGAAGACGCGGACCTCATCAACGCCGGTAAGCAGACCATCACCGAACTGCCGCACACGGCCTTTTTCGACTCAGCGACCAGCTTCGGCATGATCCGGGGCGGGAAGATCGCCATGGCAATCCTCGGTGCCATGGAAGTGGCGGAGAACGGCGATCTCGCCAACTGGATGATCCCCGGCAAGCTGGTCAAGGGCATGGGCGGGGCGATGGACCTCGTTGCGGGCGTGGGCCGGGTGGTCGTCATCACCGACCACACCAACAAGCGCGGCGAGCCGAAACTGCTCAAGGCCTGCACCCTGCCGCTCACCGGCCAAGCCTGCGTGGACCGCATCATCACCGACCTCGGCGTGTTCGATGTCGCCCCGGAGAGCGAAGGCGGCGGTCTGAAGCTGGTCGAACTCGCGCCCGGCGTGACGCAGGCGGAGGTCGAAGCCAAGACCGAAGCGAGGCTCGTCTAGCCCGGCTTTCTCCGCCGTCTGCGCTTCGATCCTCGCCGCCGCACCTCCTTGGTGCCCTACATACCGACGATTCCGGAAATCTAATCCTCGCCCATGAAACTCTCTCTATGGTAGGGTCACCCGCCGGACACGAGAGAGTGCATTGCTTTCGAAGGCGGGGCTTTGTTGGACCGGGCGGTGTCTGAGTTGATGCGGCAGGCACGGCTCCCCCTGGCGAAGCGACCGATGGTGGCCTCGAAGCGAAAGTACGAGTCCGCGCCGCGCGGCCCAGGCCGCCGGGCGGATGCGCACTTCGATGCGACGCGGGCAGGTCTGTCCGGAGCCGAAAGCTCGGGACGGGTCTCGTTCCACCGGACGTGTGCCTATGGCAGGCCGTCCGGGCCACGGCGCTGACGACCGGGGGCGTTCGACGGAGCGCGCGGACCCTGTTCGCTGTAAATGGTTCTCTTTTCCTTCCCCGTCAGCGGGAGGGTCCGCGCTCGTGTCATTCGCGCTGCGCGTCTGAAGACACTCGGCCGCCACGAGATGGGCGGCAGGACGCATCCGCCTGCGCGGGTGGCGGTTGCTCCCTGTTTGACATCGCTGTCATTTTTGCCGAAGCCCATCCTGCTAAAGCCCATCGGGCACCCGCGCGAGACGGGACGGGGACATAGGGGACGGGAATGAACCTGACAGGTTTGGACTTCATGGTCGTGGCGGCCTACGCCATCGGGCTCTTCGCGATCGCGCTCTATGTCAGCCGGGAAAAGGATGGCCACGGCAAGACCACGGAAGACTATTTCCTGGCGGGGCGGTCCCTGCCATGGTGGGCCATCGGCGCGTCGCTGATCGCGGCCAACATTTCCGCAGAGCAGATCATTGGCATGAGCGGGGAGGGTTTCCGCATCGGCCTCGCCATCGCCGCCTACGAATGGCAAGCCGCCATCGTCCTGCTGATCGTCGCGAAATACTTCCTGCCGATCTTTCTGAAGCGCGAAATCTACACCATGCCGCAATTCCTCGAGCAGCGTTTCGGCTCGGGTGTGAAGGTCACCATGTCGGTCTACTGGATCGCGCTCTACACGCTGGTCAATCTGACGACCGTGCTGTGGCTCGGCGGACTGGCGATCGAGACGCTGACGGGGCTGGAGGTCTTCTGGGCCATGGCGGCGCTGGGCACGTTCGCCATCGCCTATTCCATCGTGGGCGGGCTGAAGGCGGTGGCACTAACCGACATCATCCAGGTCGTGATCCTGATTCTCGGTGGCCTCCTGATCGCCTGGCTGACCGTGTCCATGATTGGTGGCGGCTCGCTCTTCGGCGGCTTCGAGCGCATGTATGCGGAGCTTCCCGAGAAGTTCGACATGATCTTCGAGCCGGGCGACACGGGCTACGACGCCCTGCCGGGCATCTGGACGCTGTTGGGCGGGCTGTGGATTCTCCACTTCAACTATTGGGCGTTCAACCAGTACATCATCCAGCGCGCCCTGGGCGCGAAGGACCTGCCCGAAGCGCAGAAGGGCCTCGTCTTCGCGGCATCGCTGAAACTGATCATGCCGCTCATCATCGTCGTGCCGGGCATTGCGGCGGCCATGCTGGTCATGCCGGAGTTCGGGGCGCTGGACGGCGATCTGCTGAACGCACAGACCGACAGGACCTATCCCAGCGTGATGGGCCTGATGCCCTCGGGCCTGCGAGGCCTGATCTTCGCGGCGCTGATCGCGGCCATCGTGTCGTCGCTCGCCTCCATGGTGAACTCGATCAGCACGATCGCGACCATGGATGTCTACAAATCCTTCGTCCGGAAGGACGCGACGGAGCGCCACTACGTCGCCATGGGACGTCTGATCGCGGTGCTGGCCATGATCATCGCCGTGATCGCCGCGCAGCCTTTCCTCGGCGGGTTCGAAAGCGCCTTTCAGACCGTGCAGGAATATACCGGCTTCATCGCGCCCGGCGTGGTGGCGGTCTTCCTGATGGGCATGTTCTTCCAGCGGACCAATTCGGCCGGCGCCTTCGCCGCCCTGTTCATCTCGGTCGGCGTGTCGCTGTTCTTCTACTTCGCCGCGCCCGACTTCAGCTTCGTGCTGCGCATCTGGGTCGTATTCCTGCTCTGCATGCTGGCCGGACTCGGGGTCAGCGCGTTCACGGCCGCACCGGCGGAGGAGCGGATCCTGCGCATCGGCGACGTCCGGATGGGCACGACGCGCGGCTTCAACCTGTCATCGGTCGCCATCGTCGCGATCCTGGTCGCCCTCTATGCCGTGTTCTGGTAGGGGGGCGGCCTTACCAAACTGTCGCAAAGACCGTCTGGCCTTCCGGACCGTTCGGTGCTAGGATCATAATATGGTTGAAGCGATCAAAAACTGGCTCATGGCGCTGCTGGTGTTCTTCCTCGCCCTTCTTCTGGGCCTGTAGGGCACACTCCACGCCATTCTGAGCGAAAAACAAGGGCGCCCCTGCGCCCTTTTCTTGTTTGTGCCGTCAGCCCTCGCGGCGCGTCAGGAAGGCCAGCCGTTCGAACAGGTGCACGTCCTGTTCGTTCTTCAGCAGCGCGCCATGAAGCGGCGGGATCATCTTGGTCTTGTCGGTCTCGCGCAGCGTTTCCGGGTCGATGTCCTCGACCAGCAGCAGCTTCAGCCAGTCCAGCAGCTCCGACGTGGACGGTTTCTTCTTCAGGCCCGGCATGGCCCGAACCTCGAAGAAACGCTTTAGCGCGGCGGAGAGCAGGCGCGGCTTCAGGTCCGGGAAGTGGACGTCCACGATCTCCGCCATGGTCTCTTCGTCCGGGAACTGGATGTAATGGAAGAAGCACCGCCGCAGGAAGGCGTCGGGCAGGTCTTTTTCATTGTTGGACGTGATGATGATGATGGGACGGTTGTCCGCCGTGACCGTCTCGCCCGTCTCGTAGACGTGGAAGCTCATCTTATCGAGCTCGTGCAACAGGTCGTTCGGGAACTCGATGTCGGCCTTGTCGATTTCGTCGATCAGCAGGATCGGCCGCGTCTCGCTCTCGAACGCCTCCCAGATCTTGCCGCGCTTGATGTAGTTGGAAATGTCGTGGACCCGGTCGTCGCCCAGCTGGCTGTCCCGCAGTCGCGCCACCGCATCATATTCGTACAGGCCCTGCTGCGCCTTAGTGGTGGACTTGATGTTCCATTCCAGCAGCGGGGCGTTCAGGCCCTTGGCGATCTCGTGCGCGAGCACCGTCTTGCCCGTGCCGGGTTCACCCTTGATCAGCAGCGGCCGCTCAAGCGTGATGGCGGCGTTGACGGCCATCATCAGGTCCTTGGTGGCGACATAGTCCTTGGTGCCTTCGAATCGCATGGAAAGTCCTTCGTGCAGGGGCGGCCACGACCGCCCGGATGGGCTGTGCCGCTTGATGGCGGAAATTGCATCTTTCGCAAGGGGACATGCGCGCCTTTTCAAACACATTGAAGCTGTGACGATTTTTATCAGCCACGTGTGCGTGTTGCCCTTGAGAATCCATGGCGTCCATCATAACGGCGCGCCATGGACGACAGTCCGCGCTGCCTCGAAGGGATGAGGCGGCGGATCGCAAGAGGCGAAAAGTCCGGCGGTCCGAACACTGAGTTGTTTTGTACGGGGAATGACAATGGGCCAGAAAGCGACCTCCAAACCGACCGTCGTGCCGGCGAACTATACGCCGACTGACGACGAAGCCTTCATGAACGACAAGATGCGGGAGTTCTTCCGCCGCCGTCTTCTGGAATGGCGCGAGGAAATCGCCGCTCAGACCCGCGACACGGTCGAATATCTGCAAGGTGAACGGGTCAATCATCCGGATCCCACAGACATCGCGACCTACAATGCCGACCGCCAGCTGGAGCTGCGCACGCGGGACCGTCTGCGCAAACTGGTCCGCAAGATCGACAAGGCGCTGGCCCGCATCGAGGACGGCACCTACGGCTATTGCGAGGAAACCGGCGATCCGATCGGGGCGCGCCGCCTCATCGCCCGGCCTATCGCCACCCTGTCCATCGAAGCGCAGGAAATGCACGAGCGCAGCGAACGGATGCACGCCGGCTGAGCGTTCCGCATCACCGCAAACGAAAAAGGGCGGCCTGCGGGAATGCAGGCCGCCCTTTTTGTGGCGCAAGATCGACCGGCTAGGCTGTCCCGAGGTCCACTTCCAGTTCACCGATCGAATGGGTGAAGTTGTTGGGCAGAACGGTCTGCTTGCCGGTCCATTCCATGTTGGGGAAGCGGTCGAAGATCTGAGAGTAGGCGGCGTTGAGCTGCATGTTGGCGATGCGCTGTCCCATGCAGACATGGGCACCGACCCCGAAGGCGATATGCTTGTCGGCATTGACGCGCTCGACGTCGAACCGGTCCGGATCGGGAAAGACCTCCGGGTCGCGGTTGCCCGCGCCGTACCACATCACGGCCTTCTCCCCTTTTTCGATGGTTTGCCCGCGGAGCTCCACGTCGTTGAGCGCGGTGCGGCGCATATACATGACCGGGCTGACCATCCGGACGATCTCATGGCACATGTTCGGGATGAGCGAGCGGTCGGCCATGACCTTGGCTTTCTCCTCCGGGAAGCGCTTGAGCAGGCGCAGCCCGCCCGAAAGCGAGTTTCGCGTCGTGTCGTTGCCCGCTACGATGATCAGCAACCAAGACCCGTCGAGAAACTCGTCCGGCAGGGTCTCTCCGTCCACTTCCAGATTAGCGATGGCTGAAAGGAGATCGCCCTGCGGGTCCTTGCGGCGCTGCAACAGAATGTCCCGGCCGTAGGCGAACATGGCTTCGACCTCGGCAAGGAAGGTCATGACCTGTTGCGGGTCCACCGTGCTGAGGTCCTGTTGGGACAGGATGTATTGAGCCATCTCTAGCATATCCATCCACTCGCGGATCTTGGGCCGGTCGCTCTCCGGCACGCCCAGCATCTCGCACAAGGTGAAAAGCGGCAGCTGGGACGAGAAGTGTTCGACCCAGTTCAGGCGGGGTCCGGCTGCTTCCACGGCGTCCAGAAGCTCCGTGACCTTCCGGTCCACCTTGGCCTTGAGATCGGCGACGTAGTTGGGCTTCACGAACTGCATGTGTTCCCGGCGCAGCTGCATGTGATGCGGGGCGTCGAGGCAGATCATGGTGTTGAGCGAGGCGGAGTGCAGCTTGGGGTGCTGGCGCTGGTCGTTGGCGTAGGCCATCATGATCCCGCCCATCTGGGAGGACCAGTTCTTCGTGTCGAGGCTGACGGCACGGATGTCGTCATAGCGGGTCAGCGCCCAGAACCCTTCCAGGTCCACATCCGACATGGAGTGCCACATGACGGGAGCCTGCTCCCGCATGGTCTTGAAGGCGTCGAAGGGCTGCTCGCCTGCGAACGTCATGGAGCTGGCGAGATTGACGGGCGGCTCCAGCGGGAAGCGAACGGGGTGGACGGGGTCGCGAGGTCCCCGGTCCGGTTGCACGGTTTCCGTGACAAGCTGCAGTCCCATTCAAATCTCCTTCAGTCCCTGATCACGTGCCGTCCGGCCTCCCGATCACGAGTTTGAACGGGCGCACGTCGACATCGGCCGGAAGCCCCGCTTTGGCGTAGGGGTCATTGGCCATCCACCCGTCCAATGCCTCGCGAGACGGCGCTTTGACAACAAGCAGGGACCCACGCATCACATCCGTGTCGTCCAGCCACGGACCCGCGGACAGAACGGTGCAATCGGACGGTTCATTGAGCCAGGCGAGGTGGGCATCCCGGACCTGTGCCCGAATGGCAGGGCCGTCGGCAACGTCTCGGGTCAGGATCATGAAATCGGGCATGGGCGCGCCCTTAGCGCGCGTCGGCCAATCCAACAATCGCCGGCTTCGCCAGCATATGAATCGCGTGGGTCAGGACGCCCGCGCCGCGACGGCGTCGAAGTAACGGTCCGCTGCCTTGCAACGGTCGATGAAATCCGCAGAGCCTGCCAGACGAACGACCGGACCGGCATGGCTGGCCTCGATCCACGGCGTTGCCTTCGTGTCGGTATTTGCGACGTATCCCCGGACCGCGTCTTGGTAGTCCTCAAGCGTCAATTCGTGCTTCAGCACCTTCGTCACGCACAGGCAAACGGCTTTGCCTCCGCCGTCACGGACGCATTGATTGGTCAGTGCGATGTCGGTTTCGAACGTCGCGACATGGCGTGCCTGCACAACGGTCTCTGCGACTTTGTCCTGCGCGACCGCGTCGGGCGCGGTGGCGGGGACAGGCAGCACCGATGCGGTCAGCAGGGTTCCGAGTAGAATGGCGGTCATGACTGTCCGGACGGACATGGCGTTAGCCTCCTCAGATGCGATGCCCCTTCCTCTCGATGAATGGTGGAAGCCGGGCAGTTTCGCAGTGCAAGCGCGGCCAAACCTGCAGGACGGGAATCAGTTCCCGGGAAGGCTGCGATTTCGCATCCGTCTATGAGCGGTGCCGGGCGACGCGAATGACCCATATGGGCCAAAAGGTGCGGAATTGTGACGGGCCGGTAAGGTTCGGTGCGGCGGAGCTCGCCCGTCGGGGCGGGTGCCCGAGTTGGGAGGCTGACATGCAGGCAGAACAAAGGCCCGCCGACAATGCCGACGGGCCTCGTTTTGAAGTTTGGGTCTCACGGGACGCCATGCCCGCTTCGTTGTGACTGCCGCTATGGACGCATCCGGCGCGGCGGTCCTACCCAGTTTCGCGTTTACGAAAGGCTGAGCTAACAGCTCTGGGCAGACCCCTCAAAAAAGATAGACAAATCACACCTCCTTTCTCAACGCGGCCCCACTATGGGACGGCTAACGATGAAACGTAACTGGTGCGACTCCGCTCCCAGGGCAAGCGTGAAATTATGTGAAATTGCAGCCTCGGTTAAGACTCCGGAAACCCTGGCCGGACGGCGAATCAGGCCTCGTCTGGGATGAAGTCCAGCGCCACGCCGTTGTTGCAATAGCGCAGACCGGTCGGGCGCGGGCCGTCCTTGAAGACATGCCCCTGGTGCCCGCCGCAACGCGAACAGTGATATTCCGTGCGCGGGACCACCAGCTTGAAGTCCCGTTTGGTTTCGACCGCGCCGTCGATATGGTCGAAGAAGCTGGGCCAGCCCGTCCCGGAATCGAACTTTGTGTCCGACTTGAACAGCGGCAGGCTGCACCCGGCACAGACATAGGTGCCGGAACGCTTCTCATCGTTCAGCGGGCTGGTGAAGGGGCGTTCCGTGCCTTCGCGGCGGAGCACGTAGAATTCCTCCTCTGTCAGCCGGTCCTGCCAGTCCCCGCGCGTCAGATTGGCCCAGTCGATATCGGTTTCGGGGGTCACGCTCATGACGTCGGTCTTTCTATCGAGTTTGGTTTCGGTCCGCGGTGTCGTGGCCGGGGCAGCCGCCCCGCAGGCGGACAGGAAAAATGCGGAACTCCCGAGGGCGAGTCCACCCAGGGCGAAACGCCGACGGTCGATGCCCGTCAGGGCGCCGGAAGTTCCATTGAAGGCTGTGTGATAGGTCATGTCACTCATGTGGGAACGTTACGCGCGGACCGCCAATCAGGTTTCGATCACGCTCCAGTGAAGCCTCCCACAGCGACAAGCCCGGCAACCAGCCACAGCGCGGCGACCGTGTTGGACTTGAACAGGCCCAAGGCCGCCGCACCGTTCTTTGGATCCAGTCTCGCAGCCTGCCAGGCCAGATGCGCGGCGAAGGGAAGCAGGGCCAGCGCAGCAAGGGGCTGTTGGGACTGCAACAGTCCAGATGCGATGAAGGCGACAGACAGGGCGTAACTGACGGAGACGCCCATCCGGACTCGCCCGCCGAAGCGGCGCGCCGTACTCTTTATGCCGACCACGGCATCGTCCTCGATGTCCTGCAATGCATAGATCGTGTCATAGCCTACGGTCCAGGCTGCGAGGCCCAGATAGACGAGCCCGACCGAGGCATCGAGCCCGCCGGTCTTGACCGCATAGGCGACGAGCACAGCCCAGTTGAAGGTCAGGCCCAGCCAGACCTGCGGCCACCAGGTGATACGCTTCATGAAGGGATAGGCGGCGACCAGCGGAATGGAGGCCAACGCCACGAGCTTCGCACCCCAGGGCAGGGCGAGCCAGACGGCGAAGCCTACTGCGAGCTGCAGGCCGAGCCAGAGCCAGGCCGTCTTCAGACCGACCCGTCCGGAGGGCAGGGGGCGGGACCGCGTCCGCTCGACCCGCGCGTCCAGATCGCGGTCCACAATGTCGTTATAGGTGCATCCCGCGCCGCGCATCGCGATGGCCCCGACAAGGATCAGAGCGCCCCAATGGAGCGGGCTCCAGACCTGCCAGTCCGGGCGGCAGAGCCAGGCCGGCATGACCAGCCCGATCCATCCCGGCAAGGCCAGCAGCCAGTATCCGACCGGTCTGTCGAGACGGGAAAGCTGAAGGAACGGTCTGATTCTCTCCGGCGCGCGATTCACCCAGTGGCCGCGCTCGCTATCGGCCACTCCGGAATTGTCGCCGGGTCGGGTCACGGTGTGGTCGTTGCGCCGCGCACGGCCGGATCAGCCGCGCCGGGCCTCGTAGAGCGCGATGCCAGCAGCGGTCGCGACGTTCAGGCTTTCGGCCTGTCCCGGCACGGCCACACTCTGCATGGGAATGCGGGCCAGCACGTCGCAATTCTTCGCCACGAGCTCCCTCAGGCCCGGACCTTCCGCGCCCATGACCAGCGCACGACGTCCGCCCCCCGAGAGCGCGTCTGCCACGGGGGTCTCCGTTTCGCCTGCCAGTCCTACGACCGTATATCCGAAGCCCTGGAGCGTCTGAAGCGTCTGGGCGATGTTCACTTCCAGGCAGACGGGCACGGTTTCCACGCAGCCCACGGCGACCTTGGCCGTCGCGCCGGACAGGGGCGGCGCCTTGCGCGTCTGCATGACCAACGCCGTTACGCCGAACGCGCTGCAAAGGCGCAGCATGGCGCCGACATTATGCGGATCGGTGATCTGGTCGAGCACGAGAATGACCGCGTCCTCATCCGAATCGTCTGCGAGGTCCGACAGGGCAGGCCATTCCAGCGGCGCGGCCTTGACCGCCACACCCTGATGGGCGGCTCCGCGTGGCAACGTGTCGTCGATATAGTTCATGGCGACGATCTTCAGCTCCGGCCGGCCATCCGCGAGGCCCAATCGTTCGGCGGCCTGTTCGGTGACCAGGATCTGGTGGATGGTCCGCCGCGGATTGGCGAGCACGGCTTGCACCGCGTGCCAGCCCCAGATCCAGGGATTCGGGCCGGCTCCCTTGTTGCTGCGCTTGTCCCAGCCTGCCTTCCGGCCTCCGCGATTCGGCTTGCGCGGGCGCGAAACAGCCCCATGCTGCCGCCCGCCCTTGGACCGGCGCGGCGCGTCCTTGTCCGCGCCCTTGTACATGCCGCGCGAACGCAGCGGGGTTTCGGGTGCGGCTTTGCCATCCGAAGCCTTGTTTTTACGGCTTTTCCGGTAGGGCTTGCCCCCGCCATTTCGACCCGCTGCGCCTGCGGTTTCAGTCTTGCGCGGACTATCGTCCATCGTTATATGCCCGCCTCGATCAACATCATGTCTCTGTCTTCGGCGCGGCTAACACGAATGGCTGCGAGGGCGACAGAGCGTTTTTTGTTGGAAACAGCACTTTCGCGGATAGCGTCCCACGGCCGGGCCGGTGTCCAAAAGGAGTAACCCCGGAGGGGTGGCCGAGTGGTTAAAGGCGCCAGACTGTAAATCTGGTCACTATGTGTACGTTGGTTCGAATCC
>JBARXH010000068.1:0-12715 GCA_049647245.1 Litorimonas sp.
GGGCGTGGTCGTGCGGAAGCGGCGGCGTCCGGGGATGCCCGGCGAGCGGCCCGCTACTGGCGCCACATCGCGCGCCTTGGCGAGGCGCGGCGTATGGTCGAACCCGTCCAGCAGGGACTGCGCGGCCGGGACCTTCTGCGCGATCGCGCTTTCCTTCAGTTCCATCAGATCGGACGGGTGGGCCATTCAGAGTCCTCGATGAAAAGAAAACCCCGTCATCGCACGACTTGATCGTGCGATCCATGAGGCTGGCGGGAACGCGGCGTGGGAGCTGGGCGAGATCAGGGGGATGGCACGATCAAGTCGTGCCATGACGGGCAAGAGGGAGGGAGCGGGGCGCACCATCAGGTGTAGCTCAGGATCTTGTCGTCCCGGCCGACGACATATTTGCGGATGCCGCCGAACCGGGCGGCGTGTTTCTCCTCCAGCACCTGATAGGCGCGGTGGGGCAGGATCAGGGCGCGGTCGATGCGCGTGAACCCGTCCGTCTTGCCGCCGGGGCCGTAGGCGTCGAGCTTGTAAACCTGCCGCCAGACGGCGTTGAAGATGCCGGTCTTGACCCATTCGCGGCCCGAGGACTGCAGCGTTTCCACCGTCCACGCCAGCGCCCAGTCCTCGCCGGGCTTTCCGTCCGCTTCGGCCAGAACGTCGCGGATCGGGCCGTGCTGCTCGGTGAAGGCATGGCTGTGCATGGGGCCGAGATGGAAGCGCCGCAGCGTCTTGGGCGCGAGGTCGCGGAAATCCGTGTCGAACCCGGTGGCGATGGTCAGCAGTTTCAGCTCGGACACGGCCTGCGCCATCAGCGCGTCCTGCACGCGCGGCCAGCGGCGCTCGTCCTGCGGCAGGGCGCGGCTGCCCGTATCAACCACCTCCATCAGATAGACGACCGGGATGTTGGTCTTGGAATCGTAGACCGCCCAGTGGAGGATGTAGCGGCGCTCCTTCTTCTTCACGTCCTTGCCGATCCATACGGCCTGCGGATGGTTCTGGGAGAGGAAGAGCGGCTGCGCGTCCAGCGTCTCGTAATAGATGCGCTGCGCCATGGCATATTGCAGCTCGGTCGGGGCGGACTGCTCGGACAGGATGTGGTGGACCATGTCCTTCTTCAGCCGTTCCTGGTCCGGCAGGGATTTCAGATGGACGCCCGCCTGCGCGCCGTCCGTCGCCAGCTGGATGATTTCGGAGAAGACCGGAAAGCCGGACTCCGTCTTGTCGATGCTCATCTTGCCCGAACCGGCCGCGCGGTTGGTCATCAGGTATTTGTAGGACAGGGCGGTGAAGGAACTGGACAGGTCCTCCAGATACTGGCCGAGAATGTCGCCTTCCGTCTTGGCGATCAACCGGTCGTCCACGGACAGGCGCGCGACCGCGCGCAGATGGCCGATGATGCGGTCGAACTTTGCAAAGTAACGCCGCGCCGCCCGCGCATTGTCGAGCACGCGGTGGGTGTAGGTCAGGTCGAGCGAAGGCGCGGCGGTCATGTCACCGAGGCTCCGAGCGAGCCTGATTCCCCTTCTCCCCGCGGCGCGGGGGGAAGGTGCCCCGGAGGGGCGGATGGGGGGCGTCTCTCAGACGAGGATGACGGTCGCCGTCCGAAGCATAATCCCCGAAGACTGCCAACGGTCCCGCATCGCATGACCCCGAGGCACGAACTCTTTTTGCGAAGCAACCGCCGACAGCTGCCCCCCATCGACCTCGCTGCGCTCGGCCACTTCCCCCCGCGCCGCGGGGAGAAGAAATATGCCTGCGACCTGACGGCAGAGGCGCCAACGCTCAGCCTGCCTCCCCATACGCGTTCGCGTCGTGCTTCTCGACGATCTTCTCGAACCGGCGCGCGAAGCGCTCGTCCGCCTTGGCCTTTTCTTCCAGCACCTTGCGGGCGAAGACGATGTGGTCCTCATGGGCTTCCATCATCTCGGCCATCTTGTTGTTCGTGGCTGCGCCGATGGCGGACATGGCGACCTGCGCTTCCTTGTCGGTAGCGACGCCGATCTCGTTGATCTTGTGGGCCACGTCCTGTTGCTGGGCGGTCTTCAGCGACTTGGACAGCGCGTCATAAAGCACGACCCGCTGCTTGGTGTCGGTCTGCAGCTTATTGAGCAGCACCATCTGGGTCGCGATCTGGTTCTGCAGGCTATCCATCCAGGTCTTGCCCTTCTCGATATAGCGCTCAAGTGTCTGGGATTCGGAAAGCTTGACCTGCTCCAGCTGCGCCAGCTCGTTATGGCGCGAATTGACGGTCGCTAGTTCGGATTCCAGCCGCGCACGCTCCTTGGCGTCGGTCGCGACGCTGAGCTTGTTCTCCAGCTCGATGATCTGCGGGTCGAGCGCGGTGATCTCGCCCTTGATCTGCTCCAGCGTGTCCAGCGCGGCCTCGCGGTCGGCCAGCGTCTTCTGAAGGTTGCCTTCGACCTGCGTCTTGTGGCGGCCCAATTCGTTCAGCTGCTCCTGCAGCATGGCTTGGATCGTGTTGGACTTGGCAATAAGATCCTGCAGCTTGTCCTCGATCGTGGCGGCGCGGATGCGCTCGCTGCGCAGGCTCTCGGCGCGCTGCTTGGAAAAGATGCCGACGAACTTCTCCCAGCCCGTCTTGGACCGCATGGCGTCGAAATCCTTGGAAAATCCGGCCGTCACATCGTCCAGACCCATGATCAGTTCGGCGATGTTGGCGTTCATCAGCTCCGTATGGGCGTGGACGTCGTCCAGCGAGGCGGTCTCGAGGTCGAGCGAAATGTCCGTACCCTGGCTCATCTTGCTGCGCGCCGTGTCGATGCGCGCCGACAGCTCCGCGATGCGGGTCTGGGCCTCGGCCACTTCCTGTTTGGATTGTTCGATCTGCTGGTCCAGCGTGGCCATGCCCGTCTCCTTTCAAGCGCGTCTCTTTTCGATTGCCTACACGACGAAGGTGGGCACGCACATATCGAATTTCAATAAAGGCACGCGCGCTTTCTCCAAAGCCGTTTATTTTCCGCGCCCGTTGCGGGGGCGTGCCCGCGTCTCTATCTGCGGTTTCATGCCGAGCACCCACCGCCCCCGCACCGTGATCCGCCTGTCCGGCGAGGGCGCGCGCGACTGGCTGGAAGGCCTGCTCACCAATTCGCTGACCGCGCCCGTCACCTTCGCCGCCCTGCTGACCCCGCAGGGAAAGATCATCGCCGACCTGTTCGTGACCGAACGGGCGGACCACCTGCTGCTCGACACGCCGCCGCAGATGGGCGCACCGCTGCTGAAGCGGCTGAAGATGTACCGCCTGCGCGCCCCGCTGGAGATCGAGGACGTGTCCGGGACGCATCACCTGCACTGCCTGTGGGGCTCGGACGACGAGACGCGCGGCGACGCCGACCCGCGCCTGCCCGCGCTGGGCCGCCGCCTGATCTCGGACACGCCCATGGCGGGGTCCGGCGCCAATGATGATTGGGACGCGCACCGCCTGTCGCTCGGCGTGCCGGACAGCGAATGGGATTTCGGGGTCCAGACGACCTTTCCCGCCGATGCCTGCATGGACCAGCTGAACGGGGTGGATTTCCACGGCGGCTGTTTCGTGGGCCAGGAAGTCGTGTCGCGCATGCGCCGCATGACCACGGTGCGAAAGCGCATGCGGGGGCTCGTTCTGGACGGCCCGGCCGAACCCGGCGACAAGATCATGGCGGGCGGGCGCACCGTCGGACAAGTGCTGCACGTCCATGGCAGGATGGCCATGGCGCTGGTCCGCCTCGACCGGCTGCGCGAGGCGACAGAAAGCCCCGAAGTGCGCGGCACGCGCGTGCAGGTGATGAAGAGCGTGGTCGGGACGGACGACTAGCCGTTTCAAGAAGCGTTGCGGTGCGCGGTCGATCGGCTATCGTCGGGACCATGACGCTCGCCATCCATCGCAACGACCCCGCCGCCCTGCCGCGCTTCGCCGAACTCAATGCCCGCTGGATCGAGGATCTGCACGTCCTCGAGGAGAGCGACAAGGCGATGGTGGCCGATCCGTCCATCTACCTCGCCAATGGCGGTCTCGTCTTCTCCGCCCATGTTGATGGGGAAGTCCCCGGGGAAGTGGCAGGAGCCTGCGCCCTCAAGCCCCACCTGTCCGGTCCCCATGCGGGGCAGTGGGAACTGACAAAGATGGCGGTGGACGACGCCTATCGCGGGCAGGGCATCGGCCAGGCGCTGATGGACGCGGTGCACGCCCATGCGAAGGACGCGCTCGGCTTGTCCAGCATCTTCCTGCTCTCCAACACCAAGAACGCCGCCGCGCTGCGCCTCTACGCGCGCAATGGCTGGACGGTGAACCATGAAGGCTCGCACCCGACCTATGCGCGCTGCAATATCGGCATGGAGAAGATATTGTGATCACGCAGGTCGCGGAGGGCTACGAGCACGATCCCGACCGACGACGCTGCGGCTGGGTTCCGCCGGACGACCGGCTCTATTGCTGGTACCACGACACGGAATGGGGGCGGCCCATCCGCGACCCAAAGGCGCTGTTCTCCAAGCTGATTCAGGACGGGCAGCAAGCTGGCCTTTCTTGGATTACCATCCTGCGCAAGCGGGACGACATGCTCCGCGCCTATGACGGCTTCGACCCGGACGTGGTCGCGCATTACACGGATGCAGACCGCGCGCGGCTGCTCAGCGATCCCGGCATCATCCGCTCGAAGGCCAAGATCGACGCGACCATCGGCAATGCGCGCGCCTATCTCGACATGCGCGAGGCGGGGACCGACTTCTCGGACTATCTCTGGGGCTTCGTGGGCGGCACGCCCATCGTGAACGGCTGGGAGCGGTTTTCCGATGCGCCCGTCAAATCGCCCCAATCTGAGGCTCTGGCCAGGGATCTGAAGCGCCGCGGCTTCAAGTTCGTCGGTCCGGTCATCGTCTACGCCTTCATGCAGGCCGTCGGCATGGTCAACGACCACGAATTCGGCTGCCCGGAGTTCGAAGCCTGCCGCGACGCGCGCATGATCTAGGCTTTGACGGACGCGCCCGGACCGCTAGACGGGCCGGAAACGATAAAGGGATACACCCGTGAAAGCCGTCATCTCCTCCACCGGCCTCTGGACGCCGCAGGACAGCATTTCCAACGAAGAACTGGTCGAGGCGTTCAACGCCTATGTCGATCTGTGGAACGACCGCAACGCGGACGAGATCGAGGCGGGCACCAAGGAGGCGCTGGCGCACAGCTCCGCCGAGTTCATCGAGAAGGCCTCGGGCATCAAGAGCCGCTTCGTGCTGTCCAAGGATCCGATCCTCGACCCCGAGATCATGGCCCCGCGCATCCCGGCCCGGCCCAACGAGGCCCCGTCCGTGCTGGCGGAAATGGCGGTGAAGGCGGCCGAAGACGCGCTCGCGCGCGCGGGCAGGACGGCGGCCGACGTGGATGCGGTCATCGTGGCATGCAGCAACCTGCAGCGCGGCTACCCGGCCGTGGCGGTCGAAGTGCAGGACCTGCTGGGCGTGGAGGGCTTCGGCTTCGACATAAACGTCGCCTGCTCCTCCGCCACCTTCGGGCTCGAAGCCGCCCGGGGCCTGATCTATGGCGGGCAGGCGAAGAGCGTGCTGGTGCTCAACCCGGAGATCTGCACCGCGCACCTGAACTTCCGCGACCGCGACAGCCACTTCATCTTCGGCGACGTCGCCACCGCTATCCTGGTGGAGCGCGAGGACGTCGCCCCCGCCAGCCACTGGGAGATCATCGGCGCCAAGCTGGTCACGCAGTTTTCCAACAACATCCGCAACAATTTCGGCTTCCTCAACCACACCGCGCCCGAGGATGACGGCTTCCACGGCGAGCGCGGCCGCAAGGGCCTGACCGACAAGCTGTTCGTCCAGAACGGGCGCAGCGTGTTCAAGGAAGTCGTGCCCATGGTGGCCCGTCTCATAAGCACGGAAGCGCAAGCGCTCGGCCTCGACCCGAACAGCCTCAAGCGCCTGTGGCTGCACCAGGCCAATCTGAACATGAATGTGCTGATCGCCAAGAAGGTCCTCGGCAAGGATGTGGAGACCGAACAGGCCCCGGTCGTGCTCGACGAATACGCCAACACCTCGTCCGCCGGCTCCATCATCGCCTTCCACAAGCATTCGGATGATTTCGAAGCGGGCGAAACGGGCCTGATCTGCTCGTTCGGCGCGGGATACTCGGCCGGGGCCGTGTTCGTGCGGAAGGTGGGGTGAGCGGGGCTTTCCGCTGAAGCCTGAAAGTCCCGGGCCGAGAAACTGACAATGTCGGCTTTGTGTCCTGTCGCAGGGATCGGGACCCAACTCCTAACCGAAACGGCCTGGCTGCATCATCCGGCCGGCCTTGCCTTGGCTTGATGGCTCGGGATACTCCTGTTCGCATGAAGGACCCGAAAGCTTTCGAATCCCGGTTCACCGATGTGTTCCATCCAGTTTTCTTCTGGGGCGTCGGGGCCCTGGAACTGACCCTGATCATGTACACGCTCTATATGGAATTGGTGACAGGCACCGGGCCCTCTTTATTGTCGACGATCCTTCCCCTGAGCATAGCGATCGCGGTTGCCTGGGCCGTCATGGCCGTTCTCGTCACACTCGCCATCATCGGCATCAAAAGACGCAGAAAAAGCCCCTAATCCTCATTTCGAGTGGGGGCGCATTGTCGTGGTGCCTCACCTCTATGGTCAGAGCGACGAAGTCACCGGGAGTTAGGGACTTGAGTCGAGAACTAAAAAGCCCGCCAAGAAGGCGGGCTTTTTCTTTGACGTTGTCAAAGGTGGCGGGATCCGAACGGCATAGCCGTTCGGCGCTTCGCTATTTTCGATCCACCGGACCGAAAATTGAAACGCTCAGCGTTTCTTCCGTGCCTTGCGGGCCGCGTATTTGGCGTCGCGGGCGGCCTTCTGCTGTTTGGCCAGTTCTTCCTTGGCCTTCTTGCGGGCTTCGTCGGCGAGCTTCTTCTTGCGCTCGCGTTCGGCCTTTTCGGCCTTTTCCTGTTCGATCTTGGCGCTCTTCTCTGCGGCGCGCTGCTTCTCGCGTTCTTCGCGGGCGGCATTGCGGGCGGCGCGTTCGTCCAACAGGCGCTGCTTTTCGGCCGGGTCGAGTTGCTTCTCCTGGGCGCGCTTGAGCATGGCGAGCTTCGCCTCTTTCTGCGCTTGGAGGCGGTCGTTGAATGTCTGACCGGGTATGCTCATAGGATGAGGGTCTTTTCTGCTGGTTCGGGAAAGAGCGCGCTATATCGCGGCACGGCCACGATAAATCAAGGCGCGGTCATGCCGAAAGGTTCCGCAAAACCGGAATGAAACGGCCTAAACGTCGATTTCCGCTACGCAGTCGATCTCCACGGCCACGTCCAGCGGCAGGCTCGGCGCGCCGACGGCGAAGCGGGCATGGCGTCCTGCGTCGCCGAACAGGGCGACCATCAGGTCCGAACAGCCATTGATCACCTGCGGGACGGCCGGGCCCGTGGCCTCCGGCATGGCCTGGACGAAGCCGCCCAGCTTCACGATGCGCCGCACGCGCGAAAGGTCCCCGCCGCAGGCCGCCTTGAGCTGCGCGACGATGTTGAGCCCGCAGAGCCGCGCGCCGCGCGCCCCTTCCTCGACGCTCAGCCCTTCGCCCAGACGGCCGCGCACGATGTTGTCGCCCACCTTGCTGATCTGCCCCGACACGAAGACGAGGTGTCCGCTGACCACGTAGGGCACGTAGTTGGCGACCGGCGCCATGGGCTCGGGCAGGGCGAGGCCCAGTTCGGCGAGTTTCGTTTCGATGTCCGTCATCTTGCAGCCCTTCCGCGCGCGTCCCACGTATCAAGGCCCGCCTTGGCGTGTGCCGGGCGTCACGTCCAGTGCAGGAGCCCTCCATGACGGACATGCCGAGTCCCTTTCCCTTCCCGGCCCGCAATGACGCCGTGCTCGATTTCCTCGCCAACCGCCGCAGCAATCTCGCCAAGGCGATGGGCGGTCCGGGGCCGAGCGACGAAGAACTCGACGCCATCCTGCGTATCGGCACGCGCGTGCCCGACCACCGCAAGCTCTCTCCCTGGCGGCTGACCGTTTACCGCGGCGCGGCGCGCGAGACGTTCGGCCAGGCCATCGCGGACGCCTACCGCGCGGACAATCCCGACCATCCGGAGGACCGCCACGCCTTCGAGGCGGCCCGTTTCCTGCGCGCGCCCGTCGTGATCTCGGTCGTCAGCGCCCCGGTCGATTGCGTGCGCGGCACGCCGGTGTGGGAGCAGCAGATGAGCGCGGGCGCGGTCTGCCTGAAGCTTTGCCTCGCCGCACAGGCGTCGGGCTTCGGGGCGCAGTGGCTGACGGAATGGTATGCCTACGACCCGCGCATCCACGCCCATATGGGGCTTCGGGACGGCGAGCAGGTGGCCGGCTTCATCTATCTCGGCACGCCCACCCAGCCGAGCAGTCCGCGCGCCCGTCCGGACCTTTCGGACATCGTGACCCATGCGTGAGACGGGAACGGACGCGCGGCCCGGCCATTGGTCGGGCATGATCCGCATCACAGCTATCGCCGTTATCCTGCTGTCGGCCTGCACGGCGGCGGACGCGACCGAAATCCGCCCGGAAAACCGCATGACCGAAACGACGCAAACAGACACTGATCCGAAGACAGACATCGAATCGCAGACCGCCACGCCGACCTGCCGCCTGAGCGCCGACTTTTCCGATCCCGCCTCGCTGGAGCCGTGGCGCATCGTCAACGACGGCGTGATGGGCGGCCTGTCGCAAGGCACGCGCTTCCACGAAGGCGAGAAGGGGAACGGGGCCATGGTGTTCGCAGGCACGATCAACACGAATGGCGGCGGGTTCTCCTCCCTGCGCGCGGGTCTCGCGCCCGGGGCGCTATCAGATACGGAAGGATTGCGCCTGCGGGTGCGGTCCGACGGGCGGGCCTACAAGATGACGTTCCGCACGTCCGAGCGCTGGCGCGGCCGGTCTGTCTCCTATCAGACGCCGATCCCGCAGACCTCGCCCGGAGATTGGGCCGAGGTCACCGTGCCGTTCGACGCGATGGACACGTCCGTTTTCGGCCGCACCGTCCGCGCTGCCCCCTTCGATCCTGCGGATGCGCGCGAGATCGGTATCATCCTGGCGGACGGGATCGACGGCCCGTTTCGGCTGGAGGTCGCGTACATGGCCTGCCGGGACGCTCATACGTAATTTGACGCATGTCAGGCCGCTGGAATGGCCGCACAACTCTGGCTCAAAGACCGGATTTGGTCCGGCGGATGCTGTGAGGTGACGATGCGGACCCTGTTCAAAAGGCTGGCGGTGATGGCGGGATGCACCGCAATGTTTGCGGGACCCGCGCATGCGAACCAATATGTCGAGCTTGGAATTGAAGGCGGCGACGGGCCGTTCGCGGTCTGCGTCGGCTCGTTGAAGACGGAGCGCGTCCTGGGCGGTTTCGTGACTGAAATGCGCAATGCGGCCGTCACCCTGCCTGCCCACGGACGCATTGTCCCGCGCGAGGCACTCACCGTTATCGTGACAGGTTCGAGCGGCAGCGTCACGGTCCGGCCCGAACCCGGCACGAGTCAGATCACGGTTGATATGAGCAGAGCGGAGCGGTTCGGAACCGAATGCGATGCCGACCGTGCGGTGAATATGAAAGAGTCTACGGCGCGTTTCCACGACGGCTTGCGTCGCCAAGTCGAAACGATGAGCTGGATGGACGGAAAGAGCAAGGAACGCGCCGCCCGTCTCGCCGATCCGCAAACCCTGATGCGCGCAGTCGAACTCATGGAGTCCGAGAGTTTGCAGGCCTACCGGGAGGCTGGGATCGAGCGGGTCATCCATGGGGAGGTGTTCGAGGCCGTCGCCGAGGCTCAGCGCAAGCGCAAAGAGCGCGAGCGTGCCGAAGAGTTCCTGAAACAGCTCATGGCTGCCGTTGTCGCGCGGGCCGAGGAGATACAGCGCGAACGCGAAGCGGACCGCCGCCGCAAGCGCGAGGAGGCGGAGCGCGAATGGCGCCGCAAGGAAGCCGAAGCGGTGGCCGAAGCCGAACGCGAGGAAGACTCCGTCAAAGGCGAGCAATGTTTCGGTGCCGTGGGCCAGGGTTGCGCGCTTTTGACCTCGGGGGTGTTCGCCGAAGAGCGGTCGAGCTGTCTTCCCGGCTATCGACGCAACGAGGTGAGCTGCATGGTCAATACGGGCAGCTGGGCGCATGACGAATGCTGCGCGGACCATCCCGAAGGCATCATGTGCGGGGGCTCCCAAAGCGACCCTGTCTGCCAGGCGGAATGGGACCATGCGGTCGCGCACACGATCGGTCAGGTCTATAGCTGGCGTGTCGTCGCCGACCCGCGAGTGCTGGACTATGACGGGGAGGTGGATCACGACAAGTATTGTGCGCCCGAAGGCGCGACCCTTGCCCCACGCGAAGGGGCGGCCCATTGCTGCTCGCGCAAGGTTCGAAAGCTCCACGCGTGGTTCTTCGGCACTCACTACATCGCCGACATCTGCCGTCGTTAAGGCCGCGCTGGCGGGGGGCTAAACGTCCGACAGGGACGCACTCGCCGTCGCTTTGGCGGCCAGACGGCCGTCCGCATCGAACAACTCGCCTTCCATGAAGGCGATGCGCGATCCCAGTTTCACAACGCGGCCCCGGGTCGTCACGCGGCCGGACTTCACGGCGCGCAGGTAATGCACGTGCAGGTCGATGGTGGATCCGAAGCGCCGGCCGTCCGTCATGGCGAACAGGGCCGGGCCGACCGTGTCGTCCAGCATGGCGGCGAGAAAGCCGCCCTGCACATGGCCCATCGGATTGCAGAAGGCGGGTTTGGCGTCAAAAGCCAGTTCGATCGTGCCCGCTTCCGGATCGACCGCGATCAGCTCCCACCCCAGCGTTTCCGCGGCGGGCGGAGCAGGCAGGCGGTCGAAGATCGTTCCGGTCATTCTATACCTTTGTCATCCCGGCCGCAGCGAACGCAGTGAGCGCAGAGCCGGGACCCAGCGTACATCCACACGGTCGAGAGAGTTCCATGACGTCAGGTCCCGGCTCTGCGCGCTTCGCGCTTGGCCGGGATGACACGTTATGCGGTTTCCCCGAACAGCTCCCGCCCGATCAGCCAGCGGCGGATCTCGCTTGTGCCCGCGCCGATTTCCATCAGCTTGGCGTCGCGCAGCAGGCGGCCCGTGGGGTAGTCGTTGATGTAGCCGTTCCCGCCCAGGATCTGGATCGCGTCGAGCGCCATCTGGGTGGCTTTCTCGGCCGCGTAGAGGATGCAGCCGGCGGCGTCCTTGCGGGTCGTCTCGCCCCGGTCGCAGGCGGCGGCGACGGCGTAGGAATAGGCACGCGCGGTGGAAAGCGAGACGTACATGTCGGCCAGCTTGCCCTGGACCAGCTGGAATTCGCCGATGGATTTGCCGAACTGTTTGCGCTCGTGGACGTACGGCACGACCACATCGAGGCAGGCCTGCATGATGCCGATGGAGACGGCGCTCAGAACCACGCGCTCATAGTCGAGGCCGCTCATCAGGATGGCCGCGCCTTGGCCGACCTCGCCGACCAGATTGTCTTCCGGCACGAAACAGTCCTCGAACACCAGCTCCGCCGTGTCGGAGCCGCGCATGCCGAGCTTGTCGAGCTTCTGCGCAACGGAAAAACCCTCGAACCCCTTTTCGATCAGGAAAGCCGACACGGACTTGCTGCCCGCATCCGGATCGGTCTTGGCCTAGACGAGCAGCGTGTCAGCGGTGGGCGAGTTGGTGATCCACATCTTGGTGCCGTTCAGCAGGTAGCCGCCTTGCGCGCTCTCCGCCTTCAGCCGCATCGACATGACGTCGGACCCGGCGCCGGACTCGCTCATGGCGAGGCTGCCGAGATGCTCGCCGGAGACCAGCCTGGGCAGGTATTTCTCCTTCTGCTCCGCATTCCCCCAGCGCTCGATCTGGTTGATGCAGAGATTGCTGTGCGCGCCGTAGGACAGGCCGATGGAGGCAGACGCCCGGCTCACTTCCTCGATGGCGATGGTGTGCTCCAGATAGCCGAGCCCCAACCCGCCATTGTCTTCCGCGACCGTGATGCCGTGCAGGCCCAGCTCACCCATCGGCTCCCACAGCTCGCGCGGGAACTGGTTGGAGGCGTCCACTTCGGCCGCGATCGGCGCGATCTTGCCTTGCGCGAACTGATGGACCGTTTCGCGGATGGCTTCGGTGGTTTCCGAGTGTCCGAATTGCAGTGTGGGATAGGGCGTGGTGGGCATGTGTGTCTCGCGGATGGAACGGCGGGTGGATCGTATGGGCGTCTAGCGTAGGCGGGGGCGGCATGTCTTGCCCCAAAAGCGCCGCTGCCCTCCCGGGTAAAGGAACCGGCTGCGTCCGCGATCCGTTCCACGGGGCCGCTCTGCTTCTCGCTCGAAAGCCGCCATGCCGACCTCCCCCCTGCCTGCCGACCTGCAGCCGCGTCCGCCGCGGCGCGGGGAAACGGTGGTGCATCTCGATTACGGGCTCTGCCGCCTCGGGCCGCACAAGCGTGTGGAGCTGTCGGACGGCGCGGTCGACACGGTGGAGCTGCGCTTCCGGGGCGGCGACAGGCTGGGCGTGCCGCTGTCCGACGCGGTCCGGATCTGGGGCTACGGGGCCAGCCTGCCAAAGAACCGGCTCGATCCCATCGGCTCGCAGGACTGGAGCGACCGCCAGGACGACCGCATGCAGGAGATGGGGCTGAGCCTCGCCGCCCTGCTCGCCCGCCGCGAGGCCCGCGCGGCCGAAGCGGCCCAAGCGCTGGCCTTTCCGGACGGGGCGGAGGCCCGGGC
>JBARXH010000069.1:0-16441 GCA_049647245.1 Litorimonas sp.
TCCCCGCCCTCATCTCCGGCACCTGCGATCCGGCGGATCAGAGCGTCCCGCCCCTTGGGACCGAACCGGCGGAATTCCGCGGCCAGGACCTGATAGTCGAAACTGTCATGGGGATGATTGTCCACGATCGACAGGCAATGGGACAGGGACCGGCAGACCTGCGCTTCCTCCGGTGTCAGAGGGTTGGCGGCATTGGCCGCGCCGCCGGTCAGAAGAACCGCCGCGGAAACAAGGGTCCGGACTGTCAGGCGCGCCGTCATGGGCTGTCGCTTACGCGCGCCTCCTGCCCCCTGCAAGCGCATCCCCGGCCTCTGTCGATCCCGGTTCGCGGATCAACGGCGGAGACTGAAATCCCCCTCTTGCCACCCGCGAACCGCCCGACTATAGGCACGGCCTTCCAGACGTCCCCAGGGACGTTTCGAAGCATCCGTGCGTGGGGCGATTAGCTCAGCGGGAGAGCACTACATTGACATTGTAGGGGTCACTGGTTCAATCCCAGTATCGCCCACCACCACGGCCTTCCCATTTCCCAGTCATTAACTGAAGCCTGCCTCCTACGGCATGCCGTCGTTCGAAAGCGTGGCTATCGTCTCCCGATGGGTTATAAACCGCACATAGACGTCACGACGGAGAGCCGCATGAGCGAGGGAGACAAGGACAAGCCCGTCACGCTGGCCGATTATATTCCGCCCGCTACGAAAGAGAGCCGCAAGGCGGCTCGGGATGCATTGAGCCGTGAAGACCGGGAGCGGCTGGAAGCGCTGGAGCGAGCTGTCCGTGAGACGGAGCCGGATGCGGTCGCGAGGTCCAAGGGCAAACGCCGCAAGAAAAGGCGTGCGTCGCGGGCCAATGCGCCGCGCAAGAGCAAGGTCGGGGCGAACGGACTCGTGGTTTGGGCCGTCCTGTTCATGCTCCTGGTGGCTTTCTTCTGGGACTGATCTGAACGGCCCGGTGGGTCATGGGCTGAGCGATAAAGACCCGATCCTTCGACCCTATGCTTGGCATCCGACGACGCTGGATCGGAATCTCGGCGCGTCGCGGCATCCGAAACGCAGTCCGAGCGACAAGAACGAGGAAGCCTGTCCGGCTTGAAGCTCCGAAGCCTTGTCGGGGCCATGTTCCGGTGCGACCATAGAAAGCGCCCTGCACCAGACCCTCATGCGCAAGACCGCACGGGCGACCGGCTCCCCACCGCCAGGGCGGCGGCGGACTGACGCTCTTACCTGGCCAAGTTTACTCGGCGGCTTCTCCGACGGGAATGTCCAGCCGACGGATCATCTCCTTGGGGATGATCTGCCAGAAACGCCCGCGCTGGTGGTCCCATTCGGCTAGGAGGGTCTGGGAGAACTCCGACCCGGTCGCGGCGGCATGCTCCCGCACGAGGTCCTTCAGCTGTGCTTCGTAATGCTCGGACGACAGGCGTTGCCACACGACGCTGTCCGGATTGACGGCGGTTTCGAAGTCCCCGTCCTCGTCGAACACATAGGCCATGCCGCCGGTCATGCCCGCGCCGAAATTGTCGCCGACACTGCCGAGCACCACAACGGTTCCGCCCGTCATGTATTCGCAGCCATTGGTGCCCAGCCCTTCTACAACGGCCGTCGCACCCGAATTGCGCACGGCGAAGCGTTCGCCCGCCCGGCCCGCCGCCATGAGCGAACCTGCCGTCGCGCCATATAGGCATGTATTGCCGATGATGGCGCTGCGGTGCGGCACGATCGGGGTGCGGCCCTGCGGGGCGACCACGATCTGGGCCCCGGACAGGCCCTTGCCGACATAGTCGTTGGCATCGCCGTCCACCACGAGACGAAGCCCGCCGATCCCGAACGCGCCGAGGCTCTGCCCGGCCGAGCCGCGCAGCCGCACGGTCAACTGCCCGTCCGGTGCGCCGTCCGCGCCGAAATGCTTGTAGATATGGTGCGAGGCGCGCGTTCCCACGGCGCGGTGCGTGTTCTGCACGGCGTAGGTAAGGTGGGTCTTCTCGCCCCGCTCGAAGAGCTGGCGGGCGTCGGCCACGATCTGGATGTCCAGCGTGTCCGGCACGTCGACGCGCTCGCGCCGCGCATCCCGGATCGGCTCGTTGTCCACCTTGGCGAGGATCGGGTTGAGATCCAGATCGTCGAGATTTTCCGAACCCCGGCTGACCTGCGCGAGCAGGTCGGTCCGGCCGATGATGTCTTCCAGTCGCTCGGCGCCGAGCTGTGCCAGGATCTCTCGCACTTCCTCCGCGATGAAGGTCATCAGGTTGATGACCTTCTCCGGCGTTCCGGTGAATTTCTCGCGCAGGGCGGGATCCTGGACGCAGACGCCCACAGGGCAGGTGTTGCTGTGGCACTGGCGCACCATGATGCATCCCATCGCGACGAGCGACAGCGTCCCGATACCATATTCTTCCGCGCCCAGCATGGCCGCGATGACGATGTCGCGGCCGGTCTTCAGCCCGCCATCCGTCCTCAGCGTGATGGCATTGCGCAGATTGTTGAGCTTCAGCACCTGATGCGCTTCAGACAGGCCGAGCTCCCACGGAATGCCCGCATATTTCAGCGAGGTGTTGGGCGAGGCCCCCGTACCGCCATTGTGGCCCGCGATCAGGATGGTGTCGGCCTTGGCCTTGGCCACGCCGGCCGCGATAGTGCCGACCCCGCTGCTCGCGACCAGCTTCACGCAGACGCGCGCGACCGGATTGATCTGCTTCAGGTCGTAGATCAGCTGCGCCAGATCCTCGATGGAGTAGATGTCGTGATGCGGCGGAGGGCTGATCAGCGTCACGCCGGGCGTGGCATTGCGGAACTTGGCGATCAGTTCGGTGACCTTGAAGCCGGGCAGTTGCCCGCCTTCGCCGGGCTTGGCGCCTTGCGCGACCTTGATCTCGATCTCGCGGCACTGGTTCAGATATTCAGCCGTGACCCCGAAACGGCCTGAGGCGATCTGCTTGACCGCGCTGTTGGGATTGTCGCCATTGGGCAGCGGATGGTAGCGCGCCCGATCCTCCCCGCCTTCGCCGGAAACCGACTTGGCCCCGATACGGTTCATGGCGATGTTCAACGTGCCGTGCGCTTCGGGCGACAGCGCGCCGAGGCTCATGCCCGGCGTGCAGAAGCGCCGCCGAATCTCGTTGACGCTCTGCACCTTCGACAGGGGGACGGGTTCGCCCAGCGGTTTGATGTCGAGCAGGTCGCGCACCTGAATCGGGCCTTGCCCGGAGTCCGTGACGCCGTTCACCCCGTCCGCGTAGCGGCGGTAGAGCTCGTAATCCTCCCGGCCCACCGCCTCCTGGAGCATGTGGATCATGTCGGCCTTGTAGGCGTGGCGTTCGCCTTTCGCGCGGACCTTGTAGAGCCCTCCGACCGGCAGGCGCACAACGGCGGACTCGTAGGCCATTTCGTGCACGGCCAGCAGCTTGGTCTCCAGTCCCGCCAGGCCGATCCCGCTGATGCGCGACGTCATGCCGGGGAAGAATTCGCCGACCAGCGCGCGCGACAGGCCGAGCGCCTCGAAGTTCAGGCCGCCGCGATAGGAGCTGATGACGCTGATACCCATCTTCGAGATGATCTTCAGAAGACCGCCTTCGATGGCGTATTTGTAGCGCGACACGGCCTCGTCGTCCGTCAGTCCGATCAAGCCGCGCCGGACGCGGTCCTGAACCGACGCCTGCGCCATGTAGGCGTTCACGGCGGTCGCCCCCGTGCCGATCAGCACGGCGAAATAGTGGGTGTCGAGACATTCGGCGGACCGAACGATGATGGAGCAGGAAGAGCGCAGGCCCTTGGCTTTCAGGTGTTGCTGCACGGCCGCCGTAGCCAGAATCATCGGCACGGCCGCGCGGTCTTCGTCCACCGCCATGTCGGACAGGACGAGGCTGTCCGCTCCGCCCCGCACGGCGGCTTCCGCGGTTTCGCGGATGCGGGACAGGGCCGTGACCAGCCCGCGGCCGGGCAGGGCATCGGGGGCGGGCACGGGGAAGGTGCAGTCTATCTCCTGGACGCGCTCGCCCATCATCCGGGCGAAGCGCTGATACATGCCGTTTGTCATGACCGGACTGTCCAGCACGAGCATCTCGCGCGTCTGGCTTCCCGATTCCTCCAGAATGTTGCGCAGATTCCGGAAGCGCGTCTTCAGGCCCATGACGCGGGTTTCGCGCAAGGGGTCGATGGGCGGGTTGGTGACCTGGCTGAAGTTCTGACGGAAGAAGTGCGACAGCGGGCGGTAGAAGTCGCTGAGCACGGCCAGTGGCGTGTCGTCGCCCATCGATCCGACCGATTCCTTGGCGGCTTCGGCCATGGGCGAGAGGATCATCTCCATGTCCTCCAGCGTCTGCCCGCAGGAGACCTGGCGGCGGACCAGCGTTTCGCCGGACAGCTCGGGGTCCGGTTCCGGTCCGGCGAGCGTCTCGTCGAGATCCACCACCTTCTTCAGCCATTTGGCGTAGGGACGCTTTTCGGCCAGCTCGGTGATGATCTCGTTGGAGGTGTAGAACCGTCCCGCATCCAGATCGACGGCGATCATGCGGCCCGGACGGATGGCGCCGCGCCGGACGATGTCGCCTTCGTCCATCGGGCACATGCCCGTTTCCGATCCCACGGCGAGGATGCCGTCGGAACTGATGGCGTAGCGCAGGGGTCGCAATCCGTTGCGGTCCAGACCCGCCATCGCCCAGCGCCCGTCATAGGCGGCGATGGCGGCGGGGCCGTCCCACGGCTCCATAACGGCATTGCAATAGGCGTAGAGCGAGCGCCAGCTCTCCGGCATCAGGTCGCCGCGCTTGGAATAGGCTTCGGGGATCAGCAATGTCTTGGCCATGGGCGCGGAGCGGCCCGCGCGCACCAGCAGCTCGAACACCGCATCCAGCGCGGCCGAGTCGGAGCTGCCCTTCTGGATGATCGGCTTCACGTCTTCGGCGCGTTCCTTGAAGGCGGAGGACGCCATCTTGATTTCATGGTTCTTCATGAAATTGATGTTGGCCTTGACCGTGTTGATCTCGCCGTTGTGGGCCAGCATCCGGAAGGGCTGGGCCAGCTGCCAGCTCGGGAAGGTGTTGGTCGAGAAGCGCTGGTGGTAGATGGCGGCGCGGGATGTGAATCGGTCGTCGCGCAGGTCGGGATAGAAATTGTCGATGTCCTGAGCCAGGAACATGCCCTTGTAGATGATCGTCTGAACCGAAAGAGAGCAGACGTAGAAGCTCGGGATCTGCTCGGCGATGACGCGCTTTTCGATGCGGCGGCGGATGACGAACAATTCCCTTTCGAGCGCATTGCCCTTGCGGCCCTGCGGATCGCGGAACAGCACCTGCTCGATTTCGGGCCGGGTCGCCTTGGCCTTGTCGCCGATCACGTCGATGTCGATCGGGACCTGCCGCCAGCCATATATATAGAAGCCCTCGCGGATCAGCTCGCTCTCCACGATGGTGCGGGCCGCTTCCTGCGCGCCCATGTCGAGGCGAGGCAGGAAGATCATGCCCACGGCGATCTTGGCCGTGCTCGGCTTGTGGCCGGTTTCCTCGACCTGCGCGCGGAAGAAGGCCTGCGGGATGTCGAGCCGGATGCCTGCCCCGTCGCCCGTCTTGCCGTCCGCATCCACTGCGCCCCGGTGCCAGACATTCTTCAGCGCCTGGATGCTCTTTTCCACGACGTCGCGGCGCGGCTGCCCGTCGATGGAGGCGACGAGGCCGACGCCGCAGGAGGATTTCTCGTGGGCGGGATCGTAGGCGTTGGCGCCGATCAGGGCGTCGCGCTTGGCGGAGTAGTCGTCGAGCCAGTTCGTCATGGCGCAATCTCCTGCAGGCGTTGCATGAATTCCGAAATGACCTGTTCGCCCGTCTTATGGGGCGCATCGGTCGGAAGGGGGTAATAGTCGGGCGCGCTGTCGGTGAAGATGTGCGCTTCAAGGGCCAGACCGTTCGTGTCGTCCAGTGTGCCGAGGCTCACGCCGATCATGTCGGGTATGGCCTGCATCCGCCAGGCGATGGTGGAGCCGCACACGGTGCAGAAGCCGCGCTCGCCCGTGTCGGAGCCTTTATACCAGCGGAGCGTCTCGTCCGCTTCGAAGGTGATGCCTCCCTTGAACTGCGCCGCATAGTAGGGACCCCCACCCGTCTGCCGACGGCACATGGAACAATGGCAGGCGTCGATCTCGTGCGGTTGGCCATGCGCGGCAAAGCGCACGGCCCCGCACAGGCACCGACCTTGGCGGATCGGGTCGGTCTGGATTAGGGCGTTCACTCCGCCGCCTCGCGCATCTCGGCCCGCTCCAAGGCGCGCAGATAGGTGTGCATGGCGGCGGCCGCGTCTCGGCCTTCCCGGATGGCCCAGACGACGAGGCTCGCGCCGCGCACTATGTCCCCGGCCGCATAGACGCCCGGCAGGTTGGTTTCGAACGTCAGCGGATTGACCCGCACCGTGCCCCAGCGGGTCGTGGTGAGGTCCTCGGACAGGTCGCCCAGGTTCTCGGGCGTGAAACCCAGCGCCTTGATGACGAGGGTCGCGGGCACGTCGAACTCCGCGCCGGGAACGGCCTCCGGGACCTGGCGGCCCGAGGCGTCCTTGGGACCCAGGCGCATCCGGTCGGCCCGCACGGCCGAGGCGTGACCGCCCATGTCATGGACCGCCTTGGGGCTGGCCAGCCATTCGAAGCGCACGCCCTCTTCCTGCGCATTGGCCGTTTCTCGGCGCGAACCGGGCATATTGGCATGGTCGCGGCGGTAGAGGCAGGTGACAGAGGCTGCGCCCTGGCGGACGGCCGTGCGGACGCAATCCATGGCCGTGTCGCCGCCGCCGATCACAACGACATCCTTGCCCTCGGCCGTCTCGGACTCCACCCGGTCGCCCAGTCCGCGACGGTTGCTGTCGATCAGGAAGTCCAGCGCCGGCCTTACGCCGCCTGCGCCCGCGCCGGGCACGGACAGGTCGCGCGCCTTGTAGACGCCGGTCGCGATCAGGATCGCCTGGTGCTTTTCGCGAAGCTTCTCGAAGCTGACATCCGTGCCGACATCGCAATTCAGCACGAACCGGATCCCGCCCTCTTCGAGACGCCGGGTACGGCGTTCCACGATCTCCTTCTCCAGCTTGAAATTGGGAATGCCGTAGATCAGCAGGCCGCCCGCGCGGTCGTGCCGGTCATAGACCGTGACCTGCCAGCCCTGCAGGCGCAACTGTTCGGCCGCAGCCAGACCGGCCGGGCCCGCGCCGATGATGCCCACGCTGGCCGCGCGCTCGCGGCACGGCCGGATCGGCTCGATCCAGCCCTCGTCCCAAGCCGTGTCGGTCAGATAGCGTTCCACCGCACCGATGGTGACCGTGCCATGGCCGGACTGTTCGATGACGCAGGAGCCTTCGCAGAGCCGGTCCTGCGGGCAGATGCGCCCGCAGATCTCCGGCATGTTGTTGGTGGCGTCGCTGATCTCCCACGCCTCGCGCACGCGGCCCTCTGCCGTCAGGCGCAGCCAGTCGGGAATGTTGTTCTGAAGCGGGCAATGGTTTTGGCAGAAGGGCACGCCGCACTGCGAGCAGCGCGCAGCCTGTTCTTCGGCTTTTTCGTCGATGAAGTCGCCGTAGATTTCCAGGAAGTCGTCGCGCCGCTCCTGCGCATCGCGCTTTTCAGGCATTTCGCGCTCGCGAGACACGAACTGAAGCATGCGGTCTGTCATGGCGCGGGTCCTTCTTGAGGGACGTCTGGGTGGGTCGTTCGGTCGGAGGCGTTTCCGTGATAGGCCGGGAACGCCGAGCCGCCTGTTAGCATGCGAGGAACGGTAACGCATCAGGGTGCGACAATTTGTCAAGGTGGAGATAAATGGAGAAAATGAACGATCGGCGTTTGATCCTCTATACCCTTGTCTCTTTTTGGTTTTCCTGGGCTGTCGCGCTGGGTATTCACCTGTCGGGAGGTTTCGCCGCACTGGGTTCCGCGCTGATGCCGGTCCTATTGCTCTACATGTCGGGGCCGATGGTCGGGGCGCTGGTTTGCGTCTGGCGCTTCGAGCGCGGCAGGCGGATGGTTGCGCTGGGGCTGAAGGCTCCGGCATGGCGGCATATGCCTGCAGCGTGGGTCGGCGCGATCCTGGTTCTCGTCGGGGCTCTGCTCTTCACGCTGATGGTGCCGGGCTACGCGTTGGGCGATCCCATCGCGGCGACCATTGCCGCGGTCGAAGCGTTGCCGGAGGACCGCATCAGCCCCGCGGCGCGGCGCGCGAACCTTGAACTCATGGCCATGCCATGGATGCCCTGGGTGCTCGCCGGCAGCGCTCTGGTCCTGGGGCCGCTGATCAACAGCGTGCTGACCCTGTCCGAAGAGCTGGGCTGGCGCGGCTACGCATGGGACCGACTTGCGGGCGCGGGGTTCTGGCGCTTCTCCTCACGGTCGGCTTCGTCTGGCTCTGGTGGCGCCGCGGCGGCCGCGACGCCCATTCAGGGCAGATGCAAGCCTAGCTCTCCAGGCTTTCGCGCAGAGGCGCTTCCTGCGGCATGCCGATGGCGTGGAAGCCGCCGTCCACATGGTGGACTTCGCCGGTGCAGGACAGGCCGAGGTCCGACAGGAGATAGAGCGCTGCGCCCGCCACGCCTTTCGGGTCCGTATTGTCCTGCAGGGCGCTGGCGGCCTTATTGAAGCGGAACATGTGGCGGCCCGATCCGATGCCGGCGGCAGCCAGCGTCTTGATCGGTCCGGCACTGATGGCGTTGACGCGGATGCCGCGCGGGCCGAGGTCGGCCGCGATGTAGCGCGTGGAGGCTTCCAGGGCCGCCTTGGCCACGCCCATGACGTTGTAGTTCGGCACGACCCGCTCGGAACCCAGATAGGTCAGCGTCACCATGGAGCCGCCTTCGTTCATCATTTCGGAGGCTCGCCGCGCGGCGTCCACGAAGCTGAACGCCGAAATGTCGAGCGCGGACTTGAAGCCTTCGCGGGTGGTCGACTCCACGAAAGACCCTTCAAGCTGGTCGCGGCCCGCAAAGGCAATGGCGTGGACGAGGAAATCGATCTTGCCCCACTTGTCCTTCAAGGCGGCGAATGCGGCGTCCATTTGCTCGTCGTCGGTGACGTCGCAGTCCAGCAGGAAATCGCTGCCCACACTGGAGGCCAGAGGCTCCACCCGGCGTTTCAGCTTGTCGCCCTGGTAGGTGAAGGCCAGTTCCGCGCCTTGCGCGGCGAGCTGCTGGGCGATGGCCCAGGCGATGGAGTTCTTGTTGGCCACGCCCATGACAAGGCCGCGCTTTCCGGACATCAGCGTGCCCGTCGGATAATCGCTCATTTTCGCAGGTCTCTTTCCAGTAAAGTGTTGGCCGGACGATTACCGGGCGCGGAGCGGGAAGACCAGACCGGTTTTGAAAGCCATGTTTCAGCGCCGAAGGTCCGGCGGCGATCTTCACATCCTTCGTTCGCTCGCCTAGGGGGCGCGCCATGGACCAGCCTCTCGTCATCGCCATCGACGGCACCTTCGCCTCCGGGAAGGGTACGTTGGCCAGGCGGCTGGCAAGCCATTACGGCGTGGCGCATCTCGACACGGGCAAGCTCTACCGCGCCGTGGCGCGCGACCTGCTCGCACATGGCGGATCGCTGGAGGACGAAGCGGCGGCCGCGGAGGCGGCGGCGCGGATCGACGCGGCGACGCTGGGCGATCCTGCGCTCAAGAGCGGCGGTATGGGAGCGGCCGCCTCCAAGGTCAGCGTCCACCCGGCCGTCCGGCAGGTGCTGCTGCAATTCCAGCGGGACTTTGCCGCCGGTGGCGCCGTACTCGACGGGCGCGATATTGGAACGGTGGTCTGTCCCGGCGCGAACGCTAAGCTGTTCGTGGATGCCGAGCCGGAGGTCCGCGCCCGGCGGCGCTATGAGGAACTGGCGGGCTACGGAGAGGACGTGACGCCCGAAGGGGTGCTCGACGCGCTGCGCGAACGCGACCACCGCGACATGCACCGTCCGGTCGCGCCCTTGAAGCCCGCTGAGGATGCGCACTTGCTGGATACGACCAAATTGAGTATAGACGACGCCGTCAGTGCGGCCGTGTCGATCATCGACGCCGTGCTTTCCGCGAAAGCGTAAGAGTTCGTCGCGGGTCCCTCCAAGGCCCGCCCCTTTTGCCCCTCGTGATCATCAACCCGCCCGGACGTCAGAGACGACCGGGTAGTCCACGGACCTTTGTCTGTTCGTCGGCACAACCCCTATTTGGAACCCCACACAATGATGGATGAAAATTTCAACCCGTCCACGGACGACTTTGCCGCCATGTTCGAAGCCTCGGTCGAGGCCTCTCCCATGCGCGAAGGCAAGGTGATCGAGGGCATCGTCACCGGCATCGAGAAGGATGTCGCGATCGTGGACATCGGTCTGAAGACCGAAGGCCGCGTCGACCTGCGTGAATTCTACGAGCCCGGATCGGACAACCAGCTGAAGGTCGGCGACACGGTCGAAGTCTTCCTGGAGCGCATCGAGAACGCGCTCGGCCAGGCCGTGCTTAGCCGCGACAAGGCCCGCCGCGAAGAGAGCTGGGTCAAGATGGCCAAGTTCTACGAGGATGAAGAGCCCGTCAAAGGCACGATCGTCGGCCGCGTCAAAGGCGGCTTCACCGTCGATCTCGGCGGGATCAATGCCTTCTTGCCCGGCTCCCAGGTCGATATCCGACCTGTGCGCGACATCGGTCCGCTCATGGGCACGGAGCAGCCCTTCCAGATCCTCAAGATGGACAAGAGCCGCGGCAACATCGTCGTGTCCCGCCGGGCCATCCTCGAAGAGAGCCGCGCCGAACAGCGCGCCGAGCTGGTTGCGCAGCTGCAAGAGGGCGAAGTCCGCGAAGGCGTGGTCAAGAACATCACCGATTACGGCGCGTTCGTGGACCTGGGCGGCATCGACGGCCTGCTGCACGTCACCGACATGAGCTGGCGTCGCGTCTCGCACCCGAGCCAGGTGCTCAATGTGGGCGACACGGTCCAGGTCAAGGTCATCCGCATCAACCCGGAAACCCAGCGCATCAGCCTCGGCATGAAGCAGCTGCAGGACGATCCGTGGAACGCGGCCGCCGCGAAGTACGTGCCGGGCACCCGCCACACGGGCCGCGTCACGAACATCGCTGACTACGGTGCGTTCATCGAGCTGGAAGAGGGCGTCGAAGGCCTCGTCCACGTGTCCGAAATGTCCTGGACCAAGAAGAACGTCCATCCGGGCAAAATCGTCTCCACCTCCCAGGAAGTGGAAGTCGAGGTCCTGGACGTCGATCAGGAGAAGCGCCGCATCTCGCTCGGTCTCAAGCAGGTCCAGAGCAATCCGTGGGATACGTTCACCGAACGCTTCCCGGTCGGCTCCACGATCACGGGCGAAGTCAAATCCGTCACCGAATTCGGCCTGTTCATCGGGCTGGAAGACGACATTGACGGCATGGCGCACCTGTCCGACCTGTCCTGGGAGAAGTCCGGCGAGGAAGCCCTCAAGGACTACAAGAAGGGCGACACGGTCGAGGCGAAGATCCTCGAGGTCGACGTCGAGAAGGAGCGTATCTCGCTCGGTCTCAAGCAGCTGGAACGCGACACCATGCCGGCCGGTGCCAAGAACTTCGGCAAGGGCAACGTCGTGACCTGCACGGTCACCAACGTGCAGCCCGCCGGTCTGGACGTCACGTTCGGCGAAGACGACACGCCTGTGTCCGCCTTCATCCGCAAGGGCGATCTGTCCCGCGACCGCTCCGAGCAGCGCCCCGAGCGTTTCGCCGTGGGCGACAAGGTCGACGCCATGATCACCCGCGTGGACCGCAAGACGCGCCAGTACCAGCTGTCCATCAAGGCGCTGGAAATCAGCCAGGAGAAGGAAGCGGTCGCTCAGTACGGCTCGTCCGACTCCGGCGCATCGCTCGGCGACATCCTCGGTGCCGCCCTGAAAGGCGACGACTGATCCTCGGTGCAGGAAGCGGTGTGAAGCCGCACCTGCCCACCATTTGACACGCTGCCGCGCCCGGAAACCTCCGGGCGCGGCTTTTTTGTGGGCCCGTCTTCAGGAAAGTCTCTTGACGCAGAGCGCCCGGACGCGGTTAACACAGCCCATGCTGCGCTCCGAGCTCATCGACAAGCTCCATGAAGAGAACCCGCACCTGACCCGGCGGGACATGGAGCGCGTGGTCGCTGTCGTCTTGGAAACCATTACCCAGACGCTGGAACGCGGCGCCCGGGTCGAACTGCGCGGTTTCGGGGCTTTTTCCGTCCGGCACCGCCAGGCCCGCGCGGGTCGCAACCCGCGCACGGGAGAGCCCGTCGCCGTGCCGGAAAAGCACGTGCCGTTCTTCCGCACCGGCAAGGACCTGCGCGAAAAGATCGACGCCTCGCGCGACGCTGGCAAATAGGGCGTTCCCGCGCCGGCTTCGTTGCCGGACCGAAACGACCTTTTCCATATCCTTGAAATCCTTATAGTGGGGCAACCGCCCCGACGTCCGGGCCGGTGTCAGATGGGGAAAAGATCAATGGGAATGATTTCCGAATTCAAAGAGTTTGCCATGAAGGGCAATCTCGTGGACATGGCCGTGGGCTTCGTGATGGGCTCGGCCTTCGCGACCGTCGTTTCGGCCTTTATCGACGGCGTGTTCATGCCGCTGCTCGCGCCGGTCATGGGCGGGGTCGACTTTTCCGACGTGACCTACACGGTCAGCCCGGCCGAGGTGAACGCGGCCGGTGAAGTGATCAAGGAAGCCGCCGTCGTGGATCTGGGCAATTTCATTGCCGCGACCATTTCCTTCCTGATCGTGGCCTTCGTCATGTTCATGATCATCAAGGGCATGAACAAGATGAAGAAGAAGGAAGAGGCCGCGCCGGCCGCGCCGCCCGCCAACGAAGTCCTTCTGGCGGAAATCCGCGACCTGCTCGCGCGTCAGAACGCTAAGATATAGCGCTACATTCCGGGAACCTTCGCGCGGCTGTCTGCTATAATAGACGCAACGCACGGAGGTCCGCATGTACAGACGCTCATCCTTTGGCGGCCGCTCGCTCGGCCGCCGATCTCTCGGAAGACGGGGCGGCGGCTTCCGCTGGCCCGTCATGCTGCTCTTCGCCATCGGCGCGGCCGTCTACTATTTCGCCAACCAGGAGACCGTGCCCTTCACGGAGCGCAAACAGCTGCGCACCATGAGCGTGGACCAGGAAATGCAGCTGGGCCTGCAGAGCTACCAGCAGATCCTGTCCGACAACACCGTCCTGCGCGACGAACCGGTGGTGGACGTCGTGCGCGAGATCGGCGCGCGCATCGCCCGCGCCGCCGCGCCCGAGGACCCCGGATTCGAATGGGCCTTCAACGTGATCGACAGCCCGCAGGTCAATGCCTTCGCCCTGCCGGGCGGTTACACGGCCGTCTATACGGGCATCATCCCGGTTGCGGAGAACGAAGACGGGCTCGCCGTCATCATGGGCCACGAAGTCGCTCACGCACTCGCCCATCACGGGGCGGAACGCATGGCGCAGCAGAACATGCAGCGCATCGTCGGGACGGGCGTCGCCATGGGTGCGGGCGGCATGGATTATGAAGCCCAACGCGCCGTGATGGGCGTGTTCGGCGGCATCAGCCAGTACGGCTATGCCTTGCCCTTTTCGCGCAAGCACGAGAGCGAAGCCGACTATATCGGGCTGATCCTGATGGCGCGGGCCTGCTACGACCCGCGCGAGGCCCCGCGCCTCTGGGAGCGCATGGCGGCTGCGGGCGGTGCCACCCCGCCGGAGTTCCAGAGCACCCACCCCGCGCCGGAGACCCGCATCAACGACTTCGAGACGTGGATGCCCGAGGCGATCGAAATCTACAATGAATACTGCCCCAACGACATTGCGCTGAGCGACTACTAGGGCGGCACCTACTGGCCGGTCGTCGCGGCCTCGAGCACATCTAGCAGCGCGTCGAGCCGGTCGCGCCGGACCAGGCTGTCCGGCTTGGCGGTCTGGGGCAGGGTGGCGGCCGGGCGGTCGGCCAGAGCCGCCCCCATCACGTCGGAGAAAATCTCGGCTGGGATGGTCCCGCCCGTGAGGCCGCGCATGGGGGCGTTCTCGTCATTGCCGACCCAGACGCCCAGCGTCAGGCCCGGCGCATAGCCGACGAACCACGCATCGCGGTGATCGTTGGTCGTGCCGGTCTTTCCCGCGACCTGCCGACCCGGCACCTGCGCGCGGCGGCCCGTGCCCTGCTCGACGGTCCGGATCATCATGCGGTTCATCAGGCGCAACGCTTCCGGATCCACCACGCGGACAGGGTCTGCGGAAGTCCGGTCGTAGAGTGGCGTGCCGTCCGCCGTGGCGATCGACAGAAGGCCGTGCGCAGGTGCGGTCTCGCCCAGATTGGCGAAGGGCAGATAGGCCTGTGTCAGATCGATCACGCTCATGCCTTGCGCCCCGAGGGCGAGCGAGGCGTAGGGCTTCAGCCCGTCCAGGCCCAGCCGGGCCGCCGTCTCCACGACACGTTCGCGCCCGACCTGCTCCGAGATCTTCACCGCCACCGTGTTGACCGACCGCGCCAGCGCGTCCTCCAGGATGATGGGCCCGGCATGGTCCTTGGAGAAGTTTCGCGGGGTCCAGCGTCCGACCGTGACGGGTTCGTCCGTGCTCAGGGTCCAGGGCTTCAGGCCCGCTTCCATGGCGGCGAGATAGACGACCGGCTTGAAGGCGCTGCCGGGCTGGCGCCGGGCCTGGACCGCGCGGTTGTACTGACTCTGCGAATAATCCGCGCTGCCGAGCAGGGCGAGCACTTCCCCCCGGCCGTCCAGCAGAACGAGTGCGGCCTGGTCCGCGCCCCGGTCCGGGTCGAGCCGTCTGCTGACCGAGGCCTGCGCAGCGCGTTGCAGGTCGATGTCGAGCGTCAGCTGGATGACCATGTCGCGGTTGGGCACGCCCACGAGCGCTTCGATCTCCGGCCAGACCCAGTCCACGAACCCGTCCGGCGTGTCGGAGCGGCGCGGTCTCAGCACGGCCACCGGGACGGACAGGGCGGCGTCCAGAACATCGCGCCCGAGCAGGCCTTGCCGCTCCATGGACCGCAAGACGGTGCGCAGGCGCGCGGCCGCGCCGTCCGGGTTCTGGGCGGGGCTGAGCGCGGACGGCGCCTTGAGCAGTCCGGCCAGCAATGCGGCCTCGGACAGGGAAATCTCGTCGGGGGCGCGCCCGAAATAGGTCTGCGTCGCCGCCTCCAGGCCCCACGCGCCGCCGCCAAAATAAACCCGTGACAGGTAGAGTCTCAGCAGTTCGGGCTTGGTGAAGCGCCGCTCCAGCCAGACCGCAACGATCATCTCCTGCGCCTTGCGGGTCAGGGTCTGCTCGGGAGTCAGGAACACGTTCTTGGTCAGCTGCTGGGTCAGGGTGGAGCCGCCTTCGACCACGCGCCCTGCCCGGACATTGCGCCAGGTCGCGCGCGCCAGGCCGTAGGGATCGACGCCCGCATGGGCGTGGAAGCGGCGGTCTTCCGTCGCCAGGACAGCCATGCGGACATGGGGCGGGATATCGGCGATGGGCAACGGCTCCAGCGCATGCGCGCCGCGCACCGCCACGTCGCGCCCTTGCCGGTCGATGAACTGCACGCTGGGCGGCCGCGTCTGTTCCCACAAACGCGACGGGTCAGGCAGGTCGGCGCTGAGATGGGCCAGCGCCGTCAGCCCCGCCATGCCGACGAGATAGGCGCAGGCCAACCCCGTGATGAAGGCGCCCCATAGCCATCGCATGAGAACCGTGCCGCGCTTGTCGTCCATGCAGACGGACTGCATCCCGATCGATCCAGCAGGCCGCTCGACGGATCGTTGCTGATTATTCGGGGGCCGGGGCCGCATTGTATATGACCTTCGAAATCTTGAGGCCATTATCCTCCGTCCGGTCGAACACGATGACGTTCTTCGTCTCGAATGGATAGGTGTTGGGATCGCCATCGGGTGTTGCCGTGCCGACGACGCGGCCTTGGACGATCACGACGTCGGCATAGGACTTCTGTTCCACGATTTCATGGCGTGTCGTGATGTCGACAGCTGTGCCGAATTCAGAGAGATGCTGTCGGACCGCGTCCGTTCCTCTGATCTCCCGTTCATTCGGCACGAGAATCACGGCATCCGGTGCATAGTTCAGCAGTTGCGCGTCAACGGTCAGGGACCGGTCGTCCAGAGCCTCGAAGATGGCGAGGATGCCGGCTTGGTCGGCCTCGGCGGACGGGAGTGGAACAGTCGGTTGCGCGCATGCGGACAACCATAGAGCGCATATCAGGGCTTCCGGCTTGATCTTGAGAGACAATGCTGGCTCCAACACATGGCTGATAATCTCTGCCCGCGACATTTTACTCAGCGCATGACACCGATAAGCCTCTAGAGTGAGGCAAACCACTTTACCGAGGATTAACCCATGGCCGACGTGCTCGATTTCAAAACACCTGATTGGTATCAGGAAGAAGACATCAACATGTTCCGCGACGCGACGCACAAGTTCTACGCGAACGAGATGGCACCGCACAGCGAGAGCTTCCG
>JBARXH010000070.1:0-14072 GCA_049647245.1 Litorimonas sp.
GGGTAGAACTGCAGGACGAGGTGTTGCGCATCGTGTCCGAAGCCATGGACGGCGGCCTGGACGGCAGCGCCCGGCTGGTCGGACCCGTGCAGACCCTGACGCGCGCGCCGTTTCTCGTCTTTCCCCCCGAGGTTCCGCTGCAGGGCCGGGCCAACCTGTCCGGCGAAATCGGACCCGTGGCCGAAATCTTCCTCCCGCCTCTGACCGATGTCGCAGGGCGGATCGAATCGGACCTGCGCTTCACCTTTCCGCATCAGGCGGCCGCGCTGAAAGGCCGGGTCGAAGTCTCGGACGGTGTGTTCGAGCAGGGCGCGATCGGACTCCGGCTGCGCGACATGGGCCTGCTGGCCGAACTGGACGGCGACATCATCACCGTGCCGCGCCTGTCCGCGCGCGGAGCGGACGGGGGCACGCTGGAAGGATCCGGCCGCATGGGACTGGGCGACGCGACCGGGTCGGTCAATGTGCGCGCCGAGAAGCTGCGCGTGGTGGACCGCCGGGAAGGCCACGCCGAAGTCAGCGGCGAACTCGACATATCGCGCACGACCGAGCTGCTGAAACTGGGCGGAGACCTGCTGGTGACGGATGCGGAGATCAACATCGCGCGCCTGCCGGAGCCGGGCCTGCCGACGCTGGAGGTCGATTTCGGCGACATGTCCGAAGAGGACGAACCGCAGGGTCTCGCGGCCACCACGACGGAAATGGACATCCGCGTGCGCTCCAATGGCCGCATCGAAGTGACGGGCCGCGGTCTCGACGCCATGATGAACCTCGATGCGCGTGTGGTCGGTCCGTTCAACGATCCGACGGTGACGGGCGAGATGTCGGTGGAGCGGGGCCGTTTCGACTTCCTGTCCAAGCGATTCGAGTTCCGGGATAGCTCCGTCACCATCCGCGACGACATCATGCAGTCCCAATTGAACTTCGAAGCGATCCGCCAGACTCCGGACCTGACGGCCGTGGTGGCGATCACGGGCACGCTCGACCGTCCTGAGATCGAACTGACGTCAGAGCCGAACCTGCCGGAGGACGAGGTGCTGGCCCGCATCCTGTTTGGCCGTTCCCCGACCCAACTCTCCGCCATCGAAGCGGCAAGGCTCGCGGCCGCGCTGGCGCAGCTGTCCGGCGGGTCGGGCTTCGACCTGTTCGGCTCTCTGGAGAATGCGGTCGGCCTCGACACGCTGGAGATCGGTCAGAACGATACGGGCCAGACGCAGCTGACCACGGGCAAGTACCTGTCCGACAATGTCTATCTGGAAGTGCGCACGGCCGCCGAGGGCACGCCCGGCATCGCCGTGGAATGGCAGATCCGCAACAACATCTCGCTGGAAGCCGAAACCGTGCCCAACGAGCGCGAACGCCTGTCCGTGCAGTGGAAACGGGATTTCGACTAGGGAAAAAACACCCCGGTGGCTCCGCAAGCAGGACTCGAACCTGCGACCCAGTGATTAACAGTCACTTGCTCTACCAACTGAGCTATTGCGGATCACCACGCTGGGGTGGCGCGCTATATAACGCGGCCACTCCGGACCTCAAGCCGCTAAATCACTATTTGCAGCGATGAGGTGAAGAAAAAAACGGACGCCGAAGCGTCCGGGAAAGTCTTAGGTGAATGGTGGGTGTCTCAGCGAGACGGGAGCCGTGGTAAACGAACGAGGTTAACGCGGCCCTAACGGCCCGGTTTGGAGTGGCGGCCTCGTTGCGCTATGCTAGTATCATGAAGACGATCGAGACCTACGCCGAGTTCTGGCCCTACTATCTGCGTGAACACAGCCGTTCCGCGACCCGGGCGTGGCACTATCTCGGCACGGCCATCGCCATTACGGTGCTGGCATTCGTGGTCATCTCGGGCCGGTGGCTGTTCCTGCCGCTGGTGCTGGTGTCGGGCTACTTCTTCGCCTGGATGAGCCACGGGCTGGTCGAGCGCAACAAGCCGGCCACCTTCACCTATCCGCTCTGGTCGCTGGCGTCCGACTTCAAGATGCTGTTCCACTTCCTGACGGGCACGATGGGGCGCGAGTTGCGCAAGGCGGGCGTCACCCCGGCTCAGCCTGCGGAGTAGACGACCCGACCGTTCTTGAAGGTGTGCCGCACCCGCCCGGTCATGCGCCGGTCGTCGAACGGCGTATTCTTGGAGCGGGACAAAAGTTTTTCGGAGTCGAGCACCCACGGTTCGGTCTCGCTGAACACGACGAGGTCCGCGGCCTCGCCAACCGCCAGCCGACCGCCCCGAAGGCCCAGCATCTCCGCCGGAGCGATAGTGGTCGCCCGCAGATAGGCCATCAGGTCGATTTCCTCCTCGGCCGCCAGCTTCAGTCCCACGGGCAGCATCAGCTCCAGCCCCACCGCGCCGGTTGCCGCCTCGGCGAAGGGCAGGCGCTTGCGGCCCGCGCTCTGCGGGTCGTGGTCGGAGACGATGATGTCGATCGTGCCGTCCTCAACGGCGCGTAGCAGCGCCTGTCGGTCACGTTCCTCGCGCAGGGGCGGGTCCAGCTTGGCGAAGGTGCGGTAGTCGCCGATGTCCAGCTCGTTCAGGGCGAGGTGGTTGATGGAGACGGAGGCCGCCACGTCGATATCGCGGCGCTTGGCATGGCGGACGCTGTCCACCGTGTCGGCGCTGGAAATCAGATCGAGCAGCAGGCGCCCGCCCGTCAGTTCCGCCAGGGCCATGTCGCGTTCCGCCATGATGCGTTCCGAGACGGCCGGGGCGGCGGGCAGGCCCAGCCGGGCCGACACGTCCGATTCGTGCGCGCAGGTCCCGGCGGAGAGGGCGGGCGTGACGGGGCTGTTGCTGACCAGCGCGTTGAAGGTTGCGGCATAGGCCATGAGGCGGCGCATGACCTGCGCATCCTCGACCGGGTCCGGGCCGGACGCGAACAGCACCGCACCCGCATCGGACATCAACCCGATCTCAGTCATGGTGCGTCCGTCCAGACCCTTGGTCAGGGCTCCGGCGACATGGACGTCGACGGGCAGGGCCTCGCCCTTGCGCAGGATGAAATCGACCAGCGACAGATCGTCGATGATGGGGACGGTCTGCGGTTGCACGACGATCTGCGTCACGCCTCCGGCCAGAGCGGCGCGCGCGGCGGACGCCAGCGTTTCGAGGTTTTCCAGTCCCGGCTCGCCCGCCTTGACGCGCGCGTCGATAAGGCCGGGCGCGCAGGACAGGCGGTGCCCGTCCATCACTTCGCCCCGGACCGGAGCGTCCGGACCCAGCGCCGCGATGAGGCCGTCTTCGATAACGACGTGTCCGACCTCGTCCCGCCCCGAGGCAGGATCCATGATGCGGATATCGGTGATCGTCAGGGTCATCGGATGCCCACCGCCAGCGCGTGCAGGATCGCCATGCGCATGGCGACGCCCGCCGCGACCTGCTGCGTGATCAGGGACACGTCCGGATCGTCGGCGATGCCGGAGCTGATCTCCACACCCCGGTTCATCGGTCCGGGATGCATTACCATTGCTCCGGGCTTGGCATAGGCCAGCTTCTGGCGGTCGAGGCCGAAATAGTGGAAATACTCCCGCTTGGACGGCACGAACGCCCCGCTCATGCGCTCCAGCTGCAGGCGCAGCATCATGACGGCGTCACATCCCGCCAGGCCCGTCTTCATGTCGTGGAAGACGTCCACGCACCATTGGTCCGCGTCGGGCGGGATCAGGGTCGGCGGCCCGACCAGCCGCACCTCCGCGCCCAGCATGTTGAGCAGCTGCACGTTGGAGCGGGCCACACGCGAGTGAAGCACGTCCCCGCATATGGCGAGGCGGATGCCGGAGAAGTCGCCGTCGAAGGCCTGCCGCAGGGTCAGCGCATCCAGCAGGGCCTGCGTCGGGTGCGCGTGGGTGCCGTCGCCCGCATTGATGACGGAGCACTCTACCTTTTGCGCCAGAAGAGAAGGCGCCCCCGAACTGCCATGGCGCACGACCAGCAGGTCTGGGGTCATGGCGTTGAGCGTCGCCGCCGTGTCCAGAAGGGTTTCGCCCTTCTTCACGGACGAATTGCCGACCTGCATGGAGATCACGTCCGCGCCGAGACGGCGGCCGGCGATCTCGAAGGATTTCTCCGTCCGGGTGGAGTTCTCGAAGAAGAGATTGATGAGCGTCTTGCCGGAGAGAACGTAGCGCGGCCCGTTCTTCTGGACGTCCAGATCGGCATAGTGCGCGCCGAGGGCCAGCAGGTTTTCGATGTCGGCGCGGTTGAATCCGGAAATGTCGAGGCAGTGCCTCTTGGTGAACGCATATCCCTCGAATGGGGTCAATCGGCTCTCCGCGGGAGCTTTGGGGGTCAAAACTCCGGCGGCTCTATCGGCTGCGGCTCACGCGCGCAAGCGGTCCAGCACCCCTTGCAGGATATAACCCGCCGCCATGGCGTCCACCTTGTCCGCCCGCTTGGCGCGGCTGACATCCGCATCGATCATGCTGCGCGTCACGGCCGCCGTGGACAGCCGTTCGTCCCACAGGAAGAGCGGCAGGTCCTCGAGCCGCAGCAGATTGGTGCAGAAGTCCCGCACGCTCTGCACGCGCGGACCCGCGCTGCCATCCATGTTGAGCGGAAGCCCCACGATCAGCGCGGAGCAGTCATTGTCGCGGTAGACATCGAGCAATTGCGTCGCATCCGGCGTGAACTTCTTGCGGCGGATGGTAAGCAAGGGCGTGGCGATCAGGCGCGTGCGGTCCGAGACCGCAAGACCCAATGTCTTGGTGCCCGGGTCCAGTCCCAGCAGTGGTCCCTGGGTCGCGGCGAGCGCGTCGAGGTCTATCAGTGCCATGCGCCGCCGCCTATCCGGCTGCGCCGAAACCCGCAACGGCTTGGCCCACCGCGTTCAGGACCGCGAAGGCGACGAGACCACCCAACACGATGCGGACCCAGCGCTTCGGGAAGCGCCGCCAGAGGATAGCGGCGCACAGGCTCACGATCGCGAGTTCGACCAGCGCCACCCACTGCGCGCCGAGATCGCTCTCCCAATAGGAGACCGGGCTTTCGAACCGCCAATCGCTGAGGGGCCAGAGATGGCGGTAGGCGTCGTGGGCATGGACCGGGGCATCGAGGGCGATGTGCAGCAGTGCGCCCGCCGCGAAGACCCAGAGCAGCGTGCCCCACATCCTGCCGCGCTGCCACAGCCCGACGGCCAAGAGGGCAGTGTAGATCGGCACGCTGTTGAACAGCGCGATGAGGGTCTGCATCGGCGGTTCGAAATAGTGCTCCCGCCAGATGGCCGACCAGTCCCGGCCCAGACCCCAGCGCTGCCACGGGGCCCAGAGGAAGATGGCGAGATCGGGCACCAGCCCGCCCGCGAGCGCCCAGCCGTTCCGCCTGCGGTCGTCCGCTTTCGATAGCGCCGCCAGCGCGACGAGGGCATGGGTCGGCGTGTTCACGTCCGATCGGTGTTGGGAGCCTGATCGTTGCGCGGCTTGATGCCGTTGTAGTGGGCGCTGACATAGGCGTAGTGGGCTTGCGCGTCGGCTTCCGCATCTCCCGTCGTTTCCAGGACACGGTCGAACACCACCCGCTTGTTGCGCGCATCGACCCCGAACAGGAACACCGGCACATCGGCTGCGTAGGCAATGCGCAGATAGCCCTTGCGGTAGCCTGGAACCTTGGACCGCGTGCCTTCGGGCGTGATCGCGATCCAGAGCGTGTCTTCCTCTTCGAAGCGCTTCACCACCTGTCCGGTCACGTCGTTCTTGGCCGACCGGTCGATCGGCATGCCGCCGAGCTTCCGGAACAATCCGCCCAGCGGCCAGAAGAAGGCTTCCTTCTTCATCATGAAGTGGATCGGCATGCCCAGCTTGAGCATGGCGCTAAGCGCCAGGATCAGGTCCCAGTTGGAGGTGTGGGGCGCCGCGATGATGACGACCTTGTGCATGTCCGGCGGCGTGCCGACCATGTCCCAGCCCAAAAGGCCTAGCATTGTCCGCCCGATCCAGCGCGTGGCGCGATTGCCGATGCGGTATTCCGGCCGGGTCAGCGGCGCGGACGGAAGCTTCGTGGAATCGACCATGGGAGGCCCCTACAGGTCGGAGTCCGCGAGGTCCCCGCGACAAATGATTAAACCTCGGTTATCTTTTCCGAGACGGCGGGAAACTGGTTGTGCGGGTTCACGCCCACCCAGGTCGAATCGACATAGTCCTTGATGGCTCGGGCGTCCGCGTCGATGTCGCCTGTGAGCGGAAACTCCCGGTCCAGAACGACATGCTTGTTGGGCCCGTCGAAGGCGCAAATGAAGACCGGCACGTCGGCGGCATAGGCGACGCGCAGGAAACCCGTCTTGTACCGGTCGACATAGGCCCGCGTCCCTTCCGGCGGGAAGCCGATGCAGATGCGGTCATGCTCTTCGAATATGCGGGTGAGCTGCCGCACCACGTTGGATCCCTTGGACCGGTCGACCGGGTAGCCCCCGAGCGCGCGGAAGATCGGACCCATCGGCCAGAAGAACCACTCCTTTTTGATCAGGAAGGTGTATTTGAATCCGCTGGCCAGCATGGCCAGCGACGCGGCGACCGCGTCCCAGTTGGACGTGTGCGGCACGCCGATGATGACGAATTTCGGGGCCTCCGGCATCCGGCCCTTCAGCTCCCACCCGATCAGCTTCAGCCCGACCGAGCCGAGCCAGCGCGTGACGGCATTACCTCCGCGCGGGGAGACCTCTGACATGTGGGGATTGTCGTATCGCATCGCAGGGCCGGATAGACAACATGGGTGGGGCTATCAACTCCGTCCTCTTTCGCTACAGAAGCATGTGGGTAAAGTGGTTCGGGGCCGCGAGGGAAGGCATCCAGGCTGACGTGAAGGGGTGAAGACGATGATTTCTATAACGGCGATAGCTGGCGCGCGATGGAACCTGTTGCGGATCCGTGCAGTCGCTTCGGCGGCGTTCGCGATCGGTGTAGCTCTGCCGGCATCTGCACAAACGCCGGTGCCGGGCAGTCCCAGTGCCCAGGATTTTGCGATGAAGTCCAACGCGGCCTCCGTGGAGCTCAGCCCGTCGGGACGGAGTCTGTCCGTTCTGATACGGAACTACGCATCTGTCTGCCGAGCCGACAATCTGAAACGGGTCGCCCTGTCCAACTGCGATTCGGATGAACGCAGGCTCGCACCGACTGACGTCGTCAGGGTTTTCGACACGCAGACCATGCAGCAGACGCGTGCCTTCGCCCTGCCAGACGATACATCGCTGAACTGGATGGAATGGACGTCGCCCGACAACCTGCTAGTGTCGATCACCACGGCGCCGCGCTACGAGCGAGGGCGTGCCCGGACGGGAACGCGGTTCGGCCCGGACGTATTCGTTCCACCAGCGACGCGAATTCTATCCATCGCGATGGGCCGGGACGAACCTGTCCTGCTTTTCGGGACGGACATGCGGTTGGTCCGGGGCAACCGTTATCTAGGCGGGACCGTGGACCTTCTCCACGACGATCCGGATCATGTGCTGATGGGGGCCTACCTGTCGGACGACTACGATCTCTTTCGCGTCGACGTAAACGACGGTTCGGCGGAACGTATCGCCAAGGGGACGTGGAAGACCATCCGCTGGCAGACGGACCGTGAGGGTCGTCCCGCCCTGCGGATGGATTGCACGAATGCGAGCTGCCGGAGTGTCGGCATCTATACTCCCGAAGCCGGCTCCGACCCCAATGACGAAGATACGAGATGGCGGCGTGTCCGCACCTTCGAGCGGATCAAGCGCGGCGACGCGGCGGAACGCCTCGGCATAGAGCTGATCGCCCCCGCCGAGGCCGCCAACCAGTACTATGCCGCAGTTGAGGGCGATGCCCTGGAGCGGCGCGCCATCAAGATATACGATGTGGCGACGGACAGCTTCGTACGGGACGTCTTCTCCGACCCGAATTACGATGTCGGTGGCGGTCTGGTGGACCCAGAAACCGGGCAGTATGCCGGTGCCTGGCTCTGGCGCGACCGGATCGAGTACAGGCTGGAAGACAAGCGGATCGCCAAGCACTTGAAAGCCATAAACGGTTACTTCGGCAATGAATGGAACGTCTCCATGCTCGGTTTCTCCGGCAACGGGATGCTCGCCGTCGTCTATGCCAGCGCTCCGAACAATGCGGGCGGCTACTATTTGTACGATTTCGAGAAACGGCATGTCGGCCTGATCTTCGACAGGGTGGATGCGCTGCCCGCCGACCTGGGATCGAAGACCGAGATCCTCAGCGTGCCCACGCGCGACGGACAGGCCCTTACCGCTTACCGCACCGTGCCGACCCAACTTGCTGCGGCAGGCGAGTCCGCTCCGCTGATCGTGCTCGTTCATGGCGGACCGGAAATGCGGGACACGTTCTCTTACGATCGCGACGTTCAGTTCCTCGCCTCGCGCGGCTATCAGGTCCTGCAGGTCAACTTCCGCGGCTCCTCCGGATATGGGGCTGGCTTCGCCTCCGCCGGGTATGGCGAATGGGGCGGCCGGATGCAGGACGACGTGATCGATGCGACACGGCATCTTGTCACCTCCGGCAAGGCGGATCCCGAAAGGATCTGCATCATGGGCCATTCCTATGGGGGCTATGCCGCCCTCTTCGCCGGAGCGGCGACCCCGGAGCTGTTCCGCTGCGTCGTGGCGGGTGCAGGTGTCAGCGACCTGAACGCGTCGCTTAAACAGGACCGTCGAGAATACGGGGCCGACTCTGCCGTTTACGCCTATTGGAAGGTATCCATGGTCGATGCCCGGGAGGACGAGGCGGCGCTTGCGGCCGTGTCGCCCGTGAATATGGCGGAGCGGTTCGAAGATCCCGTCCTGCTAATCCACGGCACTGACGACGAGATCGTCCGGTATAGCCATTCCGAAGAGATGCGCGATGCGTTGCGCGACGCCGGGAAGGCCGTCACCATGCTCAGCCTCGGTGAAGGCCACCATCACGACGATTGGTCCATCGAGAGCTCCACGCTTTACTTCGAGACCTTGGAGACCTTCCTCGCGGATGTCTTCTCAAAGCAAGGGGGCTGAAACGCCGCTCTTCACTGCACCCCCTCGAAGCTTGCTTGTGCGAGGTCGCGTTCATGTGAAGCTTTGCCCACGCCAACGCTTGCGAGCGCCATGCGCCATTGTTAACGGGCCGCCTTGTCACGACGATTGGAGGGCCTGATGGCCGAACCCCAGAACGGTGTGTCCGCGCAGGACATCAAGAAGATCGCCCGTCTGGCGCGTCTGCATGTCGAGGACGCCCAGTGCGGCGGCATTGCGGACGATCTGAACGGCATTCTCGCCTGGATCGAGCAGCTGGGCGAGGTGGACTGCGAGGGCATCGAGCCGATGACCTCGGCTGTCGCCATGAAAGCCCCGATGCGCGCCGACTCCGTGACGGCCGGCGACATCCGCGACAAGGTTCTGGCCAACGCGCCCAAGGCGGAAGACGGGTTCTTCGTCGTGCCGCGTTCGGTCGAATAGGAGCGGCGACGATGACCGATCTGACCAAACTCACGCTCGCGGGCGCGCTGGACGGCATGGCGTCGGGCGAGTTCTCCTCCGTGGAACTGACCGACGCGCACATCGCAGCCTGCGAGGCGGCGGACGGGCTCAATGCCTTCATCACGCCGACCTTTGATCTAGCGCGCGAGCAGGCCAAGGCGTCCGACGCGCGCCGGGCGAAAGGCGAGGCGGGCAAGTTGGAAGGCGCGCCGCTGGGCATGAAGGACCTGTTCTGCACGGAAGGCGTCAAGACGACGGCCGCATCGAAGATCCTCGGCGACTTCACGCCGCCCTACGAGTCCACGGTCTCCGCCAACATGAAGGCGGATGGCATGGTGATGCTGGGCAAGCTGAACCTCGACCAGTTCGCCATGGGCTCGGCCAACGAAACCTCCTGCTTCGGGCCGGTGATCAATCCCTGGCGCTCAAAAAATAAGGAGGGGGGCGAAGACCTCGTTCCCGGCGGATCGTCGGGCGGCTCCGCCGCGGCGGTCGCGGCAGACCTCTGCCTCGGGGCGACGGCGACGGATACGGGCGGATCGATCCGCCAGCCGGCTGGTTTCACCGGCACGGTCGGCATCAAGCCGACCTATGGCCGCTGCTCGCGTTACGGCATCGTGGCGTTCGCCAGCTCGCTGGACCAGGCCGGGCCGATCGCGAAGACGGTCGAGGACAGCGCGATCCTGCTGGAATCGATGGCTGGCTACGACCCCAAGGACAGCACTTCGATCAATGAGGCCGTGCTGGATTGGCGTTCGGCCGTGGGCGAGAGCGTCAAGGGTCTGCGCGTGGGCGTGCCCAAGGAATACACGATGGACGGCATCCCCAAGGAGATCGAGGATGTCTGGGCCGAAGGCGTGGAGTGGATGCGCGACGCCGGCGCGGAGATCGTGGACGTCTCCCTGCCGCACACAAAATACGCGCTGCCTGTCTACTATGTCGTGGCTCCGGCGGAAGCCTCGTCCAATCTCGCGCGTTACGACGGAATGCGCTACGGTCTCCGGGTCGAGGGCGAGAACCTGAACGACACGTATGAGCGCACGCGTACGGAAGGCTTTGGCGACGAGGTCCGCCGCCGCGTCATGATCGGCACCTACGTGCTCAGCGCCGGCTACTACGATGCCTACTATCTGAAGGCCCAGAAGGTCCGGACCCGCATCGCGGACGACTTCCGCCAGGCCTGGGAGAGCTGCGACGTGCTGCTGACGCCCACGGCGCCGTCCGCGGCCTTCCCCGTGGGTCGCCAGATCAACGATCCCGTCCAGATGTACCTCAACGACGTCTTTACCGTCACGGCGAACCTCGCAGGCCTGCCCGGCATCAGCGTCCCCGCCGCCCTCGACGGCAACGGCCTCCCGCTCGGCCTGCAGATCATCGGCCGCGCGCTGGACGAAAGCACGGTGTTCAAGGCCGCCGGTGCGCTGGAGAAGGCGGCCGGGTTCACGGCCAAGCCTGAGCGCTGGTGGGCGTGATCAAAAGGTCGCAAATCCGTCCTGTCATCTTGACCCTCGGCGCCGTCCTTCTTGCGGCTTGCTCCACGACCGGAGCATTCTACCCGATTGCCGGGCCACTGGCGGCGGCGGGGCGGACGGCGCCGGTCGCGGTGGAGCTGTCCGGGTTGGAAGGGCGCGACGGCAATTTGTCCCTGACCCTTCCGGACGGGGAAACGTTCGAAGGCGTCTGGACCGTGATCCCGTTCGAAGACGGGATCGCACAGTGGGGTCCGCTCATGTCTCAATACGGCATGGTGCCGGGGTCCGGCCTGTCGCTCGGAGCCAAGTCAGGACGCAATCGCGGGCAGGCCTATCTGGTCGGCACGCGCGGAAACACGATGGATGTGGAGTTCACGTCCGAGACCCTGCCGCCGGACGGGGTGGGCATTGCGCGGGACTCGCGCGGCAATGTCTACCGGATCGTCTTCTAGGCGGGCATAAGAGAGTATTCGCGGCTCACGCCGCACAGGAAAGAAAGCAGCCATCGCATGACCTTCATCGCGCCTCGCATCGCTGACGAAAAAGACTTCCTGCAGGGTGAAACCGGCCCGTGGGAGCTGATCATCGGGCTGGAAGTCCACGCTCAGGTGGCGTCCAACGCCAAATTGTTCTCCGGCGCGCCGACGGCGTTCGGAGCGGAGCCGAACACGCAAGTCAGCCTGGTCGATGCGGGCCTGCCCGGAATGCTTCCGGTGGTGAACGAATACTGCGTGGAACAGGCCGTGCGCACGGGTCTTGGCCTGAACGCGCAGATCAACAAGTTCTCACGCTTCGACCGCAAGAACTATTTTTACGTGGACCTGCCGCAGGGCTACCAGATCAGCCAGTACGAGTTCCCGGTCGTGGGCGAGGGCGAGATCGAGATCACGCCCGAGGACGGCGAACCCGTCACGGTCGGCATCGAGCGGCTGCACCTAGAGCAGGATGCGGGAAAATCCATTCATGATCTCTCGCCGGACGAGACATACGTGGACCTCAACCGCTCCGGCGTCGCGCTGATGGAGATCGTGTCCAAGCCGGACATGCGCTCGGCCGCCGAGGCGTCGGCCTATGTCGATGCGTTGCGCCAGATCGTGCGCGCGCTCGGAACCTGCGACGGCGACATGGAAAAGGGGAACCTGCGCGCCGATGTCAACGTGTCCGTGCGCCGTCCGGGCGGCGAGCTCGGCACGCGCTGCGAGATCAAGAACGTCAACAGCCTGCGTTTCATCCGCCAGGCCATCCAGTACGAGGCGCGCCGCCATATCGAAATCCTGGAAGCCGGCGGGGAGATCGACCAGGAGACGCGGCTGTTCGATCCGAACAAGGGCGAGACGCGCACCATGCGCTCCAAGGAGGACGCGCACGACTACCGCTATTTCCCGGATCCCGACCTGCTGCCGCTGGAGTTGTCCGACGACTTCATCGCGCGCATCAAGGCCGACCTTCCGGAGCTGCCGGCCGCGCGCAAGGCACGGTTCGTTTCGCAGTACGGCCTGCCGGACTATGATGCGGGCGTGCTGACGGCGGACAAGGCGACGGGCGACTATTTCGAGGTGCTGGCGCAGAAGCGCGACCCCAAGATCGCGTCCAACTGGATGATGGGCGAACTGTTCGGCCGCCTCAACAATGACGAGCTGGACATCGCGGACAGCCCCGTGTCCGCCGACGCATTGGGCGGGCTGATCGACCGGATCGCCGACAAGACAATCAGCGGCAAGATCGCCAAGGACGTCTTCGCCAAGATGTTTGCCGGAGAGGGCACGGCCGACGAGATCATCGAACGCGAGGGCCTGAAGCAGGTCACTGACATGGGCGCGATCGAGGCGATGGTGGACGAGGTTCTCGCCGCCAATCCCGATCAGGCCGAGAAGGCGAAGGAAAATCCCAAGCTGCTGGGCTTCTTTGTCGGTCAGGTCATGAAGAAGAGCCAGGGCAAGGCCAACCCGCAGGCTGTGAACGAGCTGCTGCGCACCAAGCTGGGCGTTTAGGCGGGTGCCGCGACGGCTGCCGGAATGATTCAGCGCGACCTGGCGCGGCTGCAGCTGTTCACGGTGATCGTGACGCTCGCGCTGGTCGCCTTCACGCTCTGGATCTCGGACGGCGTTCCGCTCGGGCGGTGGATTTCGGGCGTCGTACTGTTCCTCGGTTTCGTGCAATGGCTCGCCTTGCGGCGGTTCGCGCATCAGATGGCCGCTAACGACGCCGAAACGCTGGAAGAGGACACGCCCAGCCGCTAACGGGCAGCCATGACGCTTTCCATCGATCCGGCCGCCACGGTCTCCGACGCCCTCCAGACCCGCATCACCGTGCGGGACTTCCTCGACACTCCGGTCCCCGGCGACACGCTGCGCACGATCCTCGACACGGCCTTGCGCAGCCCGTCGGGCGGCAACCTCCAGCCCTGGAACATCCACGTCATGCAGGGCGACACGCTGGCGCGCTTCACTTCGCTCGCGACGGAGCGCACATTGCGCGGCGATCAGGAAGAGCCGACCTACCGGGCTTATCCGTCGCCCTTGTGGGAGCCGCAGCGCAGCTGGCGCTACAAGCTGGGCGAAGACATGTATGCGTTGCTGGGCATCCCGCGAGAGGACAAGCCCGCCCGCCTGCGTTGGTTCGCCGAGAATGCCCGCTTCTTCGGGGCACCCGTCGGCATGATCATCACGGGCGATGAAAGACTGGAAATGCCGCAGCACATGGATATCGGCATCCTGCTGCAATCCATCATGTTGCTGGCCCGCGAACACGGCCTGCACACGGCCCCCCAGGGCTGGTGGCGCAACTGGAGCAGCGTCTGCCACGAAGTCCTCGATATCGGGGAGGGGCACCATGTGCTGGTCGGTCTGGCGCTGGGCTTTGCCAATCCGGGCGCCCCCGTGAACGACCTGAGAGCCGACCGCGCGCCGCTTTCCGACGTCGCGACCTTCTACAAATAGACTTTTTACCCAGGTTTTTCGTCACCAAAGGGTGAACTTGGGAAGGCCGCTTTTACCGAATGGTCATCCTCGGCCTTTGATTACGCTGCATTCCGTCGTGCAGCGCGCATCCAGGTAATCTCTCGATAAGCCTCTGTAACAGGTGTGAATTCGGGTTAAGCCTGCCGCTTTACCCCCTGTTATCCCCCTTCCGCAAAAGTCTGTCCCAAGCCGGACACGTTCCACAAGAGAAC
>JBARXH010000071.1:0-24912 GCA_049647245.1 Litorimonas sp.
GATGCCCAGATCGCGGCCGCCGCCAAGGAACAGGGCCTGTCGGTCGCGGAGTTCAAGGTCCGTATGGAGGCGCTCCAGAAGGCGCAGGCCCAGGCCGCCGAGCGCGCCGCCAAGAAGGCGGCCGAGGCCGAGGCCCGTCAGGCCCGCATGCGCGAGGAGCAGGAACTGCTCGAAGCGCGACGCCGCGCCGAGGAAGAGGCCGAGCTGAAGCGTATCGAGGAAGAGGAAGCCGCCAAGCGCGCCAAGGAGAAGGAAGAGCAGGAGCGCTTGCAGCGCAAGTCCGTCGGCTCTCCGCTGGAGCGCAAGCCCGAAGGCGAGATGACCGAGCTTGAAAAGGCCGGCGGTCGCATCAAGAAGAAGCGCAACACCCCGCCGCCGACCCGCTCCAAGGGCGAGCAGAAACGCCGCCGCGGCAAGCTGACCATCGTGTCGGCTCTGTCCGGCAATGACGAGCGCCAGCGCTCCCTCGCCGCCGTGAAACGCAAGCGCGAACGCGAACGCCAGCGCCGCATGGGCGGCTCCGGCTCGCGCGAGAAGGTGCAGCGCGAGGTGACTGTCCCCGAGACCATCACCATCGCCGATCTGGCCAACCGCATGGCCGAACGCGGCGCGGACGTGGTGAAATACCTGATGCAGCAGGGCACGATGAGCACGCTCAACGACGTGATCGACGCCGACACGGCCCAGCTGATCGTGGAAGATTTCGGCCACACGGTGAAGCGCGTCAGCGAAGCCGACGTGGAAGACGATTTTCTGATCGACGACACGCCGTCCGAAGAGAAGGATCGCAAGCCGCGCGCGCCCGTCATCGCCGTCATGGGCCATGTCGACCACGGCAAGACTTCGCTGCTGGACGCGCTGCGCGCGACCGATGTGGCGGCGGGCGAAGCCGGCGGCATCACCCAGCATATCGGGGCCTACCAGCTGCAACTGAAGAGCGGCGACAAGATCACCGTGCTCGACACGCCGGGCCACGCAGCGTTTGCGCAGATGCGCACGCGCGGCGCGGAAGCGGTGGACATCGTCGTGCTGGTGGTCGCGGCCGATGACGGGGTGAAGCCCCAGACCATCGAGTCGATACGCTACGCCCGCGCGGCCGGCAAGCCCATCATCGTGGCCATCAACAAGATGGATACATACGAGGCCAACCCGCAGAAGGTCGAAACCGACCTGCTGCAATACGAGGTCATCACCGAGTCCATGTCGGGCGACGTGCAGGCCATCCCGGTGTCGGCCAAGGAAGGCACGGGACTGGACGCGCTGGCCGAAGCCATCACGCTCCAGGCCGAGCTTATGGAGCTGAAGGCCAATCCGAAACGCAACCCGGACGGGCTGGTGATCGAATCGCGGTTCGAGAAGGGCCGCGGCGCGGTCACGACCCTGCTCGTGAAGCGCGGCACGCTCAAGCGCGGCCAGATGATCGTTGCCGACGAGTATATGGGCAAGGTCAAGGCCATGATGGACGAGCGCGGCAAGCAGGTGAAGGAAGCCGGACCGTCCACGGCCGTCGAGGTCATGGGCCTGGACGGCGCGCCGATGCCGGGCGAGCCGTTCGCCGTCGTGGACGGCGAGCAGAAAGCCCGCGAGATCGTCGAATACCGCCAGCGCCAGAAGAAGAAGGCCGCCGCCGCGCAGCCATCCGCTCTGGCGTCCATGGAACAGATGATGGCCAAGCTGCAGAACAAGGAAGTGTCCGAGCTTCCCCTGCTGGTGAAGGCCGACGTCCAGGGTTCCGCCGAGGCGATCAAGGCCTCGCTGGAAGGGCTGAGCAATTCCGAGGTGAAGGCCAACGTGATCTATGCCGCCGCCGGCGGGATTTCGGAGTCCGACGTGCAGATGGCCTTGGCGGCCGGTGCGCCGATCATCGCCTTCAACGTCCGTCCCAACAAGCAGGCCAAGGACATGGCCGAGCGCGAGGGCGTGGAGATCCGCTACTATTCGATCATCTACGAGCTGATCGAATATATCGAGGGCATCCTGACCGGCATGATCAAGCCGGAGCGCCGCGAAACCTTCATCGGCTACGCGGAAATCCTCGAGGTCTTCAACATCTCCAAGCTGGGCAAGGTCGCGGGTTGCCGCGTCACGGACGGCCGCGTGGAACGCGGCTCCGGCGTGCGCCTGCTGCGCGACAATGTCGTGATCCACGAAGGCATGCTGAAGACGCTCAAGCGCTTCAAGGACGAGGTCGAGAAGGTCCAGGCCGGCATGGAATGCGGCATGGGCTTCGAGAACTACGAGGACATCCGCAAGGGCGACCAGATCGAGTGCTTCACGGTCGAGATGATCGACCGCACGCTCGAAGACGTGGCGATCTCAGACATGGAAGCCGAAAGCGAAGCGGAAGACGCCTGATATTCAGGCGACACAGTCTTGGGACAATGAAAGGCGGCCTCCTGGGGCCGCCTTTTTCATTCCTCCAACTCGCGCTGCATCGCCTCCAGCTCCCGCAGCTCGGCCGATTTGCGGCGCGCGAGGCCGTAGCCATAGGCCATCAGGCCTCCGAACAGCAGGAACAGCGGCGGCAGCATCCAGCCGATCGCGGCGAGGTTCGGCTCCGGCGCTGCGCCATCATCCGTGAAGTAGCCGATCCCGAAGCCCAACAGGATGCTCGGAACGGGTGTGATGAGGAAATAGAGGCCCAGATTGCGGGCGGCCCGTGTGCGCCCGATCAGGAAGGGCAGAAGCCGCACGACATCTTCCGAATAGGCCGCGATCAGACGCGCCTTGTTTCGGCGGTACTTCCAGACCGCCCATGCGAACCCCGCGAGTCCGAGCGCGCTCAGCAGTCCCTGCGTCGGCAGCCGCCCGATGAATTCCAGGGCGAATATAGCCAGAATGCTCAAGCCGCTTACGGCGAAACTGATCCGGTTCACTCGGCGCAGTGCCCGGTTCTGCCGTTGCAACCGTTCGATCAGCGCATCCGTGTCGATGTCTGGAGCCGCGCTTTGCCAGAGGTCCTGCAGGTCGCTCATCGGTCCGCCTCCATGATCTGTTTCAGCGCGTCCCGCGCCCGGTGCAGACGGACCCGCACATTGCCCGCCGACAGTCCCAGCGCGTCCGCGATTTCGACACCCTCGAACCCTTCCAGATGCAGCGAGACGACCTGGCGTGACGCCACGGGAAGCCGCCGGACGGCGGCCAGAAGTCGGTCGCGGGCAATGGCGCGTTCTGCCTGCCGGTCGGGTCCGTCGCCGTCGTCCGGCGTTTGCGCCAAAGCCTCGTCGGGCGCTTCCCGGGGGCGTCGCGTGGCCTTCCGCACATGGTCGACCCCGACATTGTGCGCGATCCGCGCGATGAATGTCCGCAGGGAGGCCTCCGCGCGGAAGCCCGGCAAGGCGCGATGGAGCGCGAGCAGGATCTCCTGGCTCAGCTCCTCGATCAGAGCGGGCCGCCGTTCGTAGGTCGACGCGATACGGGTGATCAGCGGCGCATGTTCGCGCACGATCTCCTCGAATGCCCGGTCTCCCGCCATGCTCTTCCAGTCGTCCGGTTTCGCAGGGCGTTACAACATTTTTGCGGATTTATTTCCGTAACGCTCCGACCTCGTCTGCCGACTGTCGGTCTGCACGATTGAAAACCGTCGGACAGAGGAGACACGACATGACGAACGGCAACACAGACATTCAGACGGCCGGGATGGCCGTCATGCGAGCCACGGGGATCGGCATAGGCGCTGCCTACGCGGTCTTGATCGGCCTGCTGGCGGCCTTGCATCCCGACTGGACGGCGCTGCTGGCCCATAATGTGCCATATGTCGTCGTGACCGGTCTGGCACTTCTGCTCATCATAGGGCCTCTGGCTTTCCCTCGGCTGCAAGCGAAAAGACCCATCACCGGACACGGGCTGGGCCGCGCCTGCGCCCGTCAGGCTCTTCCTCCGCAGCGCGTGGCGGGCTTCGCCGCACTCGGTTTCGTTCTGGGCGCGATGCTGCACCAGCTGGTCAAGCTGGCCTTCGGTTGAACGACTCACCCCTTCATCAACAGGATACAAAGGAGATACCCATGTCCACGAAAACCCTCGCGTCCAGCCTGCTGGCCCTGACCCTCGCATCGCCCGCCCTCGCCGCGCCGCCCGCTTGGGAAGTCACGGACGCGGACAGCCGCGTCGTGCTGTTCCCGACGATCCATGTCCTGCCCGAGGCGGTCGAATGGAAGACCGATGCGCTGGAAGCGGAGATCGAGGCGGCCGGCGAAGTCTGGTTCGAGATCGCCGACGCCACCTCGCCCGAAGCTCTGGCTACCATCCAGGCCCTGGTCGCCGAACATGGCATGTCGCCGGACATGCCGCTGTCCAGCCGCCTCTCGCCGGAACAGCTGGACACGCTGAAAGCGACGCTCGCCGAACTGGGGGCGCCCTTGGAAGCGATCGACCCGATGCGTCCCTGGATGGCCGCGACGGCCTTGACCGCCGCAAGCCTCGCCCAGTCGGGCTTTTCGGGAGACAATGGCGTGGAGACGGTCCTGGGCGAGGTCTATGCGGACCGTCCCACGCGCGGCCTGGAAACCGCCGACGCGCAGATCGCCCTTCTCGCCAACATGGCGGGCCGTGACCAACTGTCGTTCCTGATGAGCGCGCTCGAAAGCCTGGAGGAGGCCGGACCGACCCTGTTGCGCGTGGCCGATGCCTGGGCCGATGGCGACGTCGAAAGCATCGAGACGGAACTTCTGGCTGGAATGCGGCGTGACTATCCCGACGTGTTCGACGCCGTATTCACGGACCGCAACCGCGCTTGGGCCGATATCATCGACGCCGAGCTGAAAGGGTCCGGCACGGACTTCATTGCCGTGGGCGCGGGGCATCTGGTCGGCGAGGACAGTGTCCAGGACTTCCTGGAAGGCAAGGGCTATACAGTGCGCAGGATCGATCTGAGCGACGACTAGCCGCTCGTCACTTTTCCGGGCCGGAGGTCAGCTCCGGCCCGACAGGCGCGTTTCCAGGTGTTCGATCACCTTGCCCGCCACGTCGATGCCGGTCGCCGTTTCAATGCCCTTGAGGCCGGGCGAGGAGTTCACTTCCATCACCACCGGTCCGCGGTCGGAGCGCAGCAGGTCCACGCCGCACATTTCGAGGTTCATGGCGCGGGCGGCGGCAAGAGCGGTGCTGCGTTCGTCGTCGCTGATCTCGGTGAGGGTCGCACTGCCGCCCTGGTGGAGGTTGGAACGGAAGTCACCCTCCTTGCCCTTTCGCAGCATGGCGGCGACCACGTCGTCGCCGACCACGAGGCAGCGCACATCCTCGCCGCCCGCCTCTTCGATGAATTCCTGCAGGATCACGTCGTTCTCCGTGCCGGCGAACGCCTCCATCACGGCCTTGGCGGAATTGTCGTCGCGCAGCAGCATGACGCCGACGCCGTGCGTGCCTTCGGTGAGCTTCAGCACGACGGGCGCGCCGCCGAGGATCCCGATCTCCTCGCCCGGATAGTCGTCGCGGTGGGAGAAGATGGTCCGGGGCATGCCGATGCCGCGCTCGCTCATCAATTGCAGGCTGCGCAGCTTGTCGCGCGACTGGGAGATGCCGAGCGCGGGGTTGAGCGCGAACACGCCCATCACTTCCATCTGCCGCACGATGGTCGTGCCGTAATAGGTGACCGACGCGCCGATGCGCGGGATCAGCGCGTCATAGTCGAGCAGCGGCTCGCCCTTGTAGAGCAGGCGCGCGCCGTTGGAGCTGACGTCCACCAGGCACTTCATATGGTCGATGGCATTGATCTCGTGACCACGGCTTTCCGCCGCCTCGCGAAGCCGCTTGTGGCTGTAGAGATTGCCATTGCGGGTAAAGAGGGCGATTTTCATGGACAGGTCCGGTTGAGGGCGTCGGCGCGGGTGCGGCACACCTTACAGCGCTCGCCGGGCCTATCGGTTCCCCTTGTGCGTGCGCGGGCTGAGAATGGCCGCCACGCGCCCCCTTGCGGACGGGGCTGCCGCGCGCCAAATGAACCCCATGGCCCGAAACCGTCCCCCCTCCCAGCGCCAGCTCAAGGCCGGCGAAGTCATTCGTCGCGCCCTGGCCGACATCATCAACCGCGAGGACCTGCGCGATCCGGCCCTGAAGGGCGTCAGCGTGACCATCGCGGAAGTGCGCGCCGCGCCCGACCTGAAGGTGGCGACCGTGTTCGCCGCCCCGCTCGGCCCCGAGGCGGACGGCGAAGCGGTGATCGCGGGGCTGCAGCGCTGCGGCCGGTTCCTGCGCGGACGGCTCGGCCGGGAACTGGAGATGAAGAGCACGCCCCGCCTGACATTCCGGCTGGATACGACCTTCGATACGGCCGACGACATGGCCCGGCTTCTGGCCCGCCCCGAAGTGGTGCGGGATCTGGAAGAAGAATAGCGAGACGCCGTCCGTCCCGAGCCCTCTTCCGAAATGCATAAGGACCCGGACCGCCAAGGGAGGGGGCAGTCCGGGCCCGGAGGTCCGGAAGCAACGAAGCAAAGGGGACCGCTTCGTGTTCCGGCAGTCTTGTGTCTTGAGCTAGAAGCGGCGGCCGACACCGACGCCGACGATCCACGGATCGATATCCACGTCGGACACGACGATCAGGCCGCCCGCATCGACGCGCACGTCGGTGGACAGGAACAACTTCTTGACGTCGACATTGGCGAACCAGTCGCCGTCTCCAATCGGCACATCGATGCCGCCCTGCAGCGCCCAGCCGAACTCGTCGCTATATTCAATGGAGTCGGCGACCGGGCCTTCGTCTTCGTTGAAGAAGGCGGTGTAGTTCACGCCCACGCCCACATAGGGACGCACGCTTCCGCGCGGGTTGAAGTGATATTGGGCCAGAACGGTCGGCGGCAACAGCCAGACATCGCCCAGATCGACGTCGCCGATGGAGCTGTTGTTCACCGCCACATCGTGCGGCGTGACCGCCAGGATCGCTTCGACGGCGAAGTTTTCCGTGAAGAAATAGGAGATGTCGAGTTCGGGGACGACGGAGGTGTCGATATCCACGTCGCCGCCCAGAGGCACGGTCGTGCCACCCTCTTCGGGCGCGACGACGAGACCGCGCAGGCGGATCAGCCACGGATCGTCGACGCTGGAGGCGAAGGCGTCCGCGACGGGCAGAAGGGTCATGGCGGCGGCACCGGCCATGACGGCGAGAGAGGTCTTGATCATGTTTGTCTCCTGAAAAATGCCATGGGAGGCGGGCAGTCGAAAGGGGGTGGCAATTCTGTTTCGGGCGGCGTGATAGGTCGTGGACCTGTCCTTTTGCGACGATATTTGCTTTATGATGACTATTGGCTTATCTTATGGGTGTGACGGCTGTCACAGGGCCGCCTCTATAGACGGGACGGAGCCATGCCGCAGCGGGTGGCTCTTCGTGACGCGGGTCACAGCCGGGATTACGCAGATCATAGCCGGTCGCGGAGTACCGCGACGCCGCTCGCGCGTTGACTTAGCCGCGCCCACTTCGCAGAGGCCGCGCCATGGATCCCAACGGACGACAGAGGCGCAAGCGCGGGCGGGCGATGCATGGCTGGGTGGTCCTGGACAAGCCGCTGGAGATGGGCAGCACGAAGGCGGTCGCGACGGTGCGCCGCCTGATGGACGCGCAGAAGGCGGGCCATGCGGGCACGCTCGACCCGCTGGCTACGGGCATCCTGCCGGTCGCGCTGGGCGAGGCGACCAAGACGGTGCCGTTCCTGATGGACGCAGCCAAGTCCTACGAATTTTCCATCGGCTTCGGGCGCAGCACGGACACGCTGGACGCGGAAGGCGAGACCACGGCGCAAAGCGATGCCCGCCCGAGCCGCGCCGCCCTGGAGGCCGCCCTGCTCGCCTTCGTCGGAGAGATCGACCAGATTCCACCCCGATATTCCGCCATCAAGATCGACGGGCGGCGGGCCTACGACCTGGCCCGCGCAGGCACACCGGTGGAGATGAAGACCCGCACCGTGCGCATCGACGCGCTCCGGCTGGATAGGTTCGATACAGAGACCGCCTCCCTGTCCGTGGATTGCGGCAAGGGCACCTATGTGCGGTCGATCGCGCGCGATCTCTGCGGGGTCCTGGGCGTCGAAGGCCACGTCACGCGATTGCGCCGCACGCGGGTGGGTCCGTTCGACCTGTCACGGTCATTGACGGTGGACGCGCTGCGGGAACTGTGCGATGGGGCGCGCGCCGATGACGGGCTGCTCCCGCTCTCGACCGCGCTGGACGACATCCCGGTGCTGGCCGTGACCGAAACGCAAGCCGCCCGCCTGAAGCAGGGCCGCACGATCGCTGCCCCCCCATCTCTCCAACTGTCCGAGTGGATACTGGCCGAGGCTGAGGGTTTGGCGATTGCGTTGTGCCAGCCACGCGCCGACGAGCTGGCTCCGAAGCGTGTGTTCAACCTTTGAACGCAATATGGAGAAACCGATGTCGATTACCCCCGAACGGAAGGCCGAACTGGTCTCCGAATTCGCCACCAAGCCCGGTGACACCGGGTCCCCCGAAGTTCAGGTCGCCATTCTGACGCACCGCATCAAGACGCTGACCGAACACTTCAAGACCAACGCCAAGGACAACCACTCCCGCCGCGGTCTGCTGACGATGGTCAACAAGCGCCGCCGTCTTCTGGACTATCTCAAGGACAAGTCCGAGGACCGCTACCAGGACCTCATCAAGCGTCTGGAGCTGCGCCGCTAGGCCCAGCCTCACCCAACGAACAAAGCCGCCGGAGAGGGCTTCGGCGGCTTTCGTGCATCCAAGCACACCCCGAACCGTCCACCCGCCATGAAAGACAAAGCGCGGGGCAACGGACGCGACACGTACGAAACGAAAGACCAAACGCATGTTCAACAAACATTCCGTCACGATCGACTGGGCAGGCCGCGACCTGACCCTGGAGACCGGCCAGATCGCCCGCCAAGCCGACGGCGCCGTCATGGCCACCTACGGCGAGACCAAGCTGCTCGCCACCGCGACCTTCGCCAAGGAGGCCCGTCCGGGTCAGAGCTTCTTCCCGCTGACCGTCAACTACATGGAAAAATTCTACGCCGCCGGCAAAGTGCCGGGTGGCTACTTCAAGCGCGAAGGACGCCCGACCGAGCGCGAGACGCTGATCTCCCGCCTGACCGACCGTCCGATCCGCCCGCTCTTCCCCAAGGGCTTCCGCAACGAAGTGCAGGTCGTCATCACGGTCCTGCAGCATGACCTCGAAAACGAACCCGACATCGTCGGCATGGTTGCGGCGTCGGCCGCCCTCGCCCTGTCCGGCGCGCCGTTCAACGGTCCGATCGGCGCGGCGCGAGTCGGTCTGATCGACGGCGACTACGTCCTGAACCCGATGCTGGACGAGATGGAAGACTCCGAACTCGACCTCGTCGTGGCCGGTACGGAAGAGGCCATCATGATGGTCGAATCCGAAGCCAAGGAGCTGACCGAGGAGCAAATGCTCGGCGCCGTCATGTTCGCCCACGAAGCGTGCCAGGACGTGATCGAAGCGATCCACGCCCTCGTCAAGAAAGCCGGCGCCAAGCCTGCCTACGACTTCGTCGTCCCGAACCTCGACGACGAGAAGAAGGACGTGAAGAAGGTCGCCGAGAAAGGCATCAAGGCCGCCTACAAGAAGAAGGACAAGATGGAGCGCCAAGCTGCGCTGCGCGACGCCAAGGCCGACGCTCACGCCAAGCTCGTCATGTCCGACGAAAACCCGCTGGGCATGTCCGAGGCCGTGTTCAACGACGTCTTCAAGTCGGTCGAGTCCGAAACGGTCCGCCAGAGCGTCATCAAGACGAAGAAGCGCATCGACGGCCGCAAGACCGACGAAGTCCGCCCGATCGAGGCGGTCGCGGGCCTTCTGCCCCGCACGCACGGCTCCGCCCTGTTCACGCGCGGCGAGACGCAGGCCATCTGCGTCGCCACGCTGGGCACGTCCGAAGACGAGCAGTTCGTCGATCAGCTGACCGGCACGATCAAGAACAAGTTCATGCTGCACTACAACTTCCCGCCCTACTCGGTCGGTGAGACCGGCCGCATGGGCGGCACGTCCCGCCGCGAGCACGGCCACGGCAAGCTGGCCTGGCGCGCCCTGCAGGCGGTCCTGCCCACGGTCGAGGACTTCCCCTACACGATCCGGCTCGTCTCCGAGATCACCGAGTCCAACGGCAGCTCGTCCATGGCGACGGTCTGCGGTTGCTCGCTGGCCATGATGGACGCCGGCGTGCCGATCAAGCGTCCGGTCTCCGGCATCGCGATGGGCCTCATCAAGGACGACAACGGCGTCGCCGTCCTGTCGGATATCCTGGGTGACGAAGACCATCTCGGCGACATGGACTTCAAGGTGGCCGGCACCACGGAGGGCATCACGTCCCTGCAGATGGACATCAAGATCGCCGGTATCACCGAAGAGATCATGGAAGAGGCCCTCGGCCAGGCCCATCAGGGCCGCCTGCACATCCTCGAGCGCATGAACGAAGCCCTGACCGAGTCCCGCGATTCTGTTGGCGAATTCGCCCCGCGCATCGAGCAGATGCAGATCCCCGTCGACAAGATCCGCGACGTGATCGGCTCCGGCGGCAAGGTCATCCGCGAGATCGTGGACACGACCGGCGCCCGCGTGTCGGTCGAGGATGATGGCTCCATCAAGATCGCATCCAACGACCAGAAGTCGATCGACGCCGCCAAGGAATGGATCGTCAGCCTGACGGCCGAGCCGGAAGCCGGTGCCATCTACAAGGGCAAGGTCGTGAAGGTCGTCGATTTCGGCGCCTTCGTGAACTTCTTCGGCAAGAAGGACGGTCTGGTCCACGTCTCCATGATCAAGCCGGAGCGCGTGAACCATCCGAGCGATTTCCTCGAGGAAGGCCAGGAAGTCTGGGTCAAGCTGATGGGCTTCGACGACCGTGGCAAGGTCCGCCTGTCCATGAAGCATGTCGACCAGGAGACCGGCGAGGAGCTGGAAGTCGAGGAGCGGAAGCGCTCCAGCCGCGATGACGACGATGCGGACGGCGACGACAAGCCCCGCCGCCCCCGTCGCCGCCGCAGCCCGCGCCGCGACGAAGACTAGGCGCGACGAAGACAAGGGTCCTTCCCGACCCCGGAGTATAGAAGCCCGGCTTTCGAGCCGGGCTTTTTCGTGCCTGCCGGACAGTCCGGCTGTGCGGCCATTCGGGAACGGAAGGCCGCGTCCGGCCATTGAAGCAGGGCAACCCACTTCACATCAGGACGATCCCATGCCCCGTTTTTCCACCACAACCACCGCTCTGGCCGCCGCCATGACCCTGTTCGCCGCGCCCGCCCTGGCGCAGGTCTACACGGCCGAGAGCCAGGCCGAATACGAAGCCTGCAAGAAGAAGGACACGCAGAACCAGATCATCGGCGGCGTCGTCGGCGGCGTTCTGGGCGGCTTTCTCGGCGACAAGATCGAAAAGGGCGAAGGCACGGTGATCGGAGGCGCCGCAGGGGCCTACGCCGGGACGCGCGTCGCCAACAAGGATTGCGAAGCCCTTCTGGTCCGTGACGATTTCGCGGATTACGGCACGGGTTACGAAACGCAGACCACCACGGTCGTGACGACCGAACCGCGGTCCGAAGTGGCGGGCGCCGTGACCTACGCGCCGACCGGCATGGTCCGCGTCGAGGACGATAATGGCCGCGTCTTCTATGTCAGCCAGGCCGATTACGACCGCTATTACCGCTAAGACCGCGCCGACCCGGACTTTCCGGAATCTGACACTCCGGCATCCAACCCAGGCCTACGGGTCTGGGTTTTTTATCGCGGCAGCATCCGGATCAGCCGGCCGTTCTCCTTGTCTTCGACGAGCAGCAGGACGGCCCCGTCCGCCTCGACGTCCACGTCGCGCACGCGGAACGCATCCTCGTCCGTCTTGGCGTCCGCCAGCAGCACGGTCTCGTCACCCGTTTCCGGATCGACCCGGCGCAGGTCCCCTGAGGCCAGCCCGCCGATCAGCGCGTGGCCGTTCCAGTCCGGGAACAGAGCCCCACGATAGACGGCGAGGCCCGACGGCGCGATGGAGGGCGTCCACACATGGGCCGGGGCGGCGAAGCCCGCATGATCCTCCGTGGGGCTGATCCGCGCGCCCTGATAGTCCCGGCCATAGGTCGCGATGGGCCAGCCATAATTGGCGCCCGCTTCCAGCCGGTTGAGTTCGTCCCCGCCGCGCGGGCCGTGTTCATGCTCCCAGATCTCGCCCGTCGCCGGATCGACGGCCAGGCCCTGCACGTTGCGGTGCCCGATGGTGAACAGCTCCGGCATGGCCCCGTTGCCGAAACTGGGGTTGCCCGGCGCGGCCGTTCCGTCGGGCGACAGGCGCACGACCGAGCCGAGGTGGCTGTCCGGTTTCTGCGCCTCTTCGCGCAGGGAGAAGGCATCGCCCAGGCTGAGCAGCAGGCTGCCATCCGCCATGACGAGGATCTTGCCGCCGAAGTGACTGCCCGCTTCCTTGGCGGGTCCGGCCCGGAAGACCGTCTGCGCGTCGACCAGCGCGTCGCCGTCGATCCGCGCACGCATCAGAGCCGTGCCGTTTGCGTCCCAATCGCCGTAGGAATAGGACAGGTAGACCATGCCCGTCCGAGCGAAGTCCGGCGCGAGCGCCACGTCCAGCAGGCCGCCCTGCCCGTCCGTCGCGATGCGGTTCTCCGCCAGTCCGGTCAGTTCCGCCGGCAGGCCCGACAGTTCTGTCACCGTCCCGTCCTCGATGCGCCACAGCCGGCCCAGCTTGCCCGTCACCAGATAGCCGCCATCCGGCAGGGCGGCGGCGGCCCAGGGCGAGGCCAGCCCGTCCGCGACCACGTCGAGACGGAAGTCGGCCACGGGCCGTTCGGGCAGCTCCGGCGCGGGCTGCGGCTCCAGGCAGCCGGAGAGAACGAGCGTAAGACCTGCGAGGGGCAGGAGCGTCTGGATCCGGTTTCGCTTCGGCATGTCGGTATCCCGTCTTGGTTCCTGCGTTTGACCTTTCCTGTCTTCTAGGCGTAGCACAGGGATGCGCAAGGTCTTGCGCCGACGGGGTGTGGCCGAACGATTGGAGACTGTCATGAAGCGTTCCCTGATGGCCGTGCTGAAATTCCTGGGAGTCTGGGGCGTCGCTGCGCTCCTCACGACGGGACTGGCCGTGATCTTCCAGAGCCAGAACCTGATGTCCCGGCTGAACGGCTTGGGCGCGGAGATCGGGTTGGGCGACCGCCTGTCCATGACGCTGTACGACCTCATGCATTTCGGATCGGTCTATCTGCCCTTCATCGCCGTTGCCACGCTGGTGGCCTTCCTGGCGGCGCTGCTGGTCTACCGCTTGGCCGGGTTCGGCCGCCCGGTCGTGTTCGCCGTGGCGGGCGGGGTCGCGATGGTCGTCATGCTCGCCCTGATGAAGCAGGCCTTTTTCGGTGTGCAACTGGTCGGCGGCGCGCGGGACGGGACGGGTTTTGCTTTCCAGATCTTGGCCGGCGTGATCGGCGGCCTCGTCTTTGCGGGCCTGTCCCGGCCACGCCCGGACCCGGAGCCCGCGCCGGCGGTGGACACCTAGCCCGCCTTGCGCGACGGCTCACCCTTGGCGGCACCGTTCTCATGATCCGCGAAGATCGGGTGGCTGAGCATCAGGTCGATGATCTCCTCCGGGTCGTCCACGTCCGCCAAGTCAGGCCCGGTATCGAGGGTCGGGTCCGCCTGCAAGTCCGCCCGCAAGTCCGTCTGTAGATCAGCCTGCGTCTCCAGCGCCGCCATCACGGGCTGGGCCGGGGCGGCCTCTGCCAGCGGCAGGGACGCGGTGAAGATGAATTCCGACCCGCGGCCCTCGCGCGAGCTCACCACCAGATCGCCGCCCATCATGCGCGCCAGCTTCCGGGCGATCGCCAGGCTGAGGCCCGCGCCGCCATATTTGCGCGTCATGGTCGCATCCGCCTGCAGGAACGGCTTGAAGAGGCGCGACTGCACCTCTTCGCTGATCCCCTGGCCCGTATCGGCCACGATCACGGACAGGGCCATCCGCCCGTCCGCATCAGGCTCCGCCGTGGCGTGCATGTGAACGCGGCCCGCATGGGTGAAGCGCACCGCATTGGACAGAAGATAGCGCACGCAGCGCCGCAGGACGGCCGCATCGCCTTTCACCGCCCGGGACAGGTCGGGCGCGATGTGCCAGGTATAGTCTAGCCCCTTGCTGTCCGCCGCGCCCCTCCAGTCGCGGGCCACGGCCTCCAGCACGCGCGCGGGCTTCAGGGACTCCTCGTCCAGCACCAGGCGGTCGCCCTCGATGGTGGACATGGTGATCAGGCTGTCGAGCAGGTCGTGAAGCAGCTGGCCACTTTCCTGAACGGCAACGGCCTGTTCGCGCAGGGCCGGATCCTCGGCGTGGTGGATCATCGCGTCGCTGATGCCGATGATGCCGTTGAGCGGCGTGCGCAGTTCGTGGTTGATGACGCCGAGGAATTCGGTCTTCATCTTCTCCGCTGACAGGGCTTCTTCCTGCAGGATGCGGAGCTTGGCATTGTTCTTTTCGCGGTAGCGCAGGAAGGCCAGCAGCAGGTTGAAGGCCACGGTCAGCAGGCCGATCAGCACCCAGAGCATCCGGTTCAGGCGGTTCTTCTGCTCCAGCTGGATCGCCTTCAGCTCCGCCTCGCGCTGCAGCGCTGCCTCCCGTTCCGCCTGGCGCGAGCGTGAGTTCTCGAGATTGGACAGCATGGCCGACATGTCGCCCGAATTGGCCGACCGCACCCGCCCGACCAGAATGTCCGACCGCCGCTTCATCAGGGCCAGCGCATAGGCCGTCTCGCCGCGGTGCATGGCGAGCAGGGACTCGGCATGCAGCGCCGTCTGTTCGTCCACGGAAGACAGAAGGTCCTGCGGTGTGTAGTCCCAGCCGAGCGACGCCATATGCGTCCGCGCCGCGTCTTCGAGACCGAGGCCGGACAGGGCGACGGCGAGTTGCAAGTTGGCGCTATTTTCCACGACTGGGTGTGTCGCTTCTTGAAGTGCGAGACGGCTCAGCGATTGTGCGTTTTCGTAGATGCCTATCTCGTTATAGGTCGTCGCCATGTAAAGTTCAGCGAGTCCAACAACTATGTCGTCCGGTTTGGGTTCATTGACCAATAGCTCTGCGACATTAGCTGCACCTTCGAAGTCCCGCGCACGATTCAAAGTGTAGACGAAGTTCGTCATCAACTCATAGCGGTTGATCGGCTGCCCGAACGAAGCCTTGGCGGCACGGAGCGTTTTTGCAGACTGAAGCATGAACTCCGGGTTCCCCTGGAAACCGTGCATGATCATTGCAACTTCTGAAGCCAACAAGCGCGCGTAAGTCGCTTCAGGCGACACCTCCGAGGGTATCACCTGCATGGCTTCGTTCACCAGTTCTGCGGCTACAAGAAACTCGTTTTTGGAGATCGACTGGAATGCCGCCAAGCTTTTGACAGCCGAATACACATACCAATCGCGCTGATCGTCATAGGTTGTGGCGATGGATTTGATGTCCAAAACACCATCCTCTGCCCAGCTGGACAGAACATTCTCCAGAAATTGGAAAGTGCTTTTCTCTATTTCGCTTAGAGTGTCGTTGAAACTTTGAACTTCTAGAATAATGTCCTCAAGCCGCCCCCGATCTGAACTGTAGACACTCTCCGCGAGTTCGCTCACCATTCTCCGTGATAATTCAACGGGCTCATCTGTACGCTCCAGCAAAGCCTCTGAAGCCTCGTCTGAGTGGAAGAATGCTACGATTTCTTGGCTGACCGAAGACTTGTCGTCAGCATATGCGCGCAGGCTTGCTCCGAAGAGGAGCACGACCAAAACACAGATCTGGAAAACATATCTGATCACGACGGTTCCGTTTCGCCCGGAACATTATCGGTTTCAGCTTAAGGAAGCGTATCAAAGAAAAACCCGCCTGAAAGCGGGTCTTGGTCCACATCTTTTCGCCTAGAACAGGGTCTTGGCTAAACTTCGCTGCCAATGATGATCGGAGCACCACCGGTCACGACGTCGAGTTCTTCAACAGTGAGTTCACGCATTGTGTTGAGTCTTTCTCTCTGTGGTTGCGCGGCGGGGGATTCCGCTCGCGGGAGAGAACTTAAGCAACGGAAATTCACGCCCTACAAGCGAAAATTGACCCAGATCGGGATTTTTCATGGTTAACAGTCTGTAAATGAACCATTTTGCGACAGGCTGTCAGGTATAATATAGTTAATTCCCGTTTCAGTTGCAGCGTCTGGGCGCCGTCAGCCCTCGGCGCCGATGCGGATGACCCGGTCGCTGGCGTCGAGAAAGGCCGGACGGTGCGCCACGATCACGCGCGTCATGTCCAGTCCGGCCACGAGGGCGACGATCTCGGCCTCGGTCTCCACATCGAGATTGGCGGTGCCTTCATCGAGGAACAGCACGTCCGGGCGCTGGTAGAGCGCGCGCGCCAGCAGGAGGCGCTGCTTCTGGCCACCCGACAGGATGGAACCCATGTCCCCGATCACGGCGAGATAGTTCATGGGAATAGACGCGATCGTGTCGTGGATACGCGCATCCTGCGCGGCGCGGACCACGCGCGCCATGTCGATCTCGGGATCGAAGAAGGCGATATTGTCCGCGATGGTGCCGGACAATAGCCGATCGTCCTGCATCACCACGCCCACCCGCGCGCGCCAGTCGGCGGGATCGACCGTGGCGAGATCGCGCCCGTCGATGCGCACCGTGCCCGCGACCGGCATGTAGAGCCCGAGCATGAGCTTCATCATCGTCGTCTTGCCGCCGCCGCTGGGACCCGTCAGCGTTACCATCTCGCCCGCCGCGATGTCGAGATCGACCCCGTCCAGCACCAACGGATCTTCGGGCGAGTAGGCGAACCGGACCCCCTCCATCGTGATGTGCCCCTTCACTGCCTCCAGAGGAGGATAGCCGTCTTCCGCGCGGTCCGTCTCCGCGTGGACGATGTCGGCCAGCCGGTCGAGATGCAGCGAGAGCAGGCGGAACTCGTTGCCCTTGGTGACGAGTTGCACCACCGCGTCGGAGAAATATTGCCGGTAGAACAGAAAGGCGACCAGCATGCCGACTGTGAAGTCACTCGCCTCACCCGCGGTCCGGTCGGTCATCATCCACGCCGCCGCGACGACGACCAACACGACCTGCAATCCCGTCAGCAGCGTCTGCGCGAAGGTCTGCGCCACCTGCCAGCGCTGGTGGGACATGTCGGCATTGACGAAGTCGGCGAACAGGTTGGCCCAGCTGGCCTCGCGCTCCGCTTCGCGGCCGAACAACTTGACCGTTGTGGAGGCGCGGATGCTTTCGATGACGTGACTGTTCTCCAGCGCGCGGGCGTAGATCGCCTCCTCCTGCGTCTCGCGCAGGCGCGGATAGATCAGCAGGGTCGCCGCCACCAGGGCGGCCGTCGTGCCGACCACGATCACGGCGAGCAGCGGCGAGAACAGGAACATCACGACCAGCATGATGGCCGCCATGACCCCGTCGATCAGCACGCTGACCACGGACTGGCTGAGCGCTTCCTGGATCGGCTTGGTGGAGTTCATGCGGCTGATGATGTCGCCCACATGGCGGCGTTCGAAATAGCGCACGGGCAGGCGCACGAGATGGCGGAAGATGTTGCCGACCATCTGGCGGGACAGCTGCGCGCCGAATGTCACGATGGTGTAGCCGCGCGCCGCCTCCACCACGGCCCGCATCACGGCCAGCCCCCCGAAGGCAAGCGCGAGAGCGAGCAATAGCCCCCGGTCGCCTTGCGGCAGGACCGCATCCACTACGAGCTGGAACAGGAAGGGCGCCAGCAGGAGCGTGGCGAGCAACGCCAGCGACAGGGCAAGCGTCTGCGCCACGGCGCGCTTGGCCCCGACGAGGGACGACCAGAGGTCCGACAGGCGCGGGCGGATGCGGTCCGTCACGGGCCGGAAGTCCGCCGCCGGGGTCAGCTCCAGCGCGACGCCCGTGAAATGGTCCGAGACCTTGGACAAGGTCATGACCCGACGCCCGATGCCCGGATCGACGAGTGTGGCGGTGTCGCCGCTCACACGCTCCAGCACCACGAAATGGTTGAGGTCCCAATGCAGGATGGCGGGCAGGGCCAGCTTGTGGAGCTGGTCCAGATCGACCCTCAGGGCCCGGGGGGAGAGCGACAGCTCGCCCGCGATCTTGATGATCTGCTTCAGCGACGTCCCGCGCATGGACAGCAGATGCTTGGCCCGCAGGCTGTTGAGGTCCACGTCGTGGCCGTGGTGCCGGGCCACCATGGCCAGGCACGCCAGCCCGCACTCCGTCATTTCCGTCTGGAGGATGACCGGCAGGCGCTTTCGGAAGGGAGAGACACGCCGCGGCATGACCGGCCGATCAACCACGGAGCCAGCTCCAAACCGTCTGCCCGCGGACGTCGATGCCGAACAGGATGAACGCGATCAGGCCCAGGGTCGCGATCACCAGCCCGCCCACGGCCCAGCCGGACAGGGGGCCGCGCAGGATGACCTCGCCGAACAGGGCGCGCGACCGGCGCTCCATGGCTTCCTTGCGGAATAGCTGGCTCATAGGTTCCCCAACGGACGCGCAGCCCCACCGCCGCCTTTTGCCCACGCCTAGCGCGGCGCGTCCGCTTGTAAAGACACTGCGTCAGAGGCAAGGCGATGGCCATGGATGTTTCCCAAACCGCCGGGTGGTGGTCGCTCCTGCCGCCCGTTCTCGCCATCGGCCTCGCCCTCTGGACGCGGCAGGTCTTCCTGTCGCTGGGCCTCGGCATCGCGGCGGGCTATCTGATCTTGGCAGGTGGCAACCCGGTTGCGGCCACGTTCGACACGATCGACGCGGCCGTGACGGTCTTCTCTGATCCCGGCAATACGCGCATCATCCTCTTCACCCTGGTCGTGGGCGCGCTCATCGCGCTGATCCAGCGCTCAGGCGGCGTGGCGGGTTTCATCGCACGCCTGCTGGCCTGGCTGGAACGGCGCACGGCCAAGGCGGACGCCAGGAACCAGCGCGTCATCGTGGAGCTGCTGGCCCTCGCCACGGGCCTGCTGCTGTTCATCGAGAGCAACATCTCCATCCTCACCGTGGGGACGCTGTTCCGGCCCGTGGCGGACAAGCTCGGCATGCCGCGCGAGAAGCTGGCCTTCATCGCCGATACGGGCAGCGCACCCTCCAACGTCCTGATCCCCTTCAACGCCTGGGGGGCCTATCTGATGGCGCTAATCGCCGCCGAAGGACTTGCCCAGCCCTTCTCGCAGCTCATCCAGGCGGCTGCCCTCAACTTCTATCCCATGCTGATCATCGGGGTTCTGCTGGTCGTGATCCTGAGCCGCCGCGACGTGGGCGAGATGAAGACGGCCGAAGCGCGCGGCACGCCCCTGCGCGACGGCGCCGTGCCCATGATCTCCGACGAAGCCTCGGACGTTCCGCCCGCACCCGGAACCACGCCGCGCGCGCTGAACATGATCGTGCCGATCCTCGCCCTGGTGATCGGCGTTCCGTCGTTCCTGGTCATGACGGGCGAAGGCGAGACGTGGTTCGCGCGGATGCAGGACGGCTCTGGCTCGTCGGCCGTGCTCTACGCCACCTCCCTCGCCGTCGCCCTCGCCATTCTGCTGTACAAGGCGCAAGGCATACTGGGCGTGCGCGAAAGCGCGGACACGGCTCTGAAGGGCATGGGCGGGATGCTGCCGCTGGCGATCCTCATGGTGCTGGCCTTCGCCTTGGGCGCCCTCTGCCGGACGCTGGGCACGGGCGTGTTCACGGCGGACGTGACCAGCCAATTCCTGTCGCCCGCCCTCATGCCGGCGCTGGTCTTCCTCATCAGTTGTTTCGTCGCGTTCTCGACCGGGACCAGCTGGGGGACGTTCGCCATCATGATCCCCATCGCCGTGCCGCTGGCGGCCAGCTACGGGCTGGATCCGTCGCTGGCCATCGCGGCCGCCATCGGCGGCGGCGTGTTCGGCGACCATTGCAGCCCGACCAGCGACACGTCGATCATCGCCTCCATGGCGAGCGGGTCGGACCACATCGACCACGTCCGCACGCAGCTGCCCTACGCGCTGATCGCGGGCGGGATCACGGTCGCGCTCTATCTTGTTATGGGGTGGCTCGCGACCTAGAACCCACGGGTCCGGCCTCATGTGATCGAGCCCGGCAGGGGGACAGGATGACCTTGCGCAAACCCGAATGGCTCGATACCGCGCTCGGCTTCTTCGGGTTGATCCTCGCGGTCTTCTCGACGCTCGCGCTCCTGTTCGACGAAGAATATTTCGCGCGGGAATGGGCCGTCGCCGGAGCGCTGGGTCTCGGCTTGCTCGTCCTGGCCATCGCCGTCCTGTTCCGGCCGCGTCACAGCCTGAAACGCCTTGGACCCGGTGAAGCCGCGCTCAACATCGACCGAGCCCTGAAGACGACCGAAGAGCTTATCATCCTGAACCCGACACATGATGTCGAAATGCTGACCCCGGTTCTGAAGCGAGCCCTGGAGAACGACATTCCCACTTCGGTCATCGGGGACGCGGTTCTGCTTCACGGGATCCTGGACGGACTGGCGGTGGACTCACAGCGCAGCTTCTACGATGCCGCCCGCATCAGCGGCGCGTCCTCCAACGAGCTGATCCTCTGCCTGGTGCGCAAGGGTCGCGCGGCCATGACGGTGTTCTTCCTGTCGGCGGCGGGAGAGTACAGCTTCAGCCTGATCGACAAATCGGTCGTGGCCCTGATCGCCAGCCTGCTGAAACGCGAAACCTACGAGGGCACCGGCTATATCGGCCTCTCCCAGACGACCAATCCCCGCGAGATCATCGCCATGGCCCGAGAGGAGCAGCGGAAGTATCTCAGGAACTTCCAATCGCTCCAGAAGGGCTACATCTCCTTCTACGGAAACGAAGTCCAGAGCGTGCAGGCCGGCTGGGTCGAGGGCGGCGGGTTCGACACCATCGACACGCTGGACATGACCACGAATCCGGTCCGGCTGCTGGGCAGAAAACGATACAACGCCGCCAATGCGCAGTTCATCCGGGACGGCGGTGCGATACAGCGGGTCTACATGGTCCAGGCCGCCAGTCTCGACGATCCGGACTTCTCCGGAGCCTTGCGCGACCTTTACGCCCAGCAGACGCAGATGGGCGTCTCCATCGGGCTGGTCGTGATCGATGACCTTCCGGTCCACTACCGGAAGGATTTCATCTTGTACGACGACTCGATCGTGCTGGTCGAAGACCAGCAGGCGAGCGAAGACTATGTGCTGGGCCGAAGCACCGCCTATTTCGGCGCCCAAGAGATCGGGCAGCACCGGAGCGATTTCGACGATGTCTGGAGCGGGCGCCTCACGGGCATCCGGCCCGTCGAATTCGCCGAGCGCCAGCTTGGAAAGGCTCTGCCTGGATAGAACCCCGCCTGGAAAGCACTGGCCTTGAAAGCGTCGATTTGGGCGCTCAGACGAGCGGCAGGACGAACAGATCCGTCGATCCCGTCGACAGGACCTTTTCATAACCCATGCGCTCATAGACCGGAGCGGCGGGGCGTTTGGGTTCGTGCGTTTCGTAGAGCTGACTGTTGTAGAGAACGGCCCCCTTGAAGTTCCGCTCCCGCAGGAGATCATGGACGGCGCCGAGAAGCAGGCTGCCGATCCCGCGCCCCCTATGGTCCGCATCCACATACAGGCTCCCGACTTCGGCGATGTCCGGCGCGAAGGCCTCGCAATAGACGAAGCCGACAAGGCGGCCGTCCTGGCGTGCGCCGAGTGCAGGCAAGGCGTCGAGTATGGCGGCGATCCGGGCCTCCGAATAGGGTGCGACGCGGTAGCGGGCGTAGAGCGCGCGGACATCGGACGCATCGCGCGACGTCAGCGGGAAGAGTTCGGGGTCGGGCATTCCCGCATGATAGCGGAAGGCGCAAACAAACCGAACCCTCCCGGACTCTGTGGAACAATGGTCAAGACCGTGCGGTTTCGAGCGACAGCTCGCATCGAAGGCGATAGGGGACATGCCGTGATGAACCGACTGTCCCGCCGCCCCACCCTGTTCGTTTCCGCTCTCCTGATGGCCTGCCAGACGGCGCAGGCGCACGAGCTCGACGGGACATGGGTCAACGAGGCGGGCTCCGCCGTGGAGATCGCCGTGGCCGAGGATGGCCGCCTGTCGGGGGTCTACCGCACCGAACTGGGCGCACCGGACGCGCAGGAGGGTTTCGCCCTGACCGGCTGGGTGCAGGGCGATGTGGTGGCTTTCTCCGTCAGCTTCACCGGCTTCGGTTCGATCACGAGCTGGTCGGGCCAGATGTCGGAAGACGAGGACGGCCTGTTCCTGAGGACCCTGTGGCACTACACCAAGGACATTCCGGACGCGGACGAGGCCGAGGACCTCTGGCGGACGGTCAATGCGGGGTTCGCCGTGTTCCGGCCCGCCGAGACCGAGGCCGGTTAGCGGTATTCCGGGTTCTCGAACCCGAACCGGTTGCCGTTCTTCCACGCCCTGCGGTCATTCCCGTAGGACGGGATTCCATCTTTCAGCAGAGCGGCGAGATGCATCAGGTTCCAGCTCATGATGGTCGTGTTCTTGCGGGTGAACTCACTGTCCGCGCCCACGATGGTCCCGTCGTCGCGCGCGTCGCCATAGCTCGGCCCCGGCCCTATGGGTCCGATCCAGCCGCAATCGGCCTGAGGCGGGATGGTGCAGCCCAGATGGGACAGGGCGTAGAGAATGGACGTGGCGCATTGCTTCACTCCGTCCTCGTTCCCCGTCACGACCGTGCCGCCGACCTTGCCGTAATAGACGGACTGGCCGGTCTCGTTCAGCACTCCCGACATGGCGTAGAGCCGCTCGATCAACAGCCGGCAGACGGATGACGGCTCGCCCAGCCAGATCGGCGTGCCGACCACGAGGATGTCGGCTGCCTTGATCTTTTCCCAGAGCTTCGGCCAGTCGTCCTGCTCCGCCCCATGCTCCGTCATGTCGGGTTGCACGCCGAAGGCGACATGGTGGTCGCGCATATGGACCGTCTCCACCGACACGCCTGCGGTTTGCATCAGTTCGATGGAGGCCTTCATCAGAGTCTGCGTGTGGCTCTCGGCATTGTCGGGCTTCAGGGAGCAGTTGAAGAAGAGGGCTCGAAGGCCGGAATAGTCGGGCATGGACGTGTGTGATGTCATGGCCAAGCAACGGCCCGGAGCCAGGGCATGTTGCGTCACGAAGCCGTGACCGGCCTCGACATGTGTCGGGCAGGGACGCCGGCCTTGCCTGCCGCGTCAGAGGATGAGGGTCATTCCCGCCCCCGACACGGGGTTGGGCCGCGTCTCGAATCCGAAGGCCGTGTAGAAAGCGTCCTTGCCCTTGGCCGACATCAATCCGACCGTTGCGCCCGCAGGCGCAGATTCGGACACATCGTCCAAAAGCGCCTGCATGACCCGGCGACCCAGTCCTTGGCCGCGATAGTCGGGCGCGACCATGACGTCCTGGATATAGAAGTTGAGCGCGCCGTCGCCGATGACGCGCCCGAAGGCGATCAATTCATCCGCCACATACAGGGAGGCTGTATGGAGCGATCCTTCCAGAGCCGCCTTCGCGACGTCCTGCGAGATCTCTCCCCACCCCATGCGGTTCCTGAGATCCCGGAAGCGTCCTGCATGGGGCGCATCCTTTTCGATCCGGATCCTCAATCGACAAGCTCGTCCCAGAAGCGCTTCGCCTTGTCGAAGAAACCCTTGCTTTCGGGGCTGACCTCGTCGCCGGACAGGTCGGCGAATTCCTCCAGCAGTTCGCGCTGGCGCGCGGACAGGCGCGAGGGGGTTTCCACGGCGAGATCGACATACATGTCGCCACGGCTCTGGCTGCGCAGCACGCTCATGCCCTTGCCGCGCAGGCGCATGCGCTTGCCGCCCTGGCTGCCTTCCTCGATCTTGATCTTGGTGCGGCCGCCATCGATGGTCGGGATCTCGATCTCCCCGCCTAGCGCGGCCACCGTCATCGGCACAGGGGCGCGCATGAACAGGTTGGCGCCTTCGCGCTCGAACATGTCGTGCGGACGGACGGAAACGAAGAGGTAGAGATCGCCGCGCTGCCGATTGGTCGCGCCGCGCTTGGAGGCCTGGTCGCCCTGTCCGGACAGGCGGATGCGCGTGCCGTCCTCGACCCCGGCCGGGATGGACACGTCGAGCTCGGTGGGCTGGCGCACCAGCCCTTGCCCGTCGCATTCACGGCAGGGGTCTGACACATACTCGCCCTGCCCGCCGCAGGTCGGGCACGGGCGTTCCATGGTGAAGAAGCCCTGCTGCGTGCGGACGCGGCCCGCACCGCCGCAGGTCCCGCAGGTTTCCACGCTGGCACCGGGTTCCGCGCCCTCGCCGTCGCAGCGCTCGCAATCCTCGGCGATAGGGACTTCGATCTCGATGTCCTTGCCGCGGAACGCCTCCTCCAGCGTGATCTCCATTTCGTAGCGCAGGTCGTTGCCGCGGCTGACCGTCTGGGCCCGGCCGCCCGTGCGTCCGCCGAACATGTCCGCGAACCCGCCCGCGCCGCCGGCCGCGCCCTGCCCGAAGATCTGGCTGAAGATGTCGCCGAAGTCCTGGAAGCCGCCGCCGCCCATCCCGCCGCCGCCCTGGAAGGCCGCATGACCCATCCGGTCGTAGGCGGCCCGCTTCTGCTCGTCCGACAGGATGCCGTAGGCCTCGTTGAGTTCCTTGAACCGGCCTTCCGCTTCGGGGTCGTCCGGGTGGCGGTCGGGATGGCAGGCCATGGCCGCCTTGCGGAAGGCGGATTTGAGCTGCTTGGCGTCCGCATCGCGGGACACCCCCAGAACCTCGTAATAGTCGCGTTTGGACATGATCTTCCGTTCCTGGCGCTCAGCGCTTCTTCAGAATGACGTTGAGGGGCGTGGCGTCGGCCACGACATAGTTTTGCGCCCGCGCCAATTCAACGAGCGGCCCCTCGCCCATCGCAGTCTCCGCGATGAGGAGCTGCGGGTGCAGGGCTTCCGGGGCGGTGCCGAAAAAGGCCCGCAAGGCGGCTTCGTCCTGGCCTTCGATGTCC
>JBARXH010000072.1:0-7499 GCA_049647245.1 Litorimonas sp.
CTGCACGGGCGCGGCTCCGCGCCATCGCGGCAGCAGCGAGCCATGCAGGTTCAGGCACCCCTCGCGCGGGGCGTCGAGCGCGCGTTGCGGCAGGATCTGGCCGTAGGCGACCACGCAGGCCACGTCGGCGTTCAGCGCCTCCAGCCCATCGATCACGGAGGACTTGCGGAAGCTTTCGGGCGTTTCCACTGGCAGCCCCATGATCTCCGCGAACTGGTGGACCGGTGATTTGGTCAGTTGCTTGCCCCGCCCGGCCCGGCGCGGCGGCTGGGTGTAGACGCGCAACACGGTGTGGCCGTTCGCCACGATCTCGGCGAGGCTCGGCACGGCGAAGTCCGGCGTGCCCATGAAGACGACATTGAGTGGCAAGGCAGGCTCCGTTCAGGCAGTAGGGCAGGCGTTTCGGCCACCGCTGGCTCGGGGAGCGGGATAGGCGAGCGGGCGGGAAGTGCAAGGCGTGAGACGCTACTCCGCCGCCTGCAGTACGGGTCTGTCCACCCGGTCCAGCGCCTGGACGAGATCGGCAACGATGTCGTCCGCCGCTTCCAGACCGACCGACAGGCGCACCAGCCCGTCGGAGATGCCGTGCCGCAGGCGTTCTTCGGCCGTGTAGGGGCTGTGGGTCATGGAGGCGGGGTGCTGGATCAGCGTTTCCGCATCACCCAGGGAGACCGCGCAGTGGATCAGGTCCAGCCCGTCGATCAGGGCGCGTCCGGCGTCGATCCCGCCTTCCAGCTCCAGAGCGATCATGCCGCCGGGCCGCTCCATCTGCCTGTGCGCGAGCGCGGCCTGCGGAAAGCTCGGCAGGCCGGGATAGAGAACCCTCGCCACGGCCGGATGTGCCTCCAGCGCATCGGCCACACGGGCGGCGCTGGCGCAGTGGCGTTCCATGCGCAGCTCCAGCGTCTTGAGGCCGCGCAGGATCAGCGTCGCCGTCATGGGCGCCATCACGGCGCCGGTCATGTCCTTCAGGCCCTGCAGGCGGATCTGGTCGATCAACTCCCGGGTGCCGACGGCGATGCCGCCCACCAGGTCGCCGTGCCCGCCCAGATATTTGGTCGCGGAATGCACGACGAGATCCGCGCCGCGTTCGATCGGGCGCGTCAGGACGGGTGTGGCATAGGTATTGTCCACCAGCGTCAGCGCGCCGTGGCGGCGGGCGATTTCGGAGACGGCCTCGATGTCCACCAGGCGCATGTTCGGATTGCTGGGCGTTTCGAAATAGACCAGCCGGGTCTGCGCCCCGATCGCGGCTTCCAGCGCGGCCGGATCGTCCAGATCGCAATGGGTGATGCGCACCCCAAACCGCGCGAGCCCATGATGCAGGAAGGAGAAGGTGCAGCCATAGAGGGTTCGGTCCACGATGATCTCGTCGCCCGGCGACAACAGCGTCCAGAGGCAGGCCGTGATCGCCCCGATGCCGGACCCGGTCGCCAGGCCCGCTTCCGCCCCCTCGAGGCTCGCCATGCGCCGCTCCAGCAGGTCCAGCGTCGGATTGGAGATGCGAGAATAGACGTGGCCGTCGCGCTCTCCGGCAAACATCTCCCCGCCCGCCTGGGCGCTTTCGAACACGAAGGTCGAGGTCATGTGCACGGGCGGCACCAGCGCGCCGCCGGCCTGGGCCGGGTCGTAGCCGTGATGGATGGCGCGCGTGGCGAAGCCGGGACGGGGCGGGCGGTTGTCTTGCTGCATGGCGGATCTCCGTTGAAACCACACTATGCTGTTCGGTCGGCCATGATCGTGCTAATCTTGCGGCACGCAGCACAGGATTGGCAGGAAATGGCGCAGATGGACCGGATCGACCGCAAAATCGTCAGGGCGCTGCAGCGCGACGGACGGATCAGCAACAGGGAACTGGCCGAGCAGGTCGGCCTGTCGCCGTCGCCTTGCCTGCGCCGGCTCAAGGCGCTGGAAGCCTCCGGCGTCATCCGGGGCTACCATGCGGATGTCGATCCCGAACTCTACGGCCTGCCTCTAACCGTCTTCATCCGCGTCCGGCTGGAGCGCCATGACGAGGAGACGGTCGCGGGGTTCGAGGCCAAGGTCCGCGCGAACGACACCATCGTTGAATGCCACGTCATGACCGGGCAGGCGGACTATCTTCTGCGCGTCATGGTGGCCGACCTGCCGGACTATGAGCGTTTCGTGCGGCGCGAGCTGCAACGGATCGGCGGGATCGCCTCGATCGACACGAGTTTCGCCTACGGCCAGGTCAAGGAACGCGCGGCCTTTCCGGGTGTGACATAGGCGTCACGGGCACATGACGCGTGGATGACGATTCCGTCGCCCCACTGTCGGGCGGACGCTGTCAGACTGTCACCATCGCGGCCTAGAGCGACTAGGCCTTCATCCTTCTTTCCGGACGCTCCCATGACACGCTTGCTCTTGCTTTCCACGGCCGCAGTCTCGCTTCTGCCCGTCTCCGCTCTTGCCCAGAACATCGCCGTGGAGGACGAGATCATCGTCACGGCCCAGAAGCGCGACCAGTTCATCCAGGACGTGCCCATCGCCATCACCGCCTTCGACCAGGCGGACCTGGACGCGCTGGGCGTGCAGCAATTCGACGACCTCGCCGATTTCGTGCCCGGTCTGGAAGTGCAGGAACAGTCGGCCAACAATCCGGGCTTCAACATTCGCGGAATCACGTCGGACTCCGGCGCGGCCACGATCGAACCGCGGGTCGCCATCTTCCAGAACGGCGTCCCGATCTCGCGGTCCCGCGGATCGTTCGTCGAGGTGTTCGATACGGATGTCGAGGTCGTGCGCGGCCCGCAGCCCACCCTCTTCGGCCGCTCCGCCCTGATCGGGGCGATCAGCCTGAACGCTCGCACGCCGGATATCGGCGAAAGGGACGGGTTCGTCCGGCTCGGCGCGGGCAATCTCGGCTTCCTGTTCGGCGAAGGCGCCGTCTCCGTCCCGCTGGGCGACACGGCAGCGCTCCGCATCGCGGGACGCTACAAGGAACGCGACGGTTATACGGAGAACCTCATCGCGGAGGACCTGAACGGTTTCCAGACGGCGGCCATCCGGGGCACGCTGCTCTGGGTCCCGACAGACGCGCTGGATGCCCGCCTCATCGTCGACTATCAGAACGACGACAATCCGGGGACCGCGTTCAAGTCGGGCACCTTCCTGCCCACCTCGGTCGACGGCACGGTCGTCGGCGTGATCGACCCGTCGGAGGCCGCCGCCCTGTCCTCGATCCCGGGCTTCAAGAACGACCGGCCACTGGGGCTCGAACGCGATGTCTTCGGCGCGACCCTGCTGGTCGACTACGCGCTGTCCGATAGGATGACGCTCAGCTCCGTCTCCAACTACCGCGAATTCGACAGCTCAGAAGTGTTCGATCCCGACGGGTTCGCGCTGCCTCTCTTCGCCTTCGCGGAAGACGCGGAAGGGGAGCAGTTCTTCCAGGAAGTGCGGCTGGGATGGGACACGGAGCGTGTGTCCGGCTTCGTCGGGGCCTCCGTCTTCGACGAGGACGGCCAGCAGGCCGTGCCGCTCTCCTATGATCTGCGGGCGGTTCAGTCCCTTCTTTTCGGAGCGCAGGTGGGAGCGCCGCTCTTCACCGCGCCGCCCGGCGTGGCCCAGCTGCCGCCGACCCTGGCCTCGCTCCCGACCACAAGTGCGCAAGGCGCGCCGCTCGGCTTCTTCGAGGAGAGTTTCACCAATTTCGGCGACTCCACCTCCTACGACCTGTTCGGCGACCTGACCTTCGCGCTGACCGATCGGCTCGATGTCACGGCGGGCGTGCGCTACACCTATGACGACAAGCGGTCCGGCTATGCGGCCGACGCGCCGAACGTGCCATCCGCCCTGATCGGTGCGGGCGTCTTCGTCGGGGCGAACGTGTTCAACGCAAACAACCCGGTCTTCGTGGAAGACACGTTCGACGGCCTAACCTACCGCGCCGCCCTGAACTACGAGCTGTCGGATACGTCGAGCATGTTCGCGAACTACGGACATGGCCGCCGCCCGGAAGTACTGGCCTATGCGGCCGACACGGCCCAGCCGGATGTTCTGGCGGAGAATTTCACCATCATCGATGCGGAGGAAACGGATGCGTTCGAGGTCGGCTACCGGGGCGAAGCCTTCGACGGGCGGTTGCGCGTCGACATGGTTGGGTTCTACTACGAGTACGAGAATTTCCAGACCACCATCCTGAACGCAGCCGGGACGCCCGTTCCGGTCAACGGCGGGAACGCCTCCGGGCTGGGGTTCGAAGGCTCCGCGCAATGGCGGCTGAACGACCATGTGCTGGCGTTCGGCAACTACGCCTACAACGGCGTGGAATTCGACGATACGGACGGGGACGGCAATGCGCAGGCCAGGGCCGGGAACCGGTTCCGCCTGTCGCCGGAACACACGGTCACGCTGGGCGCGGTCCTGGAGCGGGAGTTCGACTTCGGCCGCGTCGCCTTCACGCCGATCTTCGCCTGGAAGGACGATGTCTTCTTCGACGACGACAATGACAGCTCTGCCCTGCAGACGGCGGATTTCTTCGTGGAGGAGGTGCAGGGCGATTACGGCCTGATCGACCTGCGGCTGACGCTGGAGCCTGCCGCGATCGACGGCGTGACGCTGGAGCTCTTCATGGAGAATGCCGGCGACCGGGAATATCTTCTCGATGCCGGCAATACAGGCGATGCGTTCGGTATCCCGACATTCATCGCCGGTCCGCCGCGGACCTACGGGGTCTACATCTCCAAGGCCTTCTGACGATAATTTCTCAGCGGGGACCGACGCGGCTTAGCGATTTCTTCATCCCGGCAGGCCAATCGTTTGACGATGCTCAAACAGCCCCAAATCCTCGACATCGACGCCCCGCGCGTGCTGGTCGTCGAGGATTCCGTCAGTATGCGCACACTGATCTGCCGGGCCCTAGAAGCCGATGGCATGAGGGTCGTCGGCGCCGTCGCAACGGCCTATGACGCCGAAGCGATCTTCGATGAGGCCCGCCCGGACGCCGTCACGCTCGACATCGAGATACCGGGAATGAACGGGCTGGACTATCTGGACGTGATCATGGCGCGCCGCCCGCTGCCCGTGGTGATGTTCTCGACCCTGACTTCCAAGGGCGCGGCCAAGAGCATCGAGGCCCTGGCCGCCGGTGCGTTCACCTGCATCGGAAAGCCGACCGCAAAAACGCGCAGTGCCGTTCTCGCCGAACTGGTGTCGACGGTCCGCGCGGCCGTGGCGTCGAGCTGCGTTCCCGGTGGGCAGGCCCGCAAAGTCCTGCAATCCATCGACAAGAGCAAACCCGTCGAGGCCCCGGTCTTCCGGCGTCTCGTCACGATCGGTGCGGAAACCGGCGGGGTGGAAGCCCTGATCCGCATCCTGGCGGACTTCCCCGAACACTGCCCGCCGACGCTGGTGGCACAGAAGCTCGAGCCGACCTTCCTGAAAGCGCTGGTCGCGAAACTCGACACGGCCATGCGCCCGACGGTCAAGATCGCGGAAGCGGGCGAGACCCCCCGGTCCGGTCATGTCTATTTCTCGCCGGCAGACCATCGCCACCTCGTCCTGTGCGGCGACAGACTTGCCTTCGACGACGCTGGCGACAGCGCAGCGCAGCACGGTGTCGATGCACTCTTCAGCAGTGTCGCGACCTCCGTCGGTGCGCGGTCGGTCGGGGTCCAGCTGACGGGCAAGGGCACGGACGGGGCGGCTGGATTGCTGGCACTCAAGAAGTCCGGGGCCGTCACGCTGGGACAGTCCGAGGACACATGCGCCGTCTACCAGATGCCGCAGGCCGCGAAATTCTCTGGCGCGGTGGACCGCGAAGTGCCGTTACCGCGCATCGCCAAGGCCCTGCTGCGCGCAGCCACGCAGCCGGCACAGGCCAAGCCAGTGCCCGTGGTCGAACTTGATGTTCGCACCCCTGTTTCCGTGGTCGGACCTGAACCGCAGCCGGAGGCGCTGAGCCCCGGCTTGAGCCTGGCCGAGCAATTCAGCCCAGCCCTCCGCGCCATCCGTTAGAGGGGGCTAGATCCGCCGCAAGCGGAGCGAGTCGTTCTCCGGCAGTATGTCGAAACGCGCCCTGGACGCGGCGACATAATCCCGGCTCAGAACCGTATCCACGGCCACGAACTCGGCCTGCGCGCGGTCTTTCGTCAGATGCAGGTCGATATAGCCCTTGCCGTCCGGGTCATGGTGCGTGACTTGCGGGTTGCGTTCGCGCAACAGGCGCGAATAGGTCGCCCCTTCCGGACCGAAATAGGTCGAGGCCCCAGGCGAAGTCACCGCATTCGTGCCCAGCTCGACGCCCATGCGGCGGCCGTCCCGGTCGCGCAGCTCGTTGGCCCACCATTCATGCGTGTCGCCGGTCAGCACGATTAGATCCGTCGCGCCCGTCTCCCGCAACAGGCCGTAGAATCGTTCCCGCGCGGCCGGGTAGCCGTCCCACGCATCCGTGTTGAGCGGGATGTCCAGCGTGGACAGGGCGATGAAGTCCATGATGGGTGGGAAGACCTTCTCGATCTCCGCGATCGCCGGGGAGGCCGCGATGGGCGACAGGTCCGGCGCGGTGACTTCCGCCATGATGATCTGGTTGGCGACGACCCGCCAGCGCGTGCCGGTCGCGACAGATTCCCGCAACGTATCTCCCAGGCGGTCCAGCTGCGCGCGGCCCAGCAGTTCGCGACGCTCGTCGACCAGGTCCACCGTCTTGAACTGCGCCAGCCCTTCGGGCGTCGCCAGGGTCGGCCCGATCTGCGCGTAGTCGAGCTGTTCGGACCGCGCCATCAGACGCGTCTCCAGCGTCGCGAGGCTCAGCAGGTCGCCCCACTGATAGTCACGCAGCAGAGCTTCCGCGCGCTCTCCGGGGGCGGGATCGCGCACGGGCATCCATTCGTAATAGGCGCGCAGGGCGGCGGAGCGGCGCTCGTCCCAGTCGCCCTCGGACAGGTCGTGGTTCTCCGCGCCGCCTTCCCAGCTGTTGTTGGTGGTTTCGTGATCGTCCCAGATGGGGATCAGCGGGTGGGCGGCGTGCAAGGCCTGGCTGCCGGGGTCGGATTTGTACTGGGCGTGGCGCGCGCGGTAATCGGACAGGCTGACGATCTCCTTGTCCGGCACGTGTTCCCGGCCCAGCCGTTTGGATACCTCGCCGCCATAGCCGGCCGTGGAATATTCGTAGATGTAGTCGCCCAGATGGATCACCGCGTCGATGTCGTCGCGCCGGGCGATGGCGTCATAGACGTTGAAATGACCGAAAGCATAGTTGGAACAGGACACGGCGGCGAAGCGCGCGCTTTCCACGGTACCGCGCGGCAGGGTCCGGCTTCGGCCGGCCGGAGACCGGGCGTCGTCCGTGCGGAACCGGTAATGGTAGCGGCGGCCCGGCTGCAATCCGGTCACGACGGCCTTGGCCGTCCAGTCGCGGGTCGCCGCCGTCTGCACCGTGCCCGAGGCGACGATGTCCTCGAAAGCCGCGTCCGTCGCGATGTCGTACATCAGCTCCGCCGGCCCGCGCGTGCCTTCGCTTGGCGTGACGCGGGTCC
>JBARXH010000073.1:0-1715 GCA_049647245.1 Litorimonas sp.
TCCTTCGTCTTCGCCAACAACAACTTCCAGCCCAATCCCGACCTCGTGCCGGAAAAGGCCAAGAGCTATGAAGGCGGGGTGTCGGTCGATTTCGTCGACTTTGTCGTGCCCGGCGACTCGCTGCGCGCCAAGGCGTCCTACTACCGGAGCGACGTCACGAACCTGATCGATCTTCGCGTCGATGTGGCGTTCGATCCGACCTGTTTCGCGCCGCCCACCTTCCAGCCCTGCACGGCCGGGACGACCGTGAGCGACAATCTCGCCAGCGCGGAGCTGTCGGGCTACGAACTGGAGGCCGTCTACGAGTCCGGCCGCCTGCGCATGGCGGCTGCCTTCGGAACGGTGGACGGCGAGGACAATTCGACCGGCGCGGATCTGGGCGTGCTGACGCCCAACCGCTTCACGCTGGACACGCGGGTCAAGCTGCCGGAATGGAACGCGCTGGCCGGTGCCCGCCTCCAGGCGGCAGGCGGGTTCGAGCGCCGCGACTTCGACCGGGCCACAGGCGCGCTGGTCGTGGCGGAAACGCGCGACAGCTACACCGCTTTGGACCTCTATGCCAGCTGGCGGCCCGACACGCTGTTCGGCGCCGACCTGTCGGGCATCGGCCTTGACGTCGGGATCGACAATGTCTTCGACACGGACTTCGCGCGGGTCTTCCAGGGCGTGAGCGAGCCGGGCCGGAACTACAAGGCCGCCCTCTCCGTGCAGAGGAATTTCTGATGGCGGCCGCAAAGGTAGCACCCGGAGACCGGCGCTATAGCGGCCTACGCGTCACCGAGCTTGGCTTCGGGGCTGCGGTCCTGGTCTGGTGCCTTCGGGCCAGTGCGACCGGCCACGCGCATTGCCCGCCTGTCGTGACCGGGATGGACCGGGCTCTGGGACCGGACGGCGACGAAGGCCGCATTCACATCCTCTCGCTTGTCCGCACGCTGGCGGATGCGGGACACCGGACCCTTCACATGACGCACCCCGGCGGGCTCGGCGTGACCTATGACGAGGTTGCGCTGGTCTCGGCGCTGAGCGCCTCGCAGAAACGGCTCGACACGCTCCGCGACGCACAGCTGGCGTGGGTTCTGGGCACAGCGCCTCCGCCGGATCTGTGCGACGCCGTGCAGAGGCTCGGAGGCATTTTCCTGCGGTCCGGCCACACCATCCAGGCGCCGAACCTGCCCTTGCCGACCCTGACATCATTTCCTGCCCCGAAACCGATATGGAGACCGCGCAATGTGCACCCGCTTTTCGACTGAGACGGTGTCGTCCTGGCTGGACAGCCAGATCGCCGTGATCGATTGCTGGCTGGAGAGCGAAAGCCTCGCCCTTTCGGAAGGCGCCATGCCGGGAGAAACCATGCATGAGGGAGAAAGCCTGATGGAAACGCTGCAGACCCATGCGGATTGGCTGAAGCGCGAGCGCGACCTCCTGCAAGGTCTGCCGGGGCGGTGCGTGAGCCTGGAGGCGGCGGAGTGAGGGCGGCAGCCCCGGCTTTCGCGGCGCTCCTGTGGCTAGTCGGGTGCCAGAGCGTGGCCGATGCCCCGCCCGGCTGGCCGGACCTGCTGGAAGGGGCCGACATCGTCATCCTCGGCGAAACGCACGACAATGCGGAGCATCACCGTCTTCAGGCCGAGATCATCGAGGCCATCTCACCCGATGCGGTCGTGTTCGAGATGGTGCCGACCGACCGCACGGAGGCAGCCAACGACGCGGTGCGGCAG
>JBARXH010000074.1:0-3430 GCA_049647245.1 Litorimonas sp.
CGTCCTCGGATGCCACCTTGAACGCCAGGTGCTGGACCCATTCCGGCGTGTTGCCGTCCCGGCCCATCTCCGGCTGCTCGGGCAGTTCGAAAAAGGCCAGCACGTTGCCGTTTCCGGCCTCCAGGAAGACATGCATGTAGGGGTCGTAGGCGCCCGTCGAGGGGACATGATCCTCGGCAAAGGCCTTGGCGAACTCCATGCCGAGCGCGCGCTCGTAGAATTCCACGGTCTCGCGCGCATCCTTGCAGCGATAGGCGACGTGGTGGACGCCGCCGAGTTTGATGGGATGGTCCGCCATCACGCCATTTCCTCGTTGGCGATCTCCGCGGCTTTCTCGACTTCCAGCACACCGCGCTCGATTTGGTCGCGCTCGATGCTCTCGAACAGGGCCTTGAAGTTGCCCTCGCCAAAGCCGTCCTCATAGTCGCCGACCCGCTGGATGAACTCGAAGAAGACCGGCCCGACCCGCGGTTCGGCGAAGATCTGCAGCAGCAGGCGCGGCGTGCCGTCCTCCGTCGTACCGTCGAGCAGAATTCCGCGCGACTGCAGCTCGCCCACATTCTGGCCGTGGCCCGGCAGGCGCTCTTCCAGCATGGCGTAGTATGTTTCGGGTGGCGCGGTCATGAAGGGAACCCCGCTCTTCTTGAGCTTGTCCCAGGCCGCGACGATATCGTCGCAGATCAGGGCAATATGCTGGATGCCCTCGCCATTATACTCGCGCAGGAATTCCTCGATCTGGCCCTTGCCGTTCTCGCCTTCCTCGTTGAGCGGAATGCGGATCTTGCCGTCCGGCGCAGTCAGTGCCTTCGACGTCAGGCCGGTATATTCGCCCTTGATGTCGAAATAGCGGATTTCACGGAAGTTGAAGAGCTTTTCGTAGAAGGCGGCCCAGTAGGCCATGCGACCGCCATAGACATTGTGCGTCAGGTGATCGATTCTGAGAAAGCCGCAACCTTCGGGGAATTTCTCCACGCCGGGTAGGAAGTCGAAGTCGATGTCGTAGATGCTCAGCACGCCCTGGTCGCGCGAGCTGTCGTCATTGTAGCGGTCGACCAGATAGATGATCGAATTGCCGATCCCCCTGATGCCCGGAATGCGCAGCTCCATCGGCCCGGGCTGCGTGTCCACCGGCTCCGCGCCCTGCTCCATCAGATGGTCGTAGGCCGCGACGGCGTCGCGCACGCGGAATCCCATGCCGCAGGCGCTGGGGCCGTGTTCGCGCGCGAAGTAGTAGGCCGCCGACTTGGGCTCGTAGTTCGTGATCAGGTTGATCCCACCCTGCCGCCAGAGCTGCACATCCTTGGAGCGGTGATTGGCGACATGGGTGAAGCCCATGCTCTCGAAAACAGGCTCCAGAACGCCCTTCTCAGGCGCGGAAAACTCCACGAACTCGAACCCGTCGAGACCGGCGGGATTTTCGAAAAGATCGGGCATGAGAGGCCTCCAGAAGTCGGATTTGCGATATGGCTTGTAACAGTCAATATGGTTGTATAGACAATCAGTTGTGATTGCAACTACTTTGGAGCCATCGTGCCGGATCTGAAACGCGGTCCCGATAACGACGTTCCCGCGGCCAGCCTGTCGCTGGACAAGAGCTGGATCTACAAGATCGCCGTCCTGTCGGACCTTGTGGCGCGCCGCGTGGCCGCCATCGCCAGCGAGGTCGGCGGGCTGAATCTCAGCCAGTGGCGCGTCCTCGCCGCCGTTGGTGACAGGAACGGACGCACGGCCAGCCAGGTCGTGGACATCACGCCGATGGACAAGGGGATCGTCTCGCGGTCCGTCGCCAGCCTGGTTCAGCAGGGACTGCTCCGCCGCGCCGCATCGGACTCGGACGGTCGCGTGTCGCACCTGTACATGACCGATAGTGGCCGGGAGGTCTTCGATCGGATCGTTGCGATGCTGGCGGAAACGGGCGCGAGCGGACAGGCTCTGCTCAGCGAGGCGGAAGCGACCGACTTCACCGCACGGCTCGACCGGCTGATCCAGAACTATCCCTCCCCGAGGGGATAAATTCCACTCAGTCGAACCGAACAGGACGGTCGCAGGATTCCGCATCACCCCGGCGGACCCGGTGCCAAGACTGCCACTTCAGGAACAAGCGATAGCCCACCTCTGCGAGCTGCCGCAGCCCCGGAACGGAAAACAGGAATGCGGCATGGCGGAAGCCCGGGAGGGCGCGCCAGATACGGGCGAATGCATCCACGCCGACATGCCAGGTCTCTGACGGGCCTGACGGTCCCAGTTCCCGCACGTGAAACACGCCCAGAAGCTCGGACCGCGCCTTGCCCCTCGGCAGCCTTTCATCGTCCGTGGCCGCAATGTCCGTCCAGACGACCCGGTCATGCACATCGAACCGCTCATACAGAGCGACCTCCCACCGGCAGACCGGGCAGTCACCGTCATGAAAGACTTCGATATGAGGGGCTGCGCTCATGCGATCGAGATGGGCTCGGTCAGACGCCGATGCGACAGGCTGCGCGCAAATCACGCGGGCCGACCCGAACACGGCCCAGAACGAACCAGACAGCTCGCTGGGACGATCCCGTCTGTCTACCAAGGATTCCTTGGCCAAAAGCAGGAAAACCCAAGGATACAGTGCGCCAGAAGGAAGTGGCGGAGACGAAGGGATTCGAACCCTCGATGGGCTTTTGACCCATACTCCCTTAGCAGGGGAGCGCCTTCGACCACTCGGCCACGTCTCCGTCGGCGCGTCTAGCGATGCGCTTGCCCCCCCGCAAGCCTTTGCGGAGCTTTCCCCGAGCATAATTGCAGCCGACGCCTCCAGTTCCGTGGACGCACAGGCCGGACCGCCGCGCGTTTACCGGATGTTTGCGCCCATGCCGTATCGGCTCCGCAACGAGAATGGTGGGCGGAATGCAATCACAGGCCAATCCAGCGTCCGGAACCGGACGCACGGCGAGACGAGACGACGAACGACGCACCGCCCGGCCGGGCGATGGCGCGAGCGTGCCGGCCGTCGACCGACGCCGCAAGCGCCTCGACATCGACGATCTGGCCGTGCCGTCCGCGCAGGCCAACATGAATGCCGTGCGGTTCGGCTTGCAGCTCAGCGACGTCGCCGTGCTCGGCTCCGTCATCATGGCGGTCGTCTGGACGAGCTATGTCGGCATGAACCAGAATTCCGTGCTCGCCCCGGTGGCGGCGGCCTCGCTGGGCTGCGCGATCTTCGTGATGATGCTTCTGATCGGCAAGGCCTACCGGTTCAAACCGACCGAACGGACCAGCGAGCATCTGAAGACCACACTGGTTGCGGGACTCGCGGCCCTCGGCCTCTGGCTTTCCGCCGCCCTGATCCTGCGCCCCGACAGCTTCCTGCCCGACAGCCTCGCCAAAGCCGGACTTCTGGCCATCGCCGCGCTGCTGGGGCTCCATGCGATCTACTCCCGCCAGCTGCAGAAGATGCATC
>JBARXH010000075.1:0-3111 GCA_049647245.1 Litorimonas sp.
GATCGACACACCGCGCAGGGCGGGCGTGCCGTCCGCATAGGCGAAGTGGACATCCTCCAGTGTCACGGCCCCGTCCGCGCGGCCGATCACGAGCGGGGCTTCGGGTTCGGCAATGCGGCTTTTCATGTCCGCCACCTCGAAGATGCGCGAGAGGCTGGCCAGCATGGCCTGGACCACATTGTTCATCGTGCCGAGCGCGCGCAGCTTGGGCGCGATGAACAGCACACCGCCCAGAACGCCTGCGATCTCGCCGCCCGTGATGGAGCCGTCGCGCAACAGCCAGATGCCGAAGATCATCACGGCCGCGATGGCCACGCCGCCCAGAACCTCGAGGATGGGATCGACGCGGGCCTGCTGTCCCACCAGCTTCAGGAACAGACGAATGCGCGTGTCGAAGCTCTCGCCGAGCCGCGCGCGCTCCCGGTCCTCCAGCCCGTAGGCCCGGACCAGCCGCGCCCCGTCGAAGCTCTCCTTCAGTTGTCCCGTGATCCGCCCGACATGGGCCTGCGCCGCTCCGGCGGACCCGCGCATCTTGGACGAAAGCGCGATCAGCGGGGCGAGGGCGAGGATGAAGACCGCGAGGCCGAGACTGAGCTGCCATGACAGCACCAGCATGGAGCCTACGAGGAAGACCACGCTCAGCACGTCGCGCACCAGATTGCCGATGATGCGGATCAACGCATCCGACACGACGCCCACATCGGACACGAAACGGGAGATCAGCCCACCGGACGGGCCTGCCGTAACGGTTGCGAGATCCGCGTCCAGCACGGCGTCGTACATGTCGATCTGCATGGCCGCGACGGCGTTCAGGGCGATGCGGTTGGTCGCCATGCGCTGGAGGTAGTTGGTGGCTGCGCTGATCAGCGGCACGCCCAGCGCAATAGGCAGGACCAGCTTGGCATAGTCCTCCATGCTGCCGCCTTGGGTGGCGGCGTCTATGACGATCTGGATGACGAAGACATAGGCCGCCGTGGCGGCCGCGTAGATCGCCATGTAGAGGGCGGCGAGGGCCAGCTGGCCGCGCTGCGGGGCGAGATAGTCGCGCCAGAGACGCCGGATCAGGGCCTTGTCGTCCGGACTGGCCCCCGATCCGGTCTCTGATCCGGTCTGCGGGTCGGACCTATCCAATGATGCCGTCTTTGTCGGGGTCGATCAGCTCGTGCGCGTGCAGGATGAAGTAGCGGGCATGGGCATTGTCCACCGTGCGCTGCGCGGCGGATTTCCACGCATCGTGCGCTTCGGCGTAGCTGGCATAGGCGCCCACGAAGTCGACCTTGGCAAGGTCCTTGAAGGTGGTCTTGTTCGGGTCCACCAGCTCGCCGCCGATGACGAGGTGGAGAAGTTGGATCGGCGCTGTGTCGCGGTCGCTCATGGTCGTTCCCAGATATGAAAAGTCCTTCGGCGTCGCCTTGCCCTCCCTGAGGTCGGCCATCACCGGTTTCACCCGCGCCAATAGCAAGGCGTGCAGGGCCGGGGAAGCGCAAATGACGCCCATTCCGCGCGTGCTCTCACCGTCATAGCGGGGCGATGCGCCGTGGAGGTCCGTCACCACCGCGCCCGCTTCCTGCGCGATCAGGGCGGCGGCGGCGACGTCCCAGTCGGATTTGGGCGTGAAGGACACGGTCGCGTCCGCATGGCCGCCCGCGACCATGACCATGCGGTAGGCCATGGAATTGCTGATCTTGAACCGCATCTCCGGAAAGCCCAGCCGGCGGAACTTCCGAGGATAGCCGACCATCGTGCAGTCCGTGACGTGGCGGCAGCTCCGCACATGCAGGAGCCGCCCGTTCAGCGTAGCGCCGCCGCCCCGCCGCGCCGAATAGAATTCTCCCTTGAGCGGGTTGAACACGCAGCCTGCCACCGCTTCCCCGTCCTCGATCACGGCGACGGATACGGCAAAGCCGGGCCTGCGGTCGATGAAGGCACGCGTCCCGTCGATGGGATCGACCACGAAGCTGCGGCGCTTGGTGCGGCGGGACTGGTCGTCTGCCGTTTCCTCGGACAGCCAGCCATAGCCAGGCCGGGCATCCATCAGCGTGGCGAGCAGGTAGTCGTTCACGGCGATGTCGGCGTCCGTGACCAGATGCTCCGCACCGCTCGCATCGCCCTTGTCCCAGATTTCGGCGTCGTCGCGATTGTAGGCCGCTAGGCAGATGGCTCCGGCCTGGCGCACGGCCTTCTCGATAAGGGCCTGGTCGGCGCGGTCCGCCTCGCGCGGGTCCAGCGCGTTTGGATCCGGCGTGCTACCGCCCGGCAACCGTCAGGCCCTCGACCAGGACGCTGGGTGCGTTCGTGTCATGCTCGTAGTGGAGGTCCGAGCCGGGCACGAGGCTGGCGAAGACGTCGCGCAGATTGCCGGCGATGGTGACTTCGCTGACGGGATGGGCACGCTCGCCGTTCTCGATGGCAAATCCCGACACGCCGACGGAGTAGTCGCCTGTGTTGGGGTTCAGAGAGGGTCCGAACATCTCGCGGACCCATAGTCCGCGGCCTGCCTGTCGGGCCAGCGCCGCCGCGTCCATTCCGCCCGGCAAGAGGGCGACATTGGCCGTGCTGATGCCGGGTGCGCCGCCGAGGCCTCGCGCGCCGTGGCCATTGGTGGCAAGGCCCAGCTGACGCGCCGCGCTGGTGTTGAGCAGCCATTCGTCCAGCCGCCCGTCGCGGATGATGTCGAACGGTGCCGTCGTGACGCCTTCGCCGTCGAAGGGCCGGGAGCCAAGCCCGCGCAGGCGCAACGGGTCCTCGACGATGCTTATGTCGTCCGAGAACAGCGTTTCGCCGAGCGAATCCTTCAGGAACGATACGCCGCGCGCCACGGCATTGCCGTTGATCGCGCCGAGCAACGCGCCGACCAGGCTCGCGGACACCCGCCGGTCGAACAAGACGGGCACGGCTCCGGAACCCATGGAGGTCGCGCCGAGCTTGGCGATGGCCCGCTCTCCGGCCTTGCGCCCGATAGCGTCTGGGTCGCGCAGGTCGTTCAGCCAGCGCGTGCCGTCATGGTCGTAGTCGCGTTCCATCGCCCCGTCGCGTTCGGCCAGGGCGGACACGGACAGGCCGTGCCGGGAGGTGACATAGCCGCCGTCGAACCCTGCGCTGGTGCGCAGG
>JBARXH010000076.1:0-1711 GCA_049647245.1 Litorimonas sp.
CCCGCTAGCCCTCGATCTGCCGCAAGGCCTCGGCCAAGGCCGCGTCGCTTCCGTCCGCCGCGCGGTCCGCAGCCTCCAACGCGATGTCCGCCACATAATCCTCCCGGGGCGTCCCGTCAGGATGGAACAGTGCCTCGCCGCCCAGATCGACGCGCGCGCCGGACAGGGCGAGATCGAAATTCCACAGGCCGCCGAGAAGGTCGCCCATGTCCGCGCCGACGGTCACGGCGTCCGCCGCGCCGTCCAGGCCGACCACCAACCCTTCGCCCATCGATCCGGTCCATGCCCCGTGCAGCACATAGAGCGGCCCCGCGTGATAGGGCGCGCGCGGCAGGGCATATTCGGCGAAGCGGCGCGGCACGCCGAATTCCCGCTCCACCGCCGGGATGGTGTGGATCTGGTAGATGCGGGGCTCGGTCAGGAAATGCCCGATGATGGACCGGCCGACCTCCGTATTTCCGCCGCTCGGCGTGTTGCGCAGATCGACGATCATGGCCCGCGTGCCTGCCAGCGCCTCCACCGCGGCGTCGAAGGCGTGGATGGTCGCATTGTCGCCCAGGCTGTTCTCGATCCGGATGTAGCCGATGTCGCGCGCGGCCCCGACGGTCCGGTGTGAAACGGGCGCGCGGTCCGCGACTTCCCGCGCAAAGGTGCGGGGCGAGCCCAGATCGACGCGCACCGCCTCGCCGGACTCCGTTTCGAACAGGAACCGCCGCGTCTGCGCCCCGCGCGTGCCGTTAACGACCAGCGTCGCCGCATAATCCAGCTGCCGGGCCGTCGGGGCCGGGATCAGCCCGTCATGGATCGCCCGGACCCCGTCCATGACGCTTCGGTCGTCCATCTGAACGACGGTCCAGCCGGGTCTGACGCCGGCCCGGTCGGCGGCGCTTTCGGCGCGCACGTCGGCGATCCGCACGGTGCCGCCCTCCACCCGGGCACGCAGGTCCGCGCTCGTCATGACGATATTGGGGTCGGTGTCGGTGAACGGCCCCACGATCAGGTGCGGGTCGGAGAAGGCATGGGCGGTGCGGTGCATCAGGGCCCGGACCGCCTCGGGACCCGCCGCCGATGCGGCGCGGGATCTCGCCCGGTCGAACAGGGCGCGCCTGTCGTCCGCATCGATCAGGTCGATATAGGCGTAGGACGCGTTCAGCCGGGCCTCGAATTCGTCCCAGGCGGCCGCGCCGTCGAAAGCGGCGGCGGTCTCCGGAACGTTTCCGGCCGGAGGCCGAGTGTCGTCGGTCGAGGCCTGGCAGGCCGCCAAACCGAGGAGAAGCGCAGCGAACAGGGAAGAGCGGGTCATGGCTCCACGATAGAGCAGGACCCGCCCGCGATACAGCCTAGCCCGGCTTGCGCCATTCGGCGTGGCGGTTGGCGATCAGCAGGCTGACGCGGTAGCTTTGCTCCTCGCCCATTTCCGCCATGATGATCCCGGCGCGGGCGCTGTCGATCTCGCGCAGGAACCCGGCGGCGAAGGCCGGATCCATGCGGTCGAAGATGGCGGCGGCCTTCTTGGGCTTCATGGTGGCGTACATCTGGACGAGGTGGGAGATATCCTCTCCGGCGGCCCGGTCCAGCCGTTCGGTCATGGCGGACAGCGCGTCGCGCGTGGCCTGCATGTCGGACAGCCGGCTCTCGAGCCGGTCCTCGACCCCCGCCAGTTCCAGCGCCCGTCGGTCCAGCTCGGCTTCGCGCGCGCTCAGTGCCGCGT
>JBARXH010000077.1:0-8165 GCA_049647245.1 Litorimonas sp.
TCCATGCGCTGCGCCCGGATGGCTGGGAAGGCTTCCAGTCCCGCCTGCCGGACATCCAGTCGGCCTTCGCGGCTGCCACGGGCTTTTCCGCCGAGGCGGGTCAGGTCGCCAAACTGCCCGACGAGGCGGGAGCCCTGTCCGCGGTCCTGCTGGGATGCGGCGGGCCGGATACCGACTTCGATGCGGAAATGCGGCTGGGGCAGTTGGGCGCGCGGCTGCCGGGCGGATACTACCGGATCGCGACCCTGCCCGATGGCTGGTCGGCGCGCCTTGCGGCCACGGGCTGGGGGCTGGGGACCTACCGCTTCACCCGCTATCTGAAGGATGCGCCGGAAGCGCCCGTGCTCGTGCTGGACGACACGCTGGATGCGGGCGCCGTCTCGGACACGGTCGCGGCGACGGCGCTGGGCCGCGACCTGATCAACACGCCAGCCGGGGACATGGGTCCCGTGGCCCTGCAGGCCGCGGCGGAAGCGCTGGCCGAACAACACGGGGCGAGCGTCTCGACCGTGATCGGCGACGCGCTGCTGGAGCAGAACTATCCCATGATCCATGCGGTCGGCCGCGCCGCGCACGAAGCACCGCGCCTGGTCGAGCTGGAATGGGGCGATGCGTCCCATCCGCGCCTGGCCCTGATCGGCAAGGGCATCACCTTCGACACGGGCGGGGTGAACATGAAGGGGGCGTCGGGCGCGCGCCTGATGAAAAAGGACATGGGCGGGGCGGCCCACGCACTGGCGCTGTCATCCATGATCATGGCGGCGCGCCTGCCGATCCGGTTGCACTGCCTGCTCGCGATCGCGGAGAACGCGGTCAGCGCCAACGCCTACCGTCCCGGGGACATCCTGCCGTCGCGCGCGGGCCTGACGGTGGAGATCGACAATACGGACGCGGAAGGCCGGCTGGTGCTGGGCGACGCGCTGGTCAAGGCGACGGAAAGCGATCCCGTCCTGATGATCGACTTCGCGACCCTGACGGGGGCCGCGCGCGTGGCGCTGGGCCCGCAGCTGCCGCCCTTCTTCACCAACCGACCGCACCTGCACGACCTGGTCGCCCGCCACGCCATGGCGGAGCTGGACCCGCTCTGGCCCATGCCACTGTGGCAGCCCTACCATGCCATGTTGCGCTCTCCCATTGCGGACATGAAGAACAGCGGCGGGTCTTTCGCGGGCGCGGTCACGGCAGCGCTGTTCCTCGAACGGTTCGTGGACGACCGGCCCTGGATGCACTTCGACGTCTATGGCTGGAACCCGTCCAACCGGCCGGGCCACCCCAAGGGGGCGGACGTCTATGCGGTGCGGGGTCTGTTCGCCTGGCTCGCCTCAGGCGGGCTGAACACGCCCATGGATCCGCCCGGCGACGCGGTCGGCTAGCGCGGCCGCCGCCAGCCGGAAGGCGAGCGCCAGGGCGACCGTGGTCGCCAGCGTCGTCACGACCAGGGCCGGAACGGTGATGTCCGGATGGGCGAACAGCCAGGTCTGAGCGATCGGCCACGCTCCCAGATAGACCGGCACGACGATGGCGGGCCAGTTCGCGACGAGAGCCGAACGGCTGTGCAGGACCGACATGGCCAGCGCCCCCCAGCCGATCATGGCCAGCGGTTCGATGGCGTAGCTCCAGGGCAGAAGGGAGTAATGGCTGGCCGCCGCGCCGAGCGCCACGAGCGCGATCATACCCCAACCCTTGGCGCTGCCCGGCAAGTGGCGCGCATTCTGACGTACGATGACGCCGAGGATGAACGGGAAGGCGAGGCGCAGCCCGGGGATCACCGGCTCCAGAACGGCGCTTCCGCTCCGGTCCGTGTAAACGTTGGCCCCCACATGGGCGGCCAGCAGAGCCAGGAAGATCGTTCCGTAGACCCAGCGCTGGCGAATGCGCAGCGCGTGGAGCGCCAGCAGGCCGACGAAGGCGATGGCCCCCCATCGCAGTGTCCAGATCGTCCCTTGGAGTTCACAGGCGTAGAGCGCGTTGTCGAGCGCCCCTGGCATGGGCTGGCCGGGCTGGATCAGGGTGAGCGTCTTCAAGAAGTAGGCGCCCAGTTCGAGCGAGCTCTTCAGGCGCGCCGCATCGTGGTCGCAAAGCACCGGATAGAGCACGGCGACCACGATCAGCGTGTAGAGCGCCACCCAGGGCAGGACGCGCCGGGCGCGGCTCGCGATAAAGGCCCGCACACCCCGCCCAGATTCCAGCGAGCGCCACGCCAGCCAGCCCGATATGAAGAAGAGTACCTGGATGCCATAGAGGCTCGGATCGTACCCGAACAGGTTGAGCCATTCCCGCGCGCCCGGTCCGATGGCCATGGTGGATGCATAACCCAACCCACACAGCAGCACGACGACCAACCGGACCATGTTCAACCGTTCGAGGATGGGGACATCTGCGGGCACGTCGGTTTGACGGGAATCAAGGGAAATCATCCCTCTATTCCGCGCATCAGAGGGCGGATTTGTCTCCGCTCTGAAGGCCGCGCCTGTCATGCGCGCAGCCTACTCACGAAGTCTTAAGAAAGTTGGCAGGGTTTTGAATCACTTGGTTGATTCGTGGCGATGCAAGCCCGGCTTGCGCTTGACCCCGGAATCCCGACCGTGCGACTCCGTCTTGGGGTTGAATGATTCACTGCAGGGATTGACGGGGGAGAGGGCATTTATGTCGGACAAGGCAAACACGGTGGCCACGACCGTTCCCGACCTGCCCTCCGGCGGGTCACGGCCCGACGAAGACCCGAACCTCTCTTCCCTCCAGCTCCCGGCGGCCCGTCCAGCCGAACCACGCGACGACCGCCGGGTGCGCCCGTCGCGCCTCTCGAGCACGCTGGCTCTGGCCCATTGGAAGGATGTGACGGTCGCGTCCGTGTCCGGCGATCTGCCCGATCTGTCCGCGCGCCAGACAGCGGTGCTGATGTGCGTCTATCTGGAAGAAGGCCCGCACACGGTCCGCTCGCTCGCCGCGCGCCTGAACGTGACCAAGGCCGTCATCAGCCGGGCCATCGACCGTCTGAAAAGCTACGATTTCATCCTGCGCGCGGACGACCCGCGCGATCGCCGCTCCATCGTGCTTCGCCGCACGCCTGACGGCATCAACTACCTGCGCGCCTTCGCCAACATCATCCAGCGCGAAATGCCCGAAGGCCGACCCTCCGGGTCCCGCCACTAGGTCCGGGTCCATTCCGGACGCCGCCGCTTCCGACCCGCGCACGACCCTTCCCCCGGGAACGGGTCCCGCCATCGCCCAGTGCCGGGTCGTCGCGCCCTTCGTTCCGCTCTGCACACGATCGGGCTCCCGCAAGCCACAGGAGACCGAACTCGTCTACGGACAGGGCTTTGCCGTCCACGCCACTCGTGACCGCTGGTCCTTCGGGCAGGCCCGGCCGATCGTGCCGGACAGTGCGCGTCCGGCCTATGTGGGCTGGGTTCGGACGTCCGCGCTCGGCGAGAAAGCCGGCCCCCCGACCCACCGGATCCACAGCCTCTCCGCGCCGGTCTTCAGCCGGGCGGATCTGAAGTCTCCCATCCTCATGTCGCTGCCTGCCGCAAGCCTGGCGCGCGTGATCGCGCAGGAGGAGGGCGGTTACCTGCAGGTCGGGGCGGGCGCGTGGATTTCCGCGCTTCACGCCCGGTCTCTGGACCGTCCGGCGTCCAGCTGGCTGGCTTCGGCGCAGCTCTATATCGGACAGCCCTATGCGTGGGGCGGGACGGGGGCGCGCGGCGTGGACTGTTCCGGCCTGGTGCAGATGAGCCTCGCACTCTGCGGCATCGACGCCCCGCGCGACGCCGACCAGCAGGAGGCCGCTCTGGGCGAGCCGGTCGCGCTGGACGCGCCGTGGCAGGCGGGCGACCTGCTTTTCTGGCCCGGCCATGTCGGCATCCTGTCAGCGCCGGACCGGCTCCTGCACGCCAATGCGACTCATATGTCCGTGGTGGAGGAACCGTTGCAGCCCGCCCTGCAGCGCATCGACGCGGCCGGCACGCCGCTCCGGTCGGTGCGACGGATGACGGGCGTTCCCCTCTAACGAAAAAGGCCCCGTCCGTTGGGACAGGGCCTTTTGATCATCAGTGAGCGGGCCGGTTCAGTCGATCTCGTCGACCACCAGCGGGTTTTCGTCCTCATTGCCCGGCTGGCCTTCCTCATTGCCGCCCGGCTCGCCCATTTCCCCTTCGACGGGGGCTTGGTCGGTGGTGGGCGCTTCCTGTTCTGCGACATTGTCGCCGTCGCTTTCGGACGGGTCCAGCGTCGGGTCCTGGTTCTGGATGCCGTCGGCTTCGATGACCGCGTCTTCGGCTTCTGCCGTCAGTTCAACCAGTCCGGGCGCGGCTTCGGGGCGCGGCGGCGGATTGTCGTTGGCGAGGCGCAGGTATTCGATCACGGCCGCGCGGTCGCTTTCCTTGCGGATGCCGATGAAATTCATCTTGGTGCCGGGCAGCCACTTCTTCGGGTTCTCCAGGTAGCCGTCCAGATCCTCGAAGGTCCAAGGCGTTTCGCGCGATGCCATGGCGTCGGAATAGGCGAAGCCCGCATGGGTGCCCTTGGTCTGGCCGACCACGTTCCACAGGCCCGGACCCGTGCCGTTGGGGCCGCCTTTCTCGATGACGTGGCAGGAGGTGCAGTTGCGGAAGACGCGGGCGCCGCGCTCGGCGTCCATCGCCGCGACCCATTCGGCCTGCGGGAAGGGCAGCTCGATCTCCTCTTCGCCGCCGCTGGCTTCGAGTTCGCCGACGATGTAGGCAGGCACGTCCGGGGCTTCGCTGTGGAGGAAAATCTCCGGCAGCATGCGGATCCCCATGAAGACGAGGGCGGCGGCGAGAATGGCGCCGAAAATCTTGTTGTTGCCAAGCGGATCCATGCGAGTCGGAGTCCCTGTGTTCAATCGTCAATGCTCACGGTGCCGAACGATTGCGCGCACCGTGCCGTTCCAAGGCGGTCTAATACGGATTTGGGGCGCGTCCGCAATTGGAAAACCCCTTGCGGCGCAGGGTCGCAACCGCTCTAAGCTGGACGACTGTGACGCCGCGCAAAGGGCGCGGTTGCAAGACCGGGGATCGACGCGGCCATGACGGACAGGATCGTCTATCAGGGGGAACCGGGGGCCTATTCCCATCTCGCCTGCCGGGAGCATTTCCCCGACCTTTCGCCCTGGCCGTGCCAGTCCTTCGCGCAGGCCTTCGCGCGCGTTCGGTCCGGGGAGGCCACGCTCGCGATGATCCCCGTGGAAAACACGGTCGCGGGTCGGGTCAGCGACATCTATCACCTCCTGCCAGAGGGCGGATTGCACATCGTGGCCGAACGCTACCAGCCGATCCGCCACCAGCTGCTGGCCCTGCCGGGCGCGACGCTCGAGGGGCTGCGCGTCGCGCGCTCCCATCCCATGGCGCTGGGACAAGTGCGCGAAAGCCTGAAGCGTCTGGGTCTGCAAGCCGTGGCCGATGTCGACACGGCGGCGGCGGCGCGCAAGGTGGCCGAACGCGGGGACAAGAGCGTGGCCGCCGTGGCCAGCCGGGTCGCGTCCGAGGAATACGGGCTCGAGATCCTGGCGGAGAACATCGAGGACTCCGGCTCCAACACGACGCGCTTCATCGTCCTGTCGCGCGATGCGGACGTGCCGGACATCGGCTCCGGCCCGGTCGTGTCGTCCTATGTCTTCCGCACCCGCTCCGTGCCCAGCTCGCTCTACAAGGCGCTGGGCGGGTTTGCGACCAACGGGCTGAACCTGACCAAGCTGGAAAGCTACATGGTCGGAGGCGGGTTCACGGCCGCGCAATTCTATGCCGACGTGGAAGGCCATCCCGACAGCGAGGCGATGCGCCACGCGCTCGAGGAGCTGGACTTCTTCACCGAGGATGTGCGCCATCTCGGCACCTATCCGGCGGACCCGGTGCGCCGCGCATGAGGGCGCTGCTCGCGGTCCTGCTCCTCGCGCTGGCGTCCTGCACGGCACCCGTGGCGGAGGCGAGCAAGCCGGAGATCTATACGTCCTGGCGCAACGACATCGCCGTGGACGGCTACGACGTGGTCAGCTTCCATGCGGGGCGACCCGTGCGGGGCCGAACGGAATTTTCCGCGCGCTACCGGGGGGTGACCTGGCGGTTCGATACCCAAGCGAACCTCGATCTGTTCGAAACCAACCCGGCCGCCTTCGCGCCGCAATTCGGCGGCTACTGCGCCTGGGCCGTGGCGATGGGCAAGCTCGCGCCCGGCAATGCGGAGCACTGGCACGTGGAAGACGGCAAGCTATACCTCAATTACTCGGTCCGGGTGAAGAAGCGCTGGGATGCCCTGCGCGACGAGTTCATCGACGCAGCCGAAGAGAACTGGCCCGCCCTTCTGAGCGAGTAGCCCTCTTCAAGACGAGCCGCTACGGCCCGGACAGCCAGGCGCGCAGCAGCTGATGGGCGATGGTGGTGCGCGGCGGGCGCAGAAAGGCCTCGCCCGTCTTGTCGAACACGGCCTGTACCTCGGCCCGGGTGAACCAGCGCGCATCCTCCAGTTCCTTTGGATCGACCGTGACGGTCCGGTCCGCCGCCCGGCTGATCAGGCCGATCATCAGCTGCGAGGGAAACGGCCAGGGCTGGCAGAACAAGTAGCGGTGGTTGGAGAGCGTCGCGCCGACTTCCTCCATCCCTTCGCGGGTCGCGGCCTCCTCGATCGTCTCGCCGGGGGAGACGAACCCGGCCAGCGCGGAGAAGAACCCCGGAGGCCACCCTGGACCGCGCCCGAGCAGCACTGAATCCTCATGCTCGATCAGGAAGATCACGACCGGATTGACGCGCGGGAAATGCTCCGTGCCGCAGGCGGGACAGACCCGCTTCGCGCCGCCCTCCGACGACTGGCTCGCGGCTCCGCATTGCGCGCAGAAGGGATGCGTCCTGTGCCAGTCGAAGATGGACCGCGCCCGCCCGGCCAGTGCCAGTTCGTCCGGAGCCAGCCTGTGGCCGCCCATGCGCAGATCCAGCAACGAGTCAGCCGGCAACATCTCATCCGACATAAGCGACGCGGCGAAGACGGGATCGCCGTCGCCTTCCAGCCCCAGAAAGATCAGACCCGGATCGGCCAGCGTCAGGCCTGCCACGGCAGTCGGCGCGGCGCGCAGTAGAGCGGGTCCGTCGGACGCGACCTGACCCTTGTGGAGCAGCAGGGCGCTGGCCTTCGAGTGCTCGCGTAGCCGGGCCAGGGAGGCCTCGCTTCTGTCCATTTCCGCGAAGTCGACTTGCGATCCGGCGAAGGGGATGGGGCAGTCCGGGAGGAGTGGGTCGGTCATCGAGCCGCGATAGGGACTTTTCCGGGACATGACAATGTCATCATATTACCCAACTATAACAATGTGTTGCGTCTATATCACACTGCGTTTGTAACATGTTTTGAAGCTCTGGACCCGCCGCGCCGAACCATTGATCCCCGTTCGTGCGCATGTCGCGCATAACGTAAAGGAGAACGAGATGAGACTCTCAGCAGTCATCGTGTCGGCGAGTGCCATCGCCCTCGCGAGCACCACCGCTTTTGCCCAGGACAGCAATGTCTACATCAATGCCGGGGTCGATGCCTACGAATTCGACGCCTATGCGCTGTCGGGAAAGGTCGGCTACAACTTCAACCAGTATTTCGGTGTGGAAGGTCAGGGCGCGATCGGGATCGGCGGCGACGACGAGGCCTTTTTCGACCAGATCGTTCAGGGCTCCCAGATCCAGGGCAGTCTGGAAACGGAGATCGACAGCAGCATTGCGGCTTTCCTCCGCGTGAAGTTCCCCGTCACCGACCGGTTCGAGCTGTTCGCGCGCGGTGGCTACCACTTCACGCAGGTCGGGCTCGATACGTCCGATTTCACGGTGACGACGGCGGGAACGCCGGTGACGATCAACGGAACCGAAGACAATATCGATTTCGACGGTTTTGCGGCGGGTGCGGGCATGCAGATGATGCTCGATCCGCTCAACGGCGTCCGGCTGGAGTATACGTTCCAGGATGTCGACAATATCGAGAATATCGGCGTGGCCGGCACGGATTTCGGGGAGTTCGGATCCGACGTCTACTCCGTCTCCTACGTCCGGAAATTCTAGCACGCCGACACACTTCACCCCTCGCCCCAACCTGTCGGGGCGAGGGGTGTGTGCATCGCTGCATTGCCCGCTGTGCAATCCGGCGCATCCGTCCGGGTTGGAGCGCGGAAGCGTATC
>JBARXH010000078.1:0-6284 GCA_049647245.1 Litorimonas sp.
GTGGTGAACCGCATCCATGTCGGGGATATCGTCTCCGCCCTTCTGGCGTCGATCGACCGTCCGAGCGCGCAGGACATCTACAACATTGCCGACGGGCACCCCGCCCCGCCGGGCGCAGTGCTGCGCCACGCGGCCGAGCTGATCGGCGCGGAAGCTCCTTCGGTCGTCGGTCTAGGCGATACGTCCATATCGGCCATGGCGCGGAGCTTCTACGCCGAGACCAAGCGCATCGACATTGGCCGGGCGCGCTCACGCCTCGGCTGGACCCCGCGCTATCCGACCTACCGCGAAGGCTTGCAGGCCGTGCTGGAGGCCGAAGCCTCCCGCAGAGAAAACTCCCGCAGAGACGCCTAAGGCAGGGAGGAAAGCTGCGTCGTGGTGACCGTGACGGGCGCGGGTGCCGGGATCACTTCGGTCGAAACGCGCGTTTCGACGCGGTAGTCCTGCGAGGTCATGCAGGTCTCGAAAGCGGGATTCAGTTTGCCAGCGCGAGTTGCGCCATCGAAGGTCCAATACCCGCCGGATGCGGTTTCGCACGCCCGCCAGTCCGCCAGAGACGCCCCGCCGCCCATGCGCACATAGGAGGACAGATCCGCCGACACGGTCTCGATCACCGGAGCCGTCGTCACGACGCCCCCCGTGGACATGGACGTGGACGCAGAACTTGACGTGGACGTCGTCACGGTCGCGGTGGACGTGGACGACATCACGGACCCCAGGGTCACAGGCGTCGTGTCCTGCACGTCCGCCACGCGGATCGCGCCGGCCTGAAGATCGGAGAGGAACCCGTCCACTGTCTCGGAGCTCGCCCGAAGTGCCGGGACATCCCCCGCGTCCGCGACGGGCGCGTCCGCCAGATAGGTTTCGACTTCCACCCAGTCTCCCGACGCAGACGCGGTCTGTCCTTCGGCATCCAATCCAGTTTCCAGCGCAGCGAGTTCGACCGTTTCGGCTGTCTTGCCGTCCTCTTCCGTGCCCGCAAATTGCGTCTCCTCGGCAGGCGTGATGCGCAGCAACTCGCCGACCGGCGTCGTCAGGAAATTCCCGACCGACTTGGTGCCTGCCCACATGGTGTCGGCGGCGCTGCCCAGCACGGCGCAGCCCGAGAGGCTGCTGCCCGCCAGGGCGATGAGGGCGAGGGTGCGAAGCGAATGGTGGCGCATGGTCTGTCTCCTGCTTGCGGCTCCGGCCGCGCGGGCCGGGTCCTTCGGGAGCGTCCGTTCAAGTCCCGTGCCATTCGGCCCGCAAGCGGATCGAACCGCCTGCCAGAGGAACGCCGCGAAGAGCCGCACGTCTTGACAGGACGCACCCCAGGCAGCACCGGAGCGCCCATGCCGAAAAAGACCCCGAACACCCCGAAGGACAGCGCCCGCACGGCCCGTCAGACCGACGATGCGGTCGTCGGGGAAGCCCGTCCGGCGGCTGGTGGCAAGACCGCCGACCCGCTGTCCCCGCCCGATCTCGCCAAGCCCAGCGCGGACGCCCTGCCCATCGAGGCCGGTGAAGAGATCGTGCCTGAAAGCCCGCATGGCCCCCGGCTGCAGGCCTTGTTCGAGGTGGCGCAGGAATATGGCGACCGGTCGTTCGAAAACTATGCGCGCATCCGCAGCCTCGCGGAGACATTGCGAGACGAGTTCTGCGCCTGGCTGTCCGAGGAACCGGGATGCGTCTTCCTGGTCCCGCCGGAGGGGCGCTTTTCGGCCAAGAACTACCAGTCGGCGGCATTTTCCGTGGCGGGAAAGGGCTACCTGCCGCTCAAGCCCATCGCTTTCGGCCTTGCCGTGCGCGTGTCCTCCGACAAGGATTTCATGCGCCTGAAGGTGACTTGCCGCAAGGAAGGGGAGCTGATGTTCGTGCGGCTGGAACGCGGCGCGGAGATCAAGGTCCCGCAGCCCGTGGACGGCGCGGTGGAGGACGGCGCGCTGGAGCCGCTGTTCAACGCGGTCTACACCCACCTGCTCGACTTCTTCCAGGACCGGATCGACGACTACGACAATGGCCGGTACGGCACGCAGGAGATCGGCTTCGACATTCAGCGCATGTCGGGCTGACGGTTTTTGCCGTCCGGGTGACGTTGAATTCAACGCTTCCCCTGCCCTGTCCCGGACGCTAACCCCGTAGCTTCGAAGCAGGCGCGCCGCCTGCGTCGCCAGGGGACCCAATGGCTGCATCCGTTGCCGCAGACGCCGCGCACTACGCCGCGTTCAGCCTGCCTGTAAAGCTCGCCCTGATCGGGGTCCTCGGTATCGGGGCGCAGTGGCTCGCCTGGCGGCTGCAGCGCCCGGCCATCGTGCTGATGGCGGTGGCGGGGCTGATCTTCGGCCCCCTGCTCGGCGCGGTGCTGCAACTCGGTCTGCCGGAGAGCGTGGCCTATGTGCTGGGCCTGTTCCGGCTCGATCCCGTCAACGATTTTGGCGACCTCTACCGCCCGCTGATCGGACTATCGGTCGCCATCATCCTGTTCGAAGGCGGGCTGAACCTGCGCCTGCGCGACCTCGGCGACGCCCGAAACGCGGTGCTGCGCATGGTCTTGCTGGGCGGGCCGATCGCCTGGGTCCTTGGCGCGGCCGCCGCCTATTACATCGTCGGCCTGCCCCTGCTGATCTCCGTGATGGTGGGGGGCCTGTTCGTCGTGACCGGCCCGACCGTGATCATGCCCCTGCTGCGCCAGGCCCATCTGAAGCACCGTCCCGCCAGCGTCCTGAAATGGGAAGGCATCGTCAACGATCCCGTCGGCGCGCTGTTCGCCGTAATCGGCTACGAGATCATCGTCTTCCAGCTGACGGGCGTGTCGGCCACAGCCATTTTCGGGCGCCTTGCCTTCGCCGCCATCTTCGGCATCGTGGTCGGCATTGTGTCGGCCTACCTGCTGGCCAAGGCGTTCCGCAACGGCATGATTCCGGAATATCTCAAGGCCCCGGTGGTGCTGGCCTGGGTGCTGGCAGTCTACGTGCTGTCCAACAAGCTGGCGGACGAAACGGGCCTGCTGACCGTGACGGCCATGGGGATGACCATGGCGAACCTGCGCTTCGCCGCCCAGGTCGAGATGCGCCGGTTCAAGGAAACCATCACCATCATCCTCGTCTCCGGCGTCTTCGTGATCCTGACCGCGACACTGACGCCCGCCATTCTGAAAGCCTTCCTGCTGGAATGGCGGGTCTGGGCGTTCGTAGGGGCCATGATGCTGGTCGTGCGGCCCGTCGCCGTGATGCTGTCGACCATCGGCAGCGGGCTGGACTGGCGCGAATCCCTGCTGGTTGCGCTGATCGCGCCGCGGGGGATCGTGGCCGTCGCCGTGGCGGGCCTGTTCGCGGCCGAGCTGCAGGCCCTGGGCCTCGATCAGGGCGCATTGTTCGTACCGCTGGCCTTCGCGCTCGTCTTCGCCACCGTCCTGTTCGCGGGCTTCGCCATAGGACCGCTTGCCCGCCTGCTGGGCCAGAGCTCCGGCGGGGGCGACGGGGCCCTGATCGTCGGGGCCAATCCGTGGTCGCTGGGCCTTGCAAAGGCGATGCGCGACATGGAGATCGGCGTGCTGGTGGCCGACACGAACTGGCGCCGCCTGCGCGCCGCTCGGCTGGACGGGCACGCTACCTTCGACGGCGAAGTCCTGTCAGAGAATGCCGACTATTCGCTCGACCACAGCGCCTTCAACCACATCATCGCCGCCACGCCCAACGACGCCTACAATGCACTGGTCAGCGTGGAATTCGGTCCGGAACTGGGCCGCAACCGGGTCTTCCAGATCGGCACGCCCGACGCCGATGCCGGAGAGGAGGCCATCGCCTACACGTCGCGCGGACGCACGCTGGGATCGCGCGGACGGTCCTTCGACGCGCTGACCCGCGATTGGTGGAATGGCTGGCGTTTCCGCGTCACCAAGCTGTCGGACGAATACACGCTCGAGGACCTTTACCGCGACCGGGGCGACAATCTGGACCTGATCCTCGCCAAACGCCCGGACGGCGGTCTCGACTTCATCCAGCCCGGCCAGGAAGACCGCGCCCGGGGCAACACGGTGCTGAGCTTCTGCCCCGCAACCGATCAGGACGTGGTCCGCGGCGAAGGGGCGAAGCGCTCCGGCGGAAGCACGCTGGCGGGACCGGCGGCGGATTTGCCGGGCTAGGGTTGCGCGTAGCGCGTGGCCTGCAGGATTGCTGCCGGGTCGGTCATGCCGAGAACGGCCTGAAAGGCCGCATCCGGATCGTCGGCGCGGGAGATGTAATCCGTGACGATCTGACGGCCGATCCAATAGCCCATCTCGTGCGGCCACCCTTCGGGCACACGCTTATAGTTGCCCAGCCAGTTCTGCCGGGCCGCGACAGCCTCGTCCGACCACGTCTCTAGCGTGGTGCTTCCATCCGCAATGGACGCCAGGATCAGCTGGCGATCGCGCTCGAATTCGCGCCAGAGCGTCTTGCCGCGCTCCGTCGCCCAAAGATCGCGGTCTGCATCGGGCACTTCGCCCGTCACTCTCCACGCTATGTAATCGGCGAACCCTTCGCGCAGCACGCCGTGGAGAAGCGGATCCCGGAAAAGAAGGTCGAAATCGGTTGGGGGCTGGAAGGCGTGGACGGTTTCGTGCGCGAAGAAGAACCGAAGCTTCTGATCGATTTCAGCGCGCGATTCCCGGACGGCGCAAACCACTTCCAGACCGATCACCTGGGCGTCGGGCGCGGCCGTCCCCCCGGAATTTCCTGCCCCGAACACGAAGTGGATGTCCGGCATTGTCCGGTCGGGGAAAAGCTTCGTCAACTCGGCATAGACCGCGTGCAGCATGGGTTCGGCCTCCCGCGCGGCCGGGAGGCACACATCTATGCCCCGGCGATACATCTCCGCCTGTTCGGAGACCTGCTGCGCGAGATGCTCGGCCGACACGATCCGGTAAGGCGTGAATATCTCGACCCCGCGCCCGGCGCCGTCGAGGTAATCCGACTGAATCTGCGCAACGCTCGGAGCGCCGTCCGTCCGGTCGAACAGCACCGCGAAACGCTCCGCATCGGCGAGGTCATAGACATAGTCCGGCAACGGCACGGCAGCGGTCTCCGCTGCGGCTGGCCCCACCGTGTCAGGAGGAGATGGGGGCGAACAGGCTACCAGGAGGACGGCACCCATCAGGCAAGTGCTTCGGATCACGATGTCCCTCCTCTTTTCGACCTTCTACTCGGACAAGTCGAACTGCGCCCTGAAATTCCGCGCCTCCTCTGTCTGCGTCGCCGGGCGGGCCAGAGAATAGGTCAGGCGGTCGCCGTCCAGCGTGAAGGTCCAGACATTGGGGTTGGAGCGGGCGATCCCGTTTTCCGTGAAGTTGGCCTTGGTCTGGGCGTCCGCCGGGAAGTTCTGCTGGAACGCCGATCCGCCCGGTGCGGCCAGCCCGCCATACTGGGTCACCGGCGAGGGCGAGCCGTCCGGTTCCACATGTTCGTGGCGGAACAGAAGCCCGCCCCCTTCCGGCTGGCTCAGCACCCAGGTGCGCGACTGGTCCGCCCCGACCGCGAGCGGCATCCGGATGATGTTGGGCTCGCACGTCACGGGACCGACGACCAGCACCTGCCCGATCCAGTCCGCATCCACCGCCTGGTCACTGACGACTTCGCCCTCCACCGTCCGGTCGCACAGCGCCTGCATGTTCGAGAAGAAGGCCGCCTCCGGATCTGCGGCGGAGGTGCAGGCGGAGAGGAGGGCGAGAACCGGAAGGGCACCAAACCCTCGTCGTTTCGTTCTCTGGGCCGATACGGAAACTGTCATGATCCTTCGCCGTTCCCCGCCGAGACGGACGCACCGACGTCGGCGTGCTTGTGGCCGCAGCGGCGGCACCAATGATCGCATCTGTAACCGTATCCAGCCCAGCTCGCTACACTGATGCCGCAGGACGGACATGAAAGCGGTGAGTTCTGAAAAAAACCGAGAAGGCGGTAGACAAGCCATACTGAACCGATCCCTCCGACGATCAGGCCGGTCATCCAGCCCGAGATGAACGGCCAGCCAAGCGACGCGAAGAGGAAGGCCCCAAGAAATGGGGACGGGAGGAAAAGAAGAATGGGAACTCCGAAGGAGGCCGCCCAATTCCAACGGTCGAACCGGGTGACGAGCGCTTCGTACTCATCAGCCCAGCTTTCCGTCATGTATCCACGTCTGCATCCAGCGCGTTGCTGATGATGAATTCGCGGCGCGGCTCGACCACGTCGCCCATCAGCTTGGTGAACAGATCGTCGGAGGCGTCGGCTGCGTCGATCTTGACCTGCAGGAGCGAGCGCGCGTTGGCGTCGAGCGTGGTTTCCCAGAGC
>JBARXH010000079.1:0-2932 GCA_049647245.1 Litorimonas sp.
ACTGCGACCGCCGGGACGGCGGCGGCGGGCACCTCCGCCTCCGCCGAGGGCCGCAGCAGCACGCCGAAGCCGACCGAGCTGACGCAGTGCGATCCGTCGCTCCGTCCGTCCAAGATCGTCTATGGCAAGCGGGGCGATTACACGTTCAGCCAAGGCATGAGCACGGAAACGCGCACCGGCTTCATCGACCGCCGCGAGATGAATTTCGAATCCGGCTGCATCCTGCCGAACCTCGAGACCAACGACATCATGTATCTGGAGTTCGACGAAGCGAAGCTGCGCGCGAGCGGCTACCCGAACGCCTACGAGACGCAGTGCGTCAAGATCGACGACCGGGCTTACGGCGCGGTGAACGTGACGGAAACGGCCTCCGAATATCCCTACCGCGACAACGTTCTGGGCGAAGCGCTCCTGCGTCTGGCCTGCGGCAATAGCGAGGGCATTTCCGAGTGCACGAACGGATCGAACTCCGACCGGGCGTCGGCGGCCACGCAGGACCTGAAGGCGCGGGGCAAGACCTATCTGTCCTTCCAGATGCTGCCGACGCGCCGGGGCACGACGCCGAAATCCGGCGAGCGTCTCTACTGCCAGTACTACAACAAGGACTCCGGCAAGTCGCTCTTCGGCTACGAATATTTCCGCGAATACGGCTAGGGCCGGCGCGACGACGGACTGCGGCGGGTGGCCTCCTCCCGCCGTTCACCTTGCGGCGTGGCCCGGTTCCCCAAGCAGGCCGCGCCGCGCCTTTTCCCGAAGGCTCTCGTCTCCTAGAAGACGCCTGAGCCGTCGCAGGCGATCAGGAGCTGGCCTTCGAGGCCGGCTTTTCTGTGGAAGTGGAAGGACCGGTAGGCCTCGCACGACACGGCCTCGAACATGGTCTTCTTGTCGGGGTAGCGGACGATGGCGACGGCGTCCCATTCGTCCTCGCCCGCCCCGATGAGGAAGCGGTCGACCTTGCCGCCGAACACGGTTTGCGTGCCCTCGATGCCCTGCTCGCGCAGCATCTCTCCGAAGGCGGCGGCGTATCGGCGGTAGGCGTCCTCGCCGGAGGTCTGCTCGCCCTCCCGGTAGGTCGAGGTCGGTTTGAACTTCAGCAGGTTGAGCATGTAGACTGGGACCCCGTCCTCGTGACTGCCGAGGAAGGCCTCGATCTGTTCCGGGGTGGGCTCGACGGCGTTGGTGGTCGGCACGGCGCTACGCCTTGTATCCGGGGTGTTCCATCACCTCGCTGAGCGAGCCTTCCACCATCTCGGTGGAGACGAAGAAGTCGGCGGCGAGCGGACCGGAATAGCCGGGCTGGTTGTACGGGTTGAAATCGGTGACGCCCGCCTCGCGCAGGACGAACTCGTCGATGAAGAACTGCCCGGTCGCCTCGGCCGACGGCCGGGACAGCACTTCGTAGGCGGCATCGGCCATGATGTCGGGCACGCGGCTCATCTTGGCCATGCTGTCGCCGCCCAGCACGTTGCGCACGGCGGCCGTGTCGATCGACGTCATGGGCCAGAGCGAATTCACGGCGATGCCGTCGGGACGGAACTCCTCCGCCATGCCCAGCGTGCACATGGACATGCCGTATTTGGCCATGGTGTAGGCGACATGGTTGCGAAACCAGCGCGGCTCCATCAGCAGCGGCGGGGCGATGTTCAGGATATGCGCGTTGGTGCCGGACTTCAGGTGCGGGTGGCAGGCCTGGCTCATCAGGAATGTGCCGCGCGCATTGACGCCGTTCATCAGGTCGTAGCGCTTCATCGGCGTGGCCGTCGTGGGCGTCAGCGAGATGGCGGAGGCATTGTTGACCAGAATGTCGATCCCGCCGAACCGGTCGACCGTTTGCGACACGGCCTCCTGCACCATCGCCTCGTCCCGGATGTCGCAGACGATCGGCAGGCACTGGCCGCCCGCCGCCTCGATCTCCTCGGCGGCCGTGTAGATCGTGCCCGCCAGCTTGGGGTGCGGCTCGGCCGTCTTGGCGCAGATAGCGATGTTCGCCCCGTCCGCGGCGATGGCCTTGGCGATGGCGAGACCGATTCCGCGCGAGCCGCCGGACATGATGAGGGTGCGGTCCTTGAAGACGCCTTTGGAGGTCATGAGCGGGTCCTGTGTGTGGAGGAGTGGGAGAACGGTTTGATTACGTATGGCAGGGTCCGCGCGGACGCAAACCCGCTCCGCCAAGCCCTAACGCGGTTTAACCGTGTTCCTGCACAGGGGTTTAATCCATCTCTGCCAAAGACGTCCCCGAATTGCACAAGAGGGGGCAGTCATGCGTCTATTGGTTTTGGGGGTGTCGGCAGTAGCCTTGGGGGCCTGCAGCGTCGGCGGTGGCTATTCTTGGGACGGGGGCGGCTTCGGCGCCCACGGCAAGACGGCCTATGGAGGCGGCCACTACGCCGCGCCGCAAGCGGGTCATTACGGCTCGGCCTATTCCGGCTACACGTCGGTCGGTCATGGCAATGCGTGCGGTGCGCCGGTCGCTCCGCCCGTCATCTACCCGCCTGTGGTGCAGCCTCCGCTCATCCATCCCTCGCCCTGCGCCGTCCCGGCGCCGCAGCCGCCGGTCTATACCCCTGCCCCGACGCCCTGCGCGGTCGATCCCTGCGCCAGCGGCTATCCGGTCAATCATCAGGCACATGTGCAAGGTGGGTATGGCTATTCGGATCCGGCTTATCATGCCGGCACGACATCATCGGGGTGGTACGAACCAGGGTACGCCTCGGGATATTCCGGTCCGGCCTACCCTGCATCGGGGAACGTTCACTACTTCCAGGGACCGGTCCCACAGCGCGGACTGCCCTTCGGCTTCGGACCGGGCCGCAGCGTGTTCGGCCATTACGGACAGGACAAGTCGGGCAGAAACCGCCGCGGGCCTCTGGAACTCTTCCAGCCGAATTCCGGTTACAAGTACGGCACCTTTGGTCTCGCCGAGTATCAGAAC
>JBARXH010000080.1:0-2140 GCA_049647245.1 Litorimonas sp.
TGCTCGCCAACAGGATCATCGGCACACTGGAGCCGAACTGCGTGCTGATCGATCCCGTCATGGGCGACGGCAGTCGCGCGGATGGCGGGCTCTACATCCCGCAGGACCGGGCGGAGGCGATCTGCGATCTGCTGGTCCCTCTGGCCGACATCGCCACGCCCAACCTGTGGGAATGGCGCTACATCACGGGCAATCTGGACGAGGCCCCGGACACGCCGCCCCGTCCGCTGGCCGGGGTGGACGAGACCTTGGTGACATCCGTCGCGGACGGCGCACGGATCGGCGCCGTGCTCTTCGAAGGCGGACGCGCCCACCGCGTGCTGCACGACCGCTATTCAGGCGTCCCCAATGGCGGAGGCGACACGCTCGCGGCCGCCTATCTGGGACAGAGGCTTCACGGCACGGCACCGGAGCAGGCGCTGGTCCGGTCCGTCTCCGCTGTCTTCGCCGTCATGGGCGAAGCCGACCGAACGGATGCGGGCGAACTTCCCCTGATCCGTGCCCAGAAGTTTCTCGACGACGATGGCGGCACCCCGCAGCTCGCGGTAGAGACCACTCTATGAGAAAACACCGATGAGTGAACACCCCCCGATCTCCGGCCACGTCGCCCCCGGTTTCCAGCCGGTGCGCGAGGCGATCCTGCGCAATTTCGAGGGAGAGGGCGAACTGGGCTGCCAGGTCTCGATCTTCCGGGACGGCGAACCGCTGGTCGACCTTTGCGCGGGCTGGATCGACAGGAAGCGCACCACCGAGGTCACGCCGAAGACCCTGTTCTCCGTCTATTCGTCGGGCAAGGCGATGGCCGCGCTCGTCATCGCCCATCTCGTGGAGACGGGACGCCTCGACTATGATGCGCCCGTCGCCGACATCTGGCCGGAATTCGCCGCACACGGCAAGGCGGGGCTCACACTTGCCCAGATGATGAGCCATCAGTCCGGCCTGGTCGGCATCACCGATGCGGACTTCAAGCCCGAGGACTGGGTCGATTTCGACAAGGTCGTATCCGTACTGGAAACGCAGGAGCCCTTGTTCGAGCCCGGCACCCAAAGCGGCTACCACCCCGTCACCTTCGGTTTTCTCGCAGGCGAGGTCGCCCGCCGCGCGGACCCGCTAAACCGCCGCCTGGGGCGCATCCTGGCTGAGGATCTGGCCAGGCCGGCCGGGGCGGACGTCCATATCGGCGTCGATCCGGCGGACAATGCCCGTGTTGCACAGTTGGTGAAGCCCCGTGCCATGGCCGATCTCGGCCCGCTGACGGAGCCCAAGCGCGTGGCCTTCCTGAAACCCTGGTCCTCGCCCGCGCGCATCAGCGGCGATGCGTGGCGGGAAGCGGAAATGGCGGGCTCGAACTGCCAGAGCACCGCATCCGGCATCGGCGCGATGATGCAGGCTTTTACCGCGGGGCGCGTGGGCGGCCACACCGTGCTGAGCGAACCGGTGCGAAAGGCCGCGACGCGTTCGCGCATCGTCGGGCCGGACGCGGTCCTGCCGTTCACCATCGACTTCGCGGCAGGCGTGATGCGCAACGCGCCCAACTTCAACTACGGCCCTAATGCGGACGGGCTCGGCCATTCAGGCTGGGGCGGTTCGGCCGTGTTCGCGGACCCGTCGACGGGCCTGCACGGTGCCTACGTCATGAACCGGCAGCAGGAGTATCTGATGGGCGATCCGCGCGCCAACCGCGTCATCGACGCCGCCTTTTCAGCCCTGGAGGCCTGAGCATGGACATGAACGAACGTCTCAAGCTGTTCTGGGAAGTGGGCGCGACCATGATCAAGGGCACGCCCCACGCGACGGAGCTGGGCATCCAGTTCGTCGCCGTCGGTGCGGGCACGGCGACCTTGTCCCTACCCTATTCCGACAGCCTGGTCGGAGACGTGGACACCGGCGTCGTCCATGGCGGCGCGGTGACGACCCTGCTGGACCAGGCCTGCGGTCTGGCCGCCTTCACCGGCTTCGACACGCTGGGCGCGCTGGCGACCCTGTCCCTGCGCATCGACTATCAGCGCGCGGCCCGGCCGGGCGAAACCATCATCGGCACGGCGGAATGCTACAAGACCACCAAGCACGTCGCCTTCCTGCGCGCCGTGGCCCATGACGGGGACGAGGCCGATCCCGTCGCCACGGCGCAGGCCACCTT
>JBARXH010000081.1:0-15057 GCA_049647245.1 Litorimonas sp.
GTTCGGCTCTGGGTGAGCGTCGCGGTCGGCTCGCGCCGTCCGGCGAGTGCGGGTAGGGGCGTCGAGGGCAGGCGGTCGAAACCCGCAATGCGCGCGACTTCCTCGACCAGGTCGGCCTGCATCGTCACGTCGCGCCGCCATGTCGGCACGGCCAGCGTCCAGGGCGTGCCGCCGCCTTGGCGCTCGAAGCCCAGCTTGGACAGGATCGTCTCGATCTCCGCTTCGCCGGGCGTAAAGCCCAGCAACTGCTCGACGCGTGCCGGATCGAAGGAGACGGGCTCGGGTTCGGCCGGAATCTCGCCCGCGATCTCCACCGTGCTCGCTTCGCCGCCGCACAACTCCAGCACGAGGCGTGTCGCCATGTCCATGCCGTCTTCCATGAAGCCCGTGTCGATGCCGCGCTCGAACCGGTATTTGGCGTCCGAGTTCACGCCCAGGCGCTTGGCGGACCGCCGGATGGTCAGCGGATCGAAGACGGCGCATTCGATCAGGATGTCGGTCGTGGTCTCGGACACGCCGGAGCTTTCGCCGCCGACGATGCCGCCGAGGCCCAGAATGCCGCTCTCGTCCGCGATGGCCACGTCCTGATCCGTCGCCGTGTAGCTCCGGTCGTCCAGCGCCTCGAAGGTCTCGTCCTCGCCCATCCGCACGATGACGGAACCCTCCACCTTGGCGAGGTCGTAGACGTGCAGAGGGCGCGCCCGGTCGATAGTCATGAAGTTGGTGATGTCTACCAGCGCCGAAATCGGGCGAAGGCCGATGGCGGTCAGCTTGGCCTGCAGCCAGTCCGGCGAGGGTCCGTTGGTCACGCCGCGCACGACGCGCCCGACAAAGGCGGGGCAGGCGTCCGGCGCGTCGATGCGCACGGGCTGAGGATTGTCGAAGGCGGCCGGGACGGGCTTGATCGTCTCCGGCTTCAGCGTGCCGAGACCGGCGGCGGCGAGATCGCGCGCAATGCCGCGCACACCCAGCCAGTCCGGCCGGTTGGGCGTGACTTCGAAGTCGATCACGGGATCGTTCAGGCCCAGCACGTCTGCGACCGGCGCGCCGACTTCTGCCTCGGGCAGTTCGATGATGCCGTCACTATCCTCCCCCAAGCCGAGTTCGTCCGCCGAGCACAGCATGCCGAAGCTCTCCACGCCCCGGATCTTGCGCGGCTTCTTGTCGAGCGAGAAGTCCGCGCCCGGAATGTAGGTGCCGAGCCCCGCATAGGCGACGCGGATGCCCGCCCGCGCGTTCGGCGCGCCGCACACGACCGTCTTCTCGCCGTCGCGCGTGGCGACCTGGCAGACCTGCAGCTTGTCCGCGTCGGGGTGCTTTTCGGCCGACAGCACATGGCCGACCGTGAAGTCGGACAAGGCGGCGGCTGGATCGACGACCTCCTCGACCTCGAGGCCCGCCATGGTCATGGCGTCCACGATCTCGGCAAGGGTGGCGTCGGTATCGAGATGGTCCTTGAGCCAGGAGAGGGTGAATTTCATGATGGATCTCTGAGCGGTCCGCCTGCGGCGGGCTTGTTGTATGTGTCACCCCCCACCGCCTTCGCGCTGCGCGCTACGGCACCTCCCCCTGCTCGGGGGAGGGATGAGGTGGCTTTGCTGCAATGCCTTCCCTGAGCAGGGGAAGGTGGCCGAGCGAAGCGAGGTCGGAAGGGGGTGGAGGCGGTCATCTGAGGCACCCTGCCTCGATCAAGGCTGCCTCGATTGCGTCCAGAACGGAGTCGATATCCGTGAAGACGTCGCCATTCCAGAAGCGCAGAACGCAGTAGCCATGGTCGCGCAACCAGTCGTCGCGTTTCGCATCATGCGCGCGCTGTCCGACTCCCGCATGCTGCTCGCCATCAAGCTCGACGATCAGGTTCGCCTTTCGGCATAGGAAATCAGCGATGTATGGACCGACCGGAACCTGCCGACGGAACGCGCAGCCGGCCTGCCGATATTCACGCAAACGCCACCAGAGCAGGCCTTCCGCGTCGGTGGTGTTCCTGCGCAAACCTTGCGACAAGCTCTTTTGCCGCAGGCTCTGGCGAAGGTTGCGGGTCTTGGCGGCACCCCCCATCGACCTGCGCTTCGCTCCGGCCACTTCCCCCTGCTCGGGGGAAGGACGGCAATCCCTTCCCCGAGCAGGGGAAGGTGGCCCGCACAGCGGGTCGGAAGGGGGTGCGATGCGTTCCCTCACGACAACCCGCTCTCCAAACTCGCCTGTAATAGCGGCGAAAACCCGTAATGGCCCAACCACCTCGGGTCGCCGGCGAACATGTCGCGCAGGTCGGGCATGCCGTATTTCAGCATGGCGAGGCGGTCGACGCCCATGCCGAAGGCGAAGCCCTGATAGGTTTCCGGGTCGAGGCCGCAGGCGGTCAGCACGTTGGGGTGGACCATGCCGCAGCCGAGGATTTCCATCCAGCTCTCGCCCGAACCGATCTTGATGGCCGCGCCGTCACGTTCGTAGCGCACGTCCATTTCCGCGCTCGGTTCGGTGAAGGGGAAGTGGTGGGGGCGGAAACGCACATCCACGTCGGTTTCGAAAAAGGCGGACACGAAATCCATAAGGCACCCTTTCAGGTGGCCCATATGGATGTCCTTCCCGATGACCAGACCTTCGACCTGATGGAACATGGGCGTGTGGGTCTGGTCCGAGTCCGATCTGTAGGTCCGGCCCGGCGCGATGATGCGGATGGGCGGTTCCTGACTCATCATGGTGCGGATCTGCACCGGGCTGGTATGGGTGCGCAGGACCTTTTCGCCGTCCTCGAGAAAGAAGGTGTCGTGCATGTCCCGCGCCGGGTGTCCGGGCGGGAAGTTCAGCGCGGTGAAATTGTGGAAGTCGTCCTCGATGTCGGGGCCTTCGGCGACCGAGAAGCCCATGTCGGAGAAGATGACGGCCATCTCCTCCATCACCTGCTGGACGGGATGGAGCGTGCCCACCGTCCGACCCACGGGCAGGGACATGTCGAGCGTCTCGGAGGCCAGCGCGGCGTCCAGCGCGGCATCTTCCAGGGCGGTCTTGCGCGTCTCGACCAGGGCGGCGATATCGGTCTTCAGCCCGTTCAGGGCGGGACCCATGACTTTCTTCTCGTCCGGGCTCATCCGGCCCAGCCCGCGCATCAACAGGCTGATCTCGCCTTTCTTGCCCAAGGCGGAGACGCGGATCTCGTCCAGCGCGCGCAGCGCGTCCGCGTCCGCGATCCGGGCGGCGAAACGGTCGCGCAGGGCGTCGATATCGGCCAGGGAGAGAGAGGATGGCGTCTGGGCGTCGCTCATGGAACGGTCCGGAAAAAAGAAAGGCGGGCGTGAAGGCTCCGCTCCCTAAGACCGTGCGGGCGGTTTCGCAACCGCCGCGGCGTACCGGATTTCAGCCCTGGCCAGGGGTCAGGCTGTCAGGTCGGGGCGTCAGCCTCCGGCCGCGCGCTTCTGCACCGGGGTCTGGAAGGTAGTGCGGCCATTAGGTTGCTTTCCGACGGGGGCCTGGACCGCATCGCGGCGGCGGTAGAGGCCCGTCCGGCCCTCCACCTTGTCGAGACCCGGATGGACCTGGCCCAGATCGTCTTCGCTTCCCAGCACGAGATAACCGTCCGGGCGCAGCAGAGACGTCAGGATGCGCAGCACGCGGAACCGCGCGGTCTTGCTGTAGTGGGACAGCGCGCCTCTGAACAGGACGGCGTGGAAGGTCTCGTTGCGCTTCTCTCCGGCCAGCAGGTGCATCTCGGCGAAGGAGATGTTCTCGCGCAGCGCGTCCGAGGCGATCCAGTCCGTGGAACCGGGCGCGGGGTCGGGCGTGAAATTGGCGATCATGTCGCGTGCGGACAGGCCGCGCTGGATCTCGAAGTGCGTGTAGCGTCCAGTCCGGGCGCGCTCCAGCGCCTGGCTGGGATAGTCCACGCCCTTGATGTGAAGCTGCACCGGAGCGAGCATGGCGGCCGCCTGCGCCGCACGCGCGCGCACCTTGATGGAATAAACGTCCTGGCCCGACCCGCAGCCATAGGACAAAAGGTCGATCCGTCCGCCGCCGCGCTTGGCGACCAGGTCTGGAAGGGCGGTTTCGAACAGCGCATCGAGGGAGCCCGCGTCGAGGTTGAAATGGGTGTCGCGCTCTACCAGCGTGCTGACCACGTGCAGAGCCAGCCGGGCTTGGCCCACGGCGAAGAGCTCCTCCACCATGGTGTCGAGCGAGTCGAAGCCTTCCTTGCGCGCCAGGCTTGCCAGCCGCGTTTCCACGAGGAAGGCATGGTCGGAGCCCATCTGCACGCCGGCCAGCTGCAAGGTCAGCCGCCGCAGCGCCTCGTAATAGGGCGGGCGGAGGCTCAAGCCGCCTCGCACGGGACCTCCGCGGCGGTAGGCAGTCCGGCCAGTTCGAACTTGGCCCGGATGATGTCGGAGTCGAACGGCTTCATGATGTATTCGTCCGCGCCGGCTTGTAGCGCCTCCACGATGCGATCGACAGAGCGGTCCGCCGTGCAGAAGATCAGCGTCGGCATGGGATCCCCGGCGCTGGCGGCAGAGGCACGGACCGCGCCGATCAGGTCGAGCGTTTCCATGTCGGGGGTTTTCCAGTCGAGCAGGATGACATCCGGCAGACGCGAGGCGCAGGCGGACAACGCCTCCTGCCCCGTGGCGGCTTCGGAAACCGCGTAGCCCAGCTCGCGCACGATCCGGCTGGCGACCCGGCGCACCATGGCGGACGGATCGACGATCAGGCAGCGCCCGCTCATGGTGTGTCGTCCCGTCCGAACGTCTCCAGCCCGCCATCCACCAGCCCGCCATCCATCAGGGCGGAGAGCTGCGCGCGCAGATCGGCTTCCGTGTCGGGCGTGATGCGGGGGGCGGGCGCGTCGATCGGGCGGGGCCGGTCTTCCGCCACGGCGACGTCCGCTTTCACGCGTTCCGGCAAGGCGATCAGGACGGGCTCGAACCCGGACCCGCTGACGCGCAGTGCGTCGCCGGCCTCCGTGATGTCGATGCGGCCCAGACCCTGCAGGGGCAGGCTGCTCATGACCAGACCGCTCAGCGTGTCGTAAAGCCGGTCCCGGACCAGCGCGGCCGCGCCCGCCACCACGACAACATCGTCCAGCGCATGGGACACGGAGAAGATCTTGCCGTACTCCCGGCCGGTTTCCAGCAGCGACTGGACGAGATCCGGCATGATCCATTCGATCCGGTCGGTTTTCAGCTCCGGCGCGTCGGTCGGTTCCATTTCGTCTGCGCCCTCGCGAGCAGGCGGCGCGAGATCGGCATCCATCAGCCGGGTCAGCGCGTCGCGCTCCGCAGCGGAGGCGTGAGGCAGCAGACAGGTCAGCGTCGTCCTGGCGATCTCGTGGACGGGATCGAAGGGCAGGGCCGTCGCATCGGCCGGGTCCGGCACCCGCGGGGCGAGCAGCACGGGCGTGTCGCGTTCCAGCTCCTCCAGCCCGGCTTCATACTGGGTCAGCAGCTTGTTGAGCGTGAAGAGGCGGCCATCCACCCGGGTCCAGTCGATCGGCATATGGACATTGCAGCGCTGGATCAGGGACAGGGCGTCCTGCGCGCTGCGGTAGACGGCGCGGGCGCGGGCGCGCTTGGCTTCGCGCTGGATCGTGCCGAGCCGTTCCGACAGCCAGACGGGATCGCGGCCCTTCAGGCGGGTCGGGTCGGTCGCGTCGTGGGGGTCCCGTTCGGCCTCGACGATGGCGGCCATCTCAGCCCCGGCCTTGAGGGCGAACAGGCGAGAGCGGGTCAGATCGTCGCCCAGCGGGGCGAGCATCGGCCCGGACAGGCCGCTGGACGGGGTCGCGCCCGGGGAAGGACGGGCAGACAGGTCGGTCTGGGTCTGGCCTGAAGGCATGGGCGTCGCGCAAATCCGTTGGCGTGGAGTTTCCTCCGGGAGTGCGGACTCAATGACGGCAAAGGGTTAACTCCGGGCTAAACCCGGGCGCTTTTGGAAAAGGGTCCGAAGCGACCCGCCCAGGGCGGGAAAAGACCTGTCAGGCCGGGAGGTCGGCGCGGAACGTCACCGTTTCGCCCTCGGCCGTCGCCGTGACCTGTCCGCCAGCCTCGCGCGCCATCATGCTGGCATAGAAGGGTTGGATCGACCGGCCGTCGAAGCCGTGTTCGGGTGCGCGGCCCCGGAGCGCGCGTTCCACCGTTTCGTCAAGCCGCGCGCGCGGTCCCGTCGAGACGATCGACACGGCGTCCGGCGTGGTGGCGATGCGGACCTCTCCGCCACGCGGCACGGCCTGGACGCCCAGCATGGCGAGGTTCAGCAGGATCCGCGCCCGGGACTTCTCCACCCCGTCGCCGTGGAAGTCGAACACGATGTCGGCCTTGGCATCGGCGAACATGTCGGACACCAGCTCCCGGATCTCGTCCGCGCCCAGCACGCCGGGGGCCGACCCGCCCGCTCCGAAGGCGAGCCGCAGGAACTTCAGCTTGGCGGAGGCGCGGCGGGAGCTGCTCTTGATCAGCTCCAGCGCGTCGTCGTGCATATCGGCATTGCCGTCATCGTCGAGGATTTCGATGGCGGTGCCCAGCGCGCCCACCGGACTGACCAGATCGTGACAGATGCGCGCGCACAGAAGGGCGGCAAGACCGGAGGGCGTCAGTTTGGGGGCAGTGCTCATGGGCGCGAGTCATACAAGGCGCGCGGGGCTTGGCAATAGACGGCCGTCGCGGAAAAAGGGGCGCGCCTTCTCCTGCGCGCAAAGAAAAAGCCGCCCGGGCGGGGCGGCTTTGATAGCGGGAGAGCGGACGCGCCTATTTGCGGGACCACTGTCCATCCGCGCGCATGACGTATTCGCCCGCGGCGGCGCGCTTGATCAGGTTTTCGCCCGCGAGTTGCGCGACGACCCGGGTGCTCAGCCCGCGCTGGTCGGCCAGCTTTTCGTAGGCGACCTTTCGGCTGATGTTGATGTCGTCCATCGCCGCCTTCACGTCGGGCGAAACCGCACCGACCACGGCCAAATAGCCGTCGATGCGCTCGCCGATTTCGCCGCGCGTCTTGGCAGCCTCGACGATCTGCTTGGACGAGGCGCTGGCCTCCTGGGCCTGGGCGACCGTGTCGCCGGCCTGGTGCAGCAGCATGGCCGAACCCATGAGCGTCGCGGCGACCGACACGGCCACCATCATGACTTTTTTCATCCCTGCCTCCATGCAGTTCCGTGTGTCCCGGACCTAGAACAGGTCCGGATTGTCCGCGATCAGCGATTCGATGTCCTGTTCGAGCCGGACCCGGACCTCCTGGTCGATCTTGATCGCCAGTTCGATGCGGATCGGCTCCTTGGGAGCCACGACCTCGACCTTGTGGGTGCAAGCGGCCATCAACGCCGCCGCGCCGGCCAGGATCATCGCCGAATACGCTGTCTTCATCATCCGTCCCTTTAAGGCGTTCGGTCTGAACGTCGCATGAAGGCAAAAAGGAAAGCAAGACGATTGACAAATTACCGGCCGGGGCATGTCGCGGCCTTATTCCGGAATGGGAACACTCAACTCCGACGGAAGGTCCGCTTCGCCGCGCATGAAGCGGTGAATGGTTTCTCCCACGACCATGTCGGTCATGAAGAGATTATGGCCTGCCCCATCTATCAGCACGGCATGCGCGCGGCTTAGCCCCATCATCGCCTCGCGTGCCGCCTCGGGATAGGTCCGGCCGTCCAGCGTACCGCTGAGCAGCAGAACTGGCACCTCGGATTCCACGGGGCGGCGGAACGCCGCGTCCAGAACGAGTTCGGGCCGGATATCCTCGAATTGATAGGGTGCATTGAGGGTAGCGCCGATTAAAGCAGTCTCCGCCTGCGAGTCGATGAGGACGCGGCGGGCCGCATCCGTGCCGGAGGCGATGTCCGTCAGCCGGTTCATCGGGGAAAATCCGTGATCGCTCGTGACGCCCCAGCGGCCGTAAAGGGCCTCGAAAGAGCTCATGTCGCCTTGATCCATGTCTCGGTAGATCTCCACGACCAGCATGGCCCATTTCGGGTCGGCGATGGCCCCTGACAGAAAGCTCTGAAGGTCTCGCCGATGGAAGACGGCTTGGATGCCGTCGATCGTCAGCAGTTTCGGTTCTGCATCGAATGCCGCATGGACACGGCGGATCAGCGCCTTGACGTCGGGCGTTTCGGGGTCGCGTTCCGTCATGGCGGTCTGCAGGCGGTCGAAATAGGCGTCCGTTCGCGCGGGCAGTTTCACGGTCTGCTCCGGGCCTTCTATGCTGGCGAAAACGGCGCGCTCGATGCGTCCGTCCAGCTCTCGCAGCGCCGTCAGCCCGAGATGGCTGCCATAGCTGATTCCCCAGAGCGAGAGCATCTCCGCGCCGAGATGCTGCCGCAGCGCATCGAGGTCGCGGGCATTCTCGACCGTGTCGTAGCCATCCAGATCGATCCCTGCGTCCTCCCATTCCGTCATGCAGTCGCGCAGCGCCGCGACGCTGTCCGCCATGGCGTCGGCATCACTGACGACTTCCGTCAACGGACGACCAGGGCGCGTACAGCGCTGCATGTCGTCGGAACGGCCCGTGCCGCGCTGGTCATAGGCAATGACGTCTCCGTGCTGGCGCATGGCCATGAAGAGCGGAAAGCGATCCCGTTTCGCCGTGTCGATACCCGATCCGCCGGGGCCGCCCGACAGATAGACGATGGGCGCGCCCGGCTTGTCCGTCGTGGTGGGAAAGCGGATGTAATGGAGGGTGAGGGTTCGGCTGTCGGGATCGGTCCGGTTCTCCGGGACGGTGAATGTCCCTTCAAAGGCGTCGACCGTCTCTCCGCTCTGCGCTTCGAAGACGATGGGCGTTTCGTTCGAGGGGCGGCTGGCGTTTCGGTTGGTTTCGATCTTGGCGACCGTGTCCGACACGATCCGTGCGGCGACTTCCGGCGGGGCCGCGCGGTTCGAACATCCGGCGAGAAGGACGAGGCCGAGCGGGGCGCTCATGCCCACGGCCATGCCCAGAGCCACGCTGAGTGTGGAGCGGAAATTGCGGGGTTTTGCGGGTCTGTGTCGTGTCATTCTTCTCTCCTTTGTGGGTCGACATCGGAGGTGCGGCCTGACCCGTGCCGGCGCGAAGGTCTATCCGGTGAACGGTGGCATCCGTTCCATGAACGGGGCTTCGCGGTGGCGACGGGGCGGTCTACGGTCGGACATGATCACCCGATGTCTGACCGTTCTGTTCGCGCTGGCTCTTTCCGGGATTATCGGCCTGGCGGCGGGTGCGTCCGCGCAGGCCGCGCAGGTCTGCCCCGCGCGGTCCGTTGACGCTCCGCCCGCGGACTGGTCGGGGCCAGGATGCAAAACAGTCTGGGCCGGGGCGGTCAATCCGACGGACCGGCTCATCTGGGTGAAACTGGACGTCTCGGCCCCCGAGATGGACACGGGAAGAGCAACCGGCGCCGTTTCGGACTCCACACACCAGCTTTTCCTGAGCGGCCGCTTTTCGTCGCGCGTCTGGCTGAACGGCGCACCGGTCGGCCGCAACGGACTGCCGGGCGCGGATCGGCTGTCGGAAGCCCCGGGTTTGATGGACGTGGCCTTCACTCTGCCGGATGGTGTGGTGCGGCCGGGTTCGAACGAGGTGGTCCTGCTGGCGTCGGCGCATCACAGCCTGATCGACCTGACGCGGCCGTTCCATAATGCCAGGATCGTGAGAACCCAGCCGGGCAGCCGCCGTCTGGCAGCCTTCGTCGCGCCGGTCATGGTCGCGCTGGGATTGTTTCTGGCGGGCGGCGTCTATTTCGCCGCGCTGGCCGTGACGGCCCGGCATGCTACGGGGGCGCGGCAGGACTATGCGCTACTGAGCCTGCTCTGTGCGCTCGCGTCGGGCCAGCTGATGGCGGAGATATCGCGCACCGTCTGGGCCTATCCATATCCTGTGCAGGATGTGCGGCTTGTCGCCATTGCGGGCTTCTCCGCCGCTTTCGGCTTGCTGAGCTGTTTCTACGTGACGCGGCGGTTGAGGCCGCAGAACCTCCGGACCGTCATGGCGGTGGCGGCTCTTTCTGTGGTCCTGGCAATCTGGCAGCAGGAGGGCTTCGACGGAAAGTCCGCCCTGGCCATGCTTGGTCCGCTCTGCATCGCGCTGGCTGTCAGCATCTGGACATGGGTCCGGCCGGGAGAGCCGACGATGCGTTCGAAGGCGCGTCTTGCAGCCGCGGCCCTGACGGCGTTGATCGTGCCGAACCTGCTCCTGCCGGATCTGTTCCTGGACGCGATCTTCTTTTTCATGGTCGCAGGCTTCCTCGTGCTGTTGCTGGTGGAACAGGTCCGCGCCCGTTCGCGCGAACAGGCGGAAGCCCTGCGGGAGACGGCGCGCGCGGACCGCCTGCAACGGCTGCTCGACCAGCTGGAACCCGTCGCGCCGCCGCCGCTCGTGATCCGGAGCGCCGGTCGCGTGGAACAGGTGCCCGTCTCCGACATCACGCATATCACGGGGGCAGACGGCTATGCCGAAATTCACCTCTCCGGAGGGCGCGCGATCCTTCACACCAAGTCGCTGGGTGCGCTGGAGCGTGAGCTTCCATCGGATTTCCTGAAGGTCCACCGCTCGCACATCGTGAACACGAGCTGCGTGTCGGCCCTCGACCGCGACGGATCGGGAACGGGGTCCCTCGTATTAACCGATGGAAAGCGCATTCCGGTCAGCCGCCGCATCCTGCCGCGCGTCCGGCAAGCGCTGGGGTGATGGGATGCTGGGATGATTGCGGCCTTCAAGCTTATCTGGCGAGCAAGGTTTGCTGAAAAGAACGCCTCAATCTTCCATTGTTGCAACCCGATGACGGGTCTAACGTTGTCGCAGTTTAACAATCCGTCTCATACAAACTGCCTCGCAGGGACCGTCACCCATGGCCGAAATGTTCTCACCCGATCTCTTTACCCTGAGTTCGCTCTTCACGCTCGGGGCGCTGATCCTGCTGCAGGCGATCCTCGGCTTCGACAATCTTCTCTACATCGTGATCGAGAGCAACAAGGTGGGCGATCCCGTCGCGGCCAAAAAGGTCCGCACTTGGGGCATCGGCCTCGCCGTGGCCCTGCGGATCGTGCTGCTCTTCGTGATCGTGTCCCTGTTCGGGCTCCTGGCGGAGCCGCTGTTCGAACTGTCCACCGGGATCATAGAGGGCGAGTTCACCCTGCAGGCCCTGGTGACGGTCTTCGGCGGGGCCTTCATCATCTACACGGCGGTGAAGGAGATCCACCACCTGCTGCAGGTCGACCATATCGAACACTCCGAAGGGTCCGGCTCGCGCTCGCTCTGGGGCGCGGTGGCCCTGATCGTGACGATGAACCTCGTCTTCTCCTTCGACTCCATCCTGTCGGCCATGGCCATCGCCAATGTGGAGACGTCCAACATCGTCAACGCGGCGGGCGCGGTGCTGCAATCCTTCGACGGCGTGTCCGAAGAGTGCAAGCGCTTCCTGATCGCCAATCCGATCGAAGGCGCGGTCAGTTGCGAACCGACCAAGACCTACCAGGTGCCGCTGATGGTCATCGCCATCGTGGCGTCCGGCATCGCCATGATCCTGCTGGCCGACCGGGTCACGGCCTTCCTGAAGAAGAACCGCATGTACCAGGTGCTGGGCCTGTTCATCCTGTTCCTCGTCGGCGTTCTGCTGGTCAGCGAAGGCGCGCACCTCGCCCACCTGAAACTGTTCGGCTACGAACTGACCGCCATGAGCAAGTCGAGCTTCTACCTCGTCATCGGCGTGCTGGTCGTCACGGACATCATTTCCAACCGCTACCAGAAGCGCCTCTGGGCGCAGAAGCAGGCGGAGATCCTGGGCGAGAACGCGGAGATGGCCGGCATCGCCGCCGTGGACAATTTCAAGAACACGAAGGGCAAGACCGACCAGTCCTATGTTCCCGGCGCATAGTGTGATGTGTTCTGCATAGGATTTCTGCGAGGATGCAATATTCGCAGAGCAATTCGATTATTATGCACTCGGATTACCGGAGTGGGTTCAACCAAACGATATTTTTGCTTCTTAGGATGTAATTGTGCCATGCACACTTGAGAGCAAGGGGCAAAAAAGAAGATGCGTTATAGAAAGCCGAGTTTGAAGACCGCATTGGGGGTCACTAAAGCTAAAAGACGGGTTAAGAAAAACCTAGGAGTATACAAGGTGACTAAAGTCACCAACGCACCAAAAAACTATAAGCGAAGAGCTAAAAGAAGCCTCGGGAATGAGTCTGGAATGGCGAGAACTCTGAGAGCTCTCGCTCGTTTGCTAAAGTAGAGTTTTCTGAGCCTAGTTCAGGCCCTGCTCCTGGGCGCGGCGCATCATCTCCTCGCGGAACATTCCGGCGAAGTCGGGCATGTCGAGCATGATGGGCAGATGGCCGCCATCCTGCGTCAGGTCGCCGAGGATCTTGCGGGCGTAGGGGAAGAGGATGCGCGGACATTCGATCATCATCATGGGCTGGATCTGCTCCAGGCTCATGTTCTGCACGGCGAACAGGCCCGCATAGTCGATTTCCGCGAGGAAGATGGTCTGGCCTTCGCGCGTGGCGTGGGCCTTGATCAGCAGGCTGACCTCGACCGTGTTGTCCTGATTGACCTGCCGTCCGATGCGCAAGTCGATATTGACTTCCGGCGGGGTCTGGTTGCTGCGCAGGGAGCCGGGTGCGTTGGGGTTCTCGAAGCTCACATCGCGCGTGTACTGGGCCAGAACGCTGAGCATGGGCTGACCCGCTTGCGGCTGGTCTCCGCCCGCGCCGACGGGCTCGCCGGTCGCGGCCTGACCGCCTTGCGGCTCGTCGGACTGTGTGGGGGCCGGCGTAGGAGCGTCTTCCGGCGCGATGTTCAGGCTGTTCTCGTCGACCGTCTTGTCTTCGGTTTTCTCGTCGGTCTTTTTGGGCGTCTTCGCCATGGGGGCCTCTTTTCGGGTGAAGATGGATGAGGGCGGCCCGACAGGTCCGCCGGATCGGTCGCGCGCCCGCTATCATGGGGCTTGCGCGCGGTGCAACGCCGGATCGCCGCGAAAAAGCGCGGACCGGACCGGGCGGCGGCGCAAATGCCTTTCAAAAGGTGGGGCGGGGCCTATATACATCCCATGTTCGAAGTCGTTCTTTACGCCGCAATCGCCGCCGTCATTTGCGTGGCCTTCTATTCCGTTCTCGGAAAGTCCGTCGGCAAGGGTCCGGACGACGCTTTCAAACCCAACGAAGTCTTCGGCGATCCGGCCGCCGACGCGGACCGGGCCATGAACAGCGCCGTCGCCCCCGACCCCGAAGAGGTCGAAGACGAAATCGGCCTGCGCGCCATCGCCCAGGCCGAGCCGGACTTCTCGCCCGCCCGTTTCATCGACGGGGCCAAGACCGTCTATTCCATGATCCTGGAGGCGTTCGCCTCGGGCGACCGGGACACGCTGCGCGACCTGCTGACCGAAGAGGTCTATGCCGTCTATGACGAGGCGATCGCGGCGCGCGAAGCGCAGTCGCTGACGCAGGTGACGGATCTGGGCCGCCTGCGCACCAGCCAGATCAAGTCCGCGCGAATCGAGGACGGCATCGCCTATATCCGCGTCCTCTACGAAGCGGACATTGCTTCCGCCCTGCGCGATGCGGACGGGGAGTTGGTGGACGGCGATCCGGACATGCTGGCGTCGATTTCCGAATACTGGACGTTCGAGCGCCCCGTGGGCTCCGACGATCCAGCGTGGCGCCTCAGCGAGGTCGAGCCGTCCGAAGGCGACGCGCTGGCCGCCGACCCGACACCGGACACGACCGGCCCGGCCGATCCCGCGTCCGCCTGATCTGCCATGCGCGGGTCGTTCGCCTCTCTCAAGCTGACGGCCGCCCTGCTGGGCGTCATGGCGCTGTCGGCCTGCACGACCGTTCCCAAAGCCCCCGACCCTGAAACGTCCAACGGGCCCGTCGCCACGCCCGACATTGCGCCGCCCGCCGACTCGGAGCTTGGCACGCCGGGGCGTCTGGCCATACCGGATCCCGCGCCGATCCTCGAACCGCTGACCGGAACGCCGCCCGATACGCCGCCCATCGATCCGCTGGCCGACCCAGTCGAGGACGTGCCCTCCGCCGGGCTGGGTGCAGCGGTGGAGCCCGTCGGCCGCGAGCCGTTGCTGGAGCGTCCCGACCCGTTCGCGGATCTGGACGGGTGGGACGAGGCCGATCTGATGCCTGCGCTGAAGGCCTTCCAACGCAGCTGCCCGGTCCTGCTGAAGCGCCCGGCCTCGCGGGCCGTGCAGTCGGACGATGCGCGCTATGGGCGCTACCGGGATTGGGCGACCGTCTGCCGAGCGGCCAAGCTGGCGACCAACCCGAGGCCCTTCTTCGAATCCCTCTTCGTGCCGGTCACCGTGTCGGCCGACGAAGGGCTGCTGACGGGCTATTATGAGACCGAGATCGAAGCCCGCCTGACGCCGGACGCCACCTATTCAGAGCCCATATTGCGCCTGCCGGAGTCGGACGCGGTGCGCCGCCTGCCACGCGCCCGGCTGAGCGCCGACAGTGCGGAGGTCATCGCCTACGGCAAACCGGTCGATGTGTTCTTCCTGCATGTGCAGGGCTCTGGCCGCCTGCACCTGCCGGACGGACGCAGCCTGCGCGTCGGCTACGGGGGCAATAACGGGCATACCTACAAATCCATCGGGCGCGTTCTGATCGAACGCGGCGAAATGGTCCGCGCGCGCAGCGGCAAGCGCAGCATAGAAGCCTGGATGGAGGCGGCCGGACCGGACGCGGCGCGCGAGCTGATGAACCAGAATCCGCGCTACATCTTCTTCGCCGAACAGGAAGTCGCTCCCGACGAGGGCCCGCGCGGGGCCATGCAGGTTCCGCTCACGACGATGGGCTCCGTCGCCATCGACCCGGCCCATCGGCCCTACGGCGTTCCGGTCTGGCTGGACACGCGCCTGCCGCGCAGCGCGTCGGACAGCCGGGGCGTGCGGACGGGCCTGCTGGTCGTGACGCAGGATACGGGCAATGCCATCCGCGGCGCGGCGCGGGGCGATCTCTATTTCGGCTCGGGCACGCAGGCCGGGGCGCTGGCGGGCACGATGAAGCATCCGGTGCGCTGGACGGAGCTGGTCCCGCGCACTCTGGCGGAACGGCTGTTCGGGCGGCCCGCGGGTCCCGTTTCTTGAGC
>JBARXH010000082.1:0-3593 GCA_049647245.1 Litorimonas sp.
GGCCACGCCTCCGCCGCCCCCGCCGCCCCCGCCGCCGACCTTCACCTGTGACGATGGCATTACGACGGTCACCGACCTCGCCCTGTGCCCGGTCCCGACCTTCACTTGCTGGGACGGCGTGACCGAAGTCACCGACCTCGCTCTCTGCCCGCCGCAGCTCTTCCTGTGCCCGGACGGCGTGACGAGCGTGTCCGACCTGTCGACCTGCCCGATCGTGGTCACCGGTTGCGAAGAGCAATTCCGTCAGGAGCTGATCTACTACGAATTCGACGTGGCCCAGTCCGCCGAGACGCGTAACTCGATCAACCGCATCCTGGACATCGGCCAGTTCTGCAGCATCGACAGCATCCGCGTCGTCGGTCACACCGACACGTCCGGTTCGCGTGCCTACAACCAAGGCCTGTCCGAGCGCCGCGCCGCCGACGCCGTGGAAGAGCTGGTCCGTCAGGGTCAGCCCGCTTCCATCATCTCGTCGGAAGGCAAGGGCGAAACCGAACCCTTCGTCCAGACCGGCGACGGTGTCCGCGAGCAGCTGAACCGCCGCACGGAAGTGCTGCTGACCCTCTCCGAGGTCGGCACGGCGATGATGAGCAACTAAGCTCACAGCGACATCAAGACGATCAAGCCCGGCTCTCGAGCCGGGCTTTTTCTTTGCGTGAAAGACTGGGCTCGAAGGGCTGGAGGTCACGGATTGCAGGGCCCCTTCGAATTGTCTGGGCGGTAAGCGTGGGTTTGAGTTCCAATTGGAGCGGGTCTCTCGGCGGAAGGAATGTCGTCCTTCCCGCCTGAGGGCAATCCATGCGTTTGATCCTTTGATGGCTCTCTTGGCGCAGATTTCCCGCAGTCCGGCGAACGGGCAGGCGGTCAGGTCCAACCGGACATCGAGGCCTAGGCAAAGCGCGGTTTTCGTGCCGCATGGCACGGGGCGCGGGCTCCCGTCTGTCGAAGGCAGGAAAAAAGGATAGCCATGTTCTCGACGGGCGAGAGCCCGCGCAGGCAAGAGATCCGGTCCGCTCGCCGTTCGTTCCACCCGGTCGCACACGCGCTGGCACGGCCCCCGTCCGGGGACGGCTCGCGGTCTCGGTCGTGCGTCCCGGATGGACACGGGACGGACGACGTCGAAGGCCCACGCGACGGCCGGGCCTGCAGGCTAGCGACCGAAGGAACGAGACGAAGCGGAAGGCGGGCACCCCGTACGCAGGGCGTCTCCGTCACAGGCGGCCCATCCTGGAACCAATATGGGCCGGGTCGGTGGTCTTCCACACCACGGTCCGCAGTCTTCAGCCTGTCTGGATGATCGCGGCAGCCCTTCCGCCGCCGGGCGGTCGGACTGGTCTCTTCCGCATGAAGGCCGCCAAGCCTTCGCTCTTCATTTCCGCCGCATGTTCGAGGGTCGTACACCTCCCCGTGCCGGCGGCGGGAACTGACCCATCTTAAGCGATCTTCGGCAAACGCGGATCAGTCTGCGTGGATTTTTCACAAGCGCTTGAGAGAATTGTATTCTCAAGCGCCGAAAGTGCGCATTGATCGGCGTTGAGTGAGTCCGTCGAGCGCCATGATGACCCGGAAGCAGGGCTGGTGACCGTTCGACCGGTCCGGGTTGCGCAGGCTACCATGCCCAGTCCGGCTTACGCTTTTCCAGAAAGCTCGACACGCCCTCGCGGCCTTCCGCGCTGCGCAGGCAGGTCGCGAAGCTTTCGGCCGCCCGGTCGAGCGCCGCGTCCCGCGACAGGGCCGTGCTGCCCAGGATCAGGGCCTTGGTCGCCGCATTGGCCCCCGGCGCGCACCGCAGCACACCTTGGCGGACGTCCGCTTCGACGGCGTCAAGATCGTCCGTGACATGGTCGGCTAGTCCGATCCGGCCCGCTTCCACCCCGTCGAACCGCGCGCCGGTCAGCATGATCCGTCGGGCGGTGGACAAGCCCGTCCGGGCGACCACGAAGGGGGCGATCTGGGCGGGCGGAATGCCGATCATGGTTTCCGTCAGGCTGAACTTGGCGTCCGGCGTCGTCGCGATCACGTCCGCGCAACACATCAGTCCAAGCCCGCCCGCGATCGCCGCGCCCTCGACCAGGACCAGCGTCGTTTTGGGCAGGTGGTTGAAGGCTTCCAGCATGGTTCCGATCCTGCGATTGAACGCAGCCGTTTCGGCCAGGGTCTTTTCGTCCGATTGATAGATCTGGAAGCTGTTCAGGTCTCCGCCCGCGCAGAAGAAACCGCCACGGCCGCGCATTGTCACGCCTCGCACGTTCTCGTCCTCGGCCAGCTGCGCGAACGCCGCCACAAGCTCGTCGATCATCGCATCGTTCATGGCGTTGCGCTTGTCCGGGCGGTTCAGCCAGATCGTGGCCCAGCCGGGGCGTTTTTCGATTTCGAGCGTGTAGAGCATGACCTGCCGATAAGAGGTTCGGTTCACGGGAACAACGCTTCCATCGAAATAGTCTCCACGGCTTTTCCCATGTGGGTTGCGGGCTTCGACGTAGGGACGCGGACCCGTGGTCCGGTCTCTCAATCGTGAGTATCCGTTGACGTTAACGTTAACTTGCAAACTTTGCCTTCTGGATTAAGAGACGTCTCTCTCAATCCTGCCGGAGTCCTCCCATGCGTGAAGCTGTCCTTGTATCCACCGCCCGTACCCCGATCGGCCGCGCCTATCGCGGCGCCTTCAACGCCACGCCGTCCCCGAGCCTTGCGGGCCACTGCATCGATCACGCGGTGAAGCGGGCCGGGATCGAGGGGGCCGAGGTCGAAGACGTGGTCATGGGCTGCGCCCTGCAGCAGGGCGTGCAGGTCACGGTCGGTCGCAATGCCGTGCTGGCCTCCAGCCTTCCCGTCACCGTTCCCGCCATGAGCGTGGATCGCCAGTGCTCGTCCGGTATGGTCGCCATCGGCATCGCCGCGCGCAAGATCATGTGCGGGGAGATGGACATCGCCATCGGCGGTGGCGTGGACAGCATCTCCATGGTCCAGACGCCGGAGATGCGCGTCGCGCCCGATCCGGCCGTGGTTGCAAAGCACCCGGCGGCCTACATGCCCATGCTTCAGACGGCCGAAGTCGTCGCTGAACGGTACAATGTCTCGCGCGACCGCATGGACGAATATTCCCTGATGAGCCAGCAGCGCACGCACGAGGCGCAACAGCGCGGTGCGTTCGATGACGAGATCGTCCCGCTGGCCTCGACCATGATGGTCAAGGACAAGGAAACGGGCGAGGTCTCCAAGCAGGAGGTGACGCTGGAGAAGGACGAAGGCAACCGGCCGTCCACCACGCTGGAAGGGCTGCAGGGGCTGAAGCCCGTCCTGGGTCCGGACAAGACGATCACGGCGGGCAATGCCTCGCAGCTCTCCGACGGCGCGTCCGTCTCCGTGCTGATGGATGCCAAGACGGCCGAGACGCGCGGTCTGGAGCCGCTGGGCTACTATCGCGGCATGGCCGTGGCGGGCCTGGAGCCGGACGAGATGGGCATCGGCCCGATCTATGCCGTGCCGAAGCTACTCGCACAGGCGGGTCTGAAAATGGCCGATATCGATCTGTGGGAATTGAACGAAGCCTTCGCCGTCCAGGTCCTCTATTGCGCCGATCAGCTCGGCAT
>JBARXH010000083.1:0-3816 GCA_049647245.1 Litorimonas sp.
GCCGCGGGGGGAAGACACTACGGCACGACATCGAAGAGGCGCCACGACCCGCTCGGGCTCACACCGGAAGTTCCCCTTCGCGCCCCTTCGGGACGCGCCGCCTCCGGCGAGGTTTGCGACGGACGCCGTTGGCATCCTTAGACCCCTATCGGGGACGCAAACCTGTGGGGCTGGAGTAGAGGTTATGTATTCATACTATCAAAGAAGTCGTTGTTGGTCTTCGTGTCCTTGAGCTTGCCGAGCAGGAACTCGATCGCGTCCATCGTGCCCATCGGGTTGAGGATGCGGCGCAATATGTAGGTCTTCTTCAGGGCGACCGGGTCGACCAGGAGCTCTTCCTTCCGCGTGCCGGACTTGGTCACGTCGATGGCGGGGAAGATGCGCTTGTCGGCGACCTTGCGGTCGAGGATGATCTCGGAGTTGCCGGTGCCCTTGAACTCCTCGAAGATGACTTCGTCCATCTTGGAGCCGGTCTCGATCAGGGCGGTCGCGATGATGGTCAGCGAGCCGCCATCCTCGATGTTCCGGGCGGCGCCGAAGAAGCGCTTGGGGCGCTGCAGCGCGTTGGCGTCCACACCGCCCGTCAGCACCTTGCCGGAGGAGGGGACCACCGTGTTGTAGGCACGGCCCAGGCGCGTGATCGAGTCGAGCAGGATGACGACGTCCTTGCCGCTCTCCACGAGGCGCTTGGCCTTCTGGATCACCATTTCGGCGACCTGCACATGGCGCGTGGCGGGTTCGTCGAAGGTGGAGGAGACGACCTCGCCCTTCACGGAGCGTTGCATGTCGGTCACTTCCTCGGGGCGTTCGTCGATCAGCAGCACCAGGACATAGCATTCCGGATGGTTGCGTTCGATGGAGTGCGCGATGTTCTGCAGCAGCACCGTCTTGCCCGTGCGGGGCGGGGCGACGATCAGGGCGCGCTGGCCCTTGCCGATCGGAGCCACGATGTCGATCACGCGGCCCGACGTGTCCTTCAGGGTCGGATCCTCGATCTCCATCTGCAGGCGTGCGTCGGGATAGAGCGGCGTGAGGTTGTCGAAGTGGGCCTTCATGCGCGCCTGTTCCGGCGTGCTGAAATTGATCTCCTCGGCCGTGTTCAGCGCGAAGTAGCGCTCGTCGCCGGACGGCGCATCGAGAATGCCCGACACGGTGTCGCCCGTGCGCAGGCCGAACTTGCGGATGATCTTGGGCGAGACGTAGATGTCGTCCGGACCGGCGAGATAGTTGGCTTCCGGCGCGCGCAGGAAGCCGAAGCCGTCCTGCACCACTTCGAGCACGCCCTTGCCGCGCACGAGCACGTCGCGCTCGGCGAGGTCCTTGAGGGTCTGGTAGAAAATGTCCTGCTTGCGCATGGAGCCGGGGTTCTTGATCCCGACCTCTTCGGCGAAGCGGTTCAGCTCGCCGGGTTTCATCTGTTTCAGGTCGTCCAGCGAGATGGTCTCGAGCTGATCGACGGGGGTATCGACTGTCATGAATTCGGTCTTTGGAAAACGCGCAAGGAGAGAGTCCGGGCGCAGTATGGATAATCGGATGTAAGGCGGGGCCTTGGACGGACCGGGCCGCATCGGGGCGTGTCTCCGGTCGTACAGCCAGGACGGCTGATGAATCCGAGATAGGCGCGGGCCGGGGCTGCGTCAAGCGAACAAGGCGGGCCGTCTGTCCCTCTCCCTTCCGTCATTTGACCTGGGCGCCCCGGACCCGCCATAGCGTCGGCATGACCCGAACACGCCTCGTCTCCGCCGCACTTCTCCTACCCGCACTGCTAATGGCGCCCGCCGCGCTGGCCCACCATGACGGGGAGCCGCACGGCTCCGCCCATGTCCACGGCACAATCCACGGGCTGTGGCTGACCGAAGAAGGCACGGCGACCGTGCGCATCGCCGATTGCGGACCGGGCCCAATGGAGGCCACGCCCTGCGGCGTGGTCGAGACGGCCGACATCCCGGACGGCGAACCCACGACGGACGTCAACAATGCCGACCCCGCCCTGCGCGACATGCCCATCCTCGGCCTGACCATGCTGGACGGGTTCGAAGCCGACGGCGACGGACGGTGGAAGAAGGGCCGCATCTACAATCCCGAAGACGGCAAGAGCTACAAGAGCGCCATCCGACTCGATGGCGACGACCCGAACGTGCTGCGCGTGAAAGGCTGCATCGCCTTCCTCTGCCAGACGCAGGAATGGTCGCGGGTCACGGACTAGCTTTCCATGGTCTGCATCCCGGTTGCGCGCGCAGACCGCCGCGACTCGGCAAGAGACGAACGAAGGCGTCCGCCACAATCCGCTTTGTCCTCTTCCCCTTCGCCGCATAGTCGCTATGTTCCGGGTTCAAGAATTTCCCGAACGCCCGAGCCCGTCTCATGGAACTCACCCTCGAACGCAGCGCGCTGCTGACCGGCCTGTCCCACGTCCAATCCGTGGTGGAACGGCGGAACACGATCCCGATCCTGTCCAACGTGCTGCTGGGCGGCGAGGGTGGGCGGCTGACTCTGGTCGCGACCGATCTGGATATCGAAGTCTCCGAGTCCGTCGAAGCGGGTGTGGACGCACCGGGCCAGGTGACCGCCCCGGCCCATACGCTCTACGACATCGTCCGCAAGCTGCCGGACGGCGCGCAGGTGCGCCTGACCATCTCGGACAATGACCGGCTGGACGTGGATGCGGGCCCGGCCCACTTCACCCTGCCGCTGCTGCCGCCGGGCGACTTCCCGAAGATGACGGCGGACGGCTTCACGCACGATTTCTCCGTGCCGGCCTCCGACATCGCCCGCCTGATCGACAAGACGCGCTTCGCCATCTCCACGGAGGAGACGCGCTACTATCTGAACGGCATCTACCTCCACGCCAAGGACGGCAAGTTGCGCGCGGTGGCGACGGACGGCCACCGGCTCGCCCTGGCCGAGCAGGACCTGCCCGCCGGTGCGGACGGGATGCCGGGCGTGATCGTGCCGCGCAAGACGGTGGCGGAACTGCGCAAGCTGATCGACGGCACGGATGCCGAGCTGTCCATCTCCGTCTCCGACGCCAAGATCCGCTTCACCACCGGTACGGTCGTGCTGACGTCCAAGCTGATCGACGGGACCTTCCCGGATTATGAGCGTGTGATCCCGCGCACCAACACGCGCGAACTGGTTCTGGACAACAAGGTCTTCGCCTCCGCCGTGGACCGCGTGCAGACCATCAGCGCGGAGAAGAGCCGGTCGGTCAAGCTCAGCCTCGACACCAGCAACCTCGCCCTGTCGGTCAACAATCCGGAGAGCGGCCAGGCGCGTGAGGACCTGCCCGTGAACTACGACTCCGACCCGCTGGAGATCGGGTTCAACGCCAAATATCTGCTCGACGTGGCGGGACAGATCGAAGGCCAGGACGCGACCTTCATGCTGGAATCCGCCAGTTCGCCCGCGCTGGTGACCGACAGCGACGACGAGAATGCGTTGTTCGTGCTGATGCCGCTGAGGGTATAGCTCGACACTGGCCATGCTCTCTCCAACTGGCCGCAAGGCGGCGCGCGCAGGCGCAGCCGAGCACGGGGTTTTGCGGCCACCCGCGCGGCTCCAGCGCGGCGAGCGGCAGCTCGATCCCGCCTTCATCCTAGCTAGTCGCCTGCGCCCCGGATCAAGTCCGGGGGCTTGAGCCTCGCATGGCCCACCTCACCCATCTCCGCCTGACCGATTTCCGGTCCTATGACCGGCTCGACCTCGACCTGTCGCCCGGACCCGTCGTGCTGTTCGGCGCCAACGGGGCGGGCAAGACCAACCTGATGGAGGCTGTGTCGCTCCTGTCGCCCGGGCGCGGCCTGCGCGGCGCGGGGC
>JBARXH010000084.1:0-1561 GCA_049647245.1 Litorimonas sp.
CGCACGGGACCGCGTCCGGTCAGGCCGGAAGGCGGGAAGACGGTCTCCGGGTCCGTCGCAGCGACGGCCCATCCAAGGCGCGCGCCTCTCCCGCCCTCCGGCAAGCAGCCCCAAGGGGCACAGCCGGAGGTTCGCGGTCCGTGCGGAGAACTCGGGCATCGGGCGCGGGTGCATGTCCGCGCCGTCCACCATCCGAAAGCCGGTTGTCGCACCGCTCTTGCAAGCCCTGCGTCGCGCCCTCTGCCAGACGCGCCCGGCCCGGACCTCCCGGACCCCCACCCCACCACGGTCATGCAACCGCCTCGTGGCTCGGAGTGGAGGAGGGGAGAGTAGCGCAAGCCGGATGGGGTACGGATTAGTTTGGGGTGTTTTCCGCCAAGAGGCTGGAAACGCTGGCGTCCTTAAGTCCGTTCGCGAGGATGGATGGGGATGCAGCCGTCCGGACGGTGCGGCGCGAGCCGCTGGGTCTTCTCCCCGCACCACGAGAGGAAGCCATTGTGGCAGGACGCAAGCAACACGCCACGACCTGCACACGCTCACGCCGATAGGTCCCCTTCGCGCCCCTTCGGGACGCGCGCGCATTCGCGCAGGTTTGCGACGATCCGCTTCGCGGCTCTTAGACCCCTACCGGGGACGCAAACCTAGGGGGCCAGCATCTATCTCGGCGGCATCCGCGCGCCGGCGTCCGTGCGGATGTATTCGCCGTTGATGTAGCCGTGCTCGATCATGAAGCGGACCACCTCGGCATATTCGTCGGGCTGGCCGAAGCGGTTGGGAAACTGCACGTGAGCGCGCAGGGAGTCCTTCACTTCGGGCTTCATCTGTTCGTAGATCGGGGTCTCGTAGAAGCCCGGCAGGATGGTATTCACGCGGATGCCTTCGCGGGCGAGATCGCGGGCCATGGGCAGGGCCATCGACAGGATGCCGCCCTTGGAGGCGGCGTAGGCGACCTGGCCGATCTGGCCGTCCTGCGCGGCGACGGACGCCGTGTTGACGATCACACCGCGTTCGCCGTCAGGCTGGGTCGGGTCCAGCGCCATCATGCCGGCAGCGGACTTGGACGCGCACAGGAAGCTGCCGATCAGGTTGATGTTGATGATGCGGATGAAGGCTTCGGGGTCGTGAGGCACGATCTCGCCCGTGTCGCGCTTTCGGGCCACGGTCTTGATCCCGCCGCCGATCCCGGCGCAGTTCACCAGGATGCGTTCCTGTCCGATCTCCGCCCGGACTGCCTCGAACCCGGCATCCACCGACGCATTGTCCGAGACGTCGACACGCGCGAACACGCCGCCGATCTCCTCGGCAACCGTCGTGCCGCGCTCTTCATTCATGTCGAAGATGCCGACCTTCACTCCGGCCCCGGCGAGCATGCGGGCCGTGCCTTCGCCGAGACCGGACGCGCCGCCCGTGACGATGGCGGCCAAGGGGGACGAAAGGGATGGTGAATCGAGTTTCATGAGGGGTCTCCGTTTGATCTGGGCCGCGCGGTAGAATCCGGGCGCGTCCGGGGCAAGGCCCGGTTCGTAGACATTACGATCCAGAGGAGCCCGCCGTGATCTAC
>JBARXH010000085.1:0-8183 GCA_049647245.1 Litorimonas sp.
GAGTGACCGTCACCCTGGACCCGCCGCCTCCGCAGCCTGTTGCGATCCCGCCACCGACGACCACAGCGGCCCCGCACAGCAGCGCCCGCGCTTCGTTCCGGTTCATGATGACGTCTCCCCTGCTTCCCCGGGTTCCGTTCTGGGCGAAGAGGGCCTTGGCATCAAGCCATGCCGGGCACGGGACGCAGTCGGCGGAGCGTCAGAACAGACCGGGCCGCAGCACGCGCACGTCCGAGACGTTGGCGATGCCCACCCGGCGGTCGAGCATGGCGAGGATCTTGGAGAGGGCGGGATTAAGCACGTCCTCGTCGGCGATGCAGATCAGCACGACCATGTCGGTCGACTCGCTGATGTCCGTGCCCCGCGACCAGCGCGTCTGGCCCCCGAAACCGCTGATGGCCGGAACGACCGTCCAGCCCGTCGCGCCCGCATCGCGCAGCAGGTCTTCCGCGCGGCGCAGGGCGGGGCTCTCTATGATAAGCTCCAGACGGAGCTTCTTGTTGTCGTCGGACGAAATGGGCATGCGCGCTATCCTCCCAGTACTGCGGCGGCGACCGCCATGTAGATCGGAATGCCGAGCGCGATGTTGAACGGGAAGGTCACGCCCAGCGACAGGGTGAGATAGACGGACGGGTCCGATTCCGGCAGGGCCAGACGCATGGCGGCGGGCACGGCGATGTAGGAGGCGGATGCCGACAGGACCATAAGCAGCGTCGCATCCCCGGGCGGCAGTCCGATCACGCTTGACACGGCGACGGCGATGCCCGCCCCGATGAGCGGCATGTAGAGGCCGAAGGCGATGGGCGCGACACCCAGCTTGCGCCAGCCACGCCGCAGGCCCCGCCCCGCATTCAGCCCCATATCCAGCATGAAGAGGCAGAGAATGCCCTGGAAGGGCGCGGTGAAAAAGGGCGCGAGGCGTTCGTAACCGTCCTCGCCGGCCGTTGCCCCGATCACCAGCGATCCGATCAGCACCACGACCGAGGCATTGAGCAGCACTTCGCGCGCCAGCTCGCCCTTGTCGCGCACACCGCCCGCTTCCACGTCCCCTTCGCGGCGGCCCTGCCCCCCTCTCAGCGCCAGCCAGAGCGCGGTGATGATGGCGGGGGTCTCCATGATGGCGGCCACGGCCACGAGATAGCCGGACGACGGTATGCCCGCGATCCGCAGCGCGTCGATCGCGGCAACGAATGTGACGATGGAGATGGAGCCGTAATGCCCGGCCGTGGCGGCCGCGTCCGTCCGGGACAGACCGCTGGTCAGTCGCAGCATGAGATAGGCGATCAGCGGCAGGCCGAAGGAGAAGAGCGTCGCCACGCCGAACACGGCGAAGACCTGGCCGTCCATCGCGGTCTTGGACATCTCCACCCCGCCCTTCAGGCCGATGGCCATCATCAGGTAGATGGCCAGACCCTTGGCGAAGCTCTGCGGTACGCTCATGGGAGAACGCAGCAGCGCGGCGAACAGGCCGAGCGCGAAGAACATCACGACCGGCGACAGCAAGGTGTCGAGCGCGTTCATGTCGGTCCCCTCCCCTTGGGCGACTGCACGGTGAGCCTATTCCTCGCCGGGCGGCACCTTGGCGGGCGCGCGGCGCAGCGCCGTGATGTCTTCCGGTTCGCCGACCAGCGCCACGATGTCGCCGTCCATGATGACATTGTCCGGCGTGGCGATCATGGTGCGGTCGCCGCGCTCGATCAGCGCCACGACGACGTCGCCCATGCCGGTCAACTCGCGCACAGTCTTGCCGATCTGCGACTTCAGGCGCGGCAGGCTCGTGACCGGCACGTGCAGGAAGTGGTCGTCCCGGACCAGCACGTCGTTGAGGTCCGCTTCGCTTTGCGCGGACAGCCAGCGGCGCTCGAAGCCCTCGCCCTGGACGATTTCGGCCAGGTGGCCCGCGATGCGCATGTCCAGCCCGGCCGGCTTGGGCGGGCAGAGCAGGAACATCAGCGTGTGGACATCGTCGGAGCTTTCGAGATCGAGATCTAGCCGCGCCTTGGGTCCGAAGCGAAAGATGAAGAGTTCCGGCTCCTCGATCCGATCATCGACATAGCGCGCGAGCCGCACCCCGTCGCTGATCGGGCGGAAGATCACGGAGGACGCGCCGAGAATGTCGCGCGTGACGGCCTGGTCGATCTCGTAGCGCTTGGCGCCCTCCTCGGCCATCATTTCGGCGAGGGTCTCGAAGTCGTACTGGCCGTAGCGGAAGTCGGTGACGAGCGAGCGGGCGACGACGGATTCATAGGACAGGTTGGAGCCCTGCGTCCGGTCGTTGATGATCGTCATCAGCTCATGCTCGAGCCCTTCATAGACGTTGCGGCCCATGCGGTCGGCGACATGGAAGATGGCCCCGCGGCGCTCCACCCGCTTGGAGGCGTAGAAGTTGTACCAGAGTACGCCCAGGATCGCGAGCATGCCCGTGAAACCGATGGCCAGCACGCCCATCTCGATGATCAGCCAGAAGCCGATCAGAACGCCCGCGATCGGCACCCAGGGATAGAGCGGCGTGCGGAAGCCCGGCTTGTAGGTGGGGATGCGGCTTTCGCGCATCACGATCACGGCCACGCAGACGAGGATGAACAGCAGGAGCTGGAAGGCGGAGGCAAGCTTGGCCACTTCCGCCACGTCGAAGATGGCGATCACCGCGATCATGACGATGACGGTGAAGAGGATCGAGGTGGTCGGCGTCTTGTACTTGCCCAGCGTGCCGAACCGGTCGGGCAGCAGCCGGTCCTTGGCCATGGCGTAGGGGTAGCGCGAGGCGCTCATGATGCCTGCATTGCCGGTCGAGGCGAAAGCCGCGATGGCGGCGACGACGATCAGCACCACGCCGAGGTCTAGCGGCCAGTTGCCCATGAAGACCCGGCCCGCATCCGCGATCGGCGTCAGGCTGCCGAACAGGGCTTCGGGTTCCAGCACCTTGATCAGCACGAAGGTGCCGAGCGTGTAGAGCACGGTCGCCGTCAGCAGGGACAGGGTCATGCCGAGCGGGATGTTCCGGTCCGGATCCTTGATCTCTTCCGCCACGCTGGTCAGCTTGGTCAGGCCTGCATAGGACACGAAGACCAGACCGATCGTGGAGATGAAGCCGACCGTGCCGGACAGGAAGAAGGCTCCGTAATCGGCGTTGAGCTGCAGGAACGGTTCCGGGCCGCGCGACGCGGCCGCCAGGCCCAGCAGGGTGAACCCGACCAGGATCACGACCAGCGTGGTGACGAGCCAGCGTTGCAGCTTCGTCGTCTCCTTCGCGCCGACCACATTGATCACGCCGAACGCGATGGCCAACGCCATGGCCGTGATCGTGAACGGCAGATCGAGGTAGAGGCCGATATAGGCCCCCATCCCGACAAGGGCGAAAGCGGCCTTGAACACGACCGCGATCCAGGAGCCGAAGCCCCCGATCGTGCCGACGAGCGGCCCCATGGCGCGGTCGAGGAAATAGTAGGTGCCGCCCGATTTGGGCATCGCCGTCGCCAGTTCCGCCATGCAGTACATGGCGGGCATGATCAGGAAGCCGGCGAAGAAATAGGCGAGAAAGACCGAGTTGCCGGTCGAGGCGGCCGCGATGCCCGGCAGGAGAAAGAGACCGGAGCTGAACATGGCCCCGGTCGAGATCGAGTAGACGTCGAACAGGCCCAGATTGCGGGCCAGTTTCTTGGACGCGCCCGGATCCTCGGGGGATATGCCGGGCGCGTTCACGGCCGCGTCGGTCGAACTATTCATAGGGGCTCCAGCGCGGTGGCGGGTCGGGAGTGGACAGCGAATCTAGCTCGCTGCCGCATCCCGCACGTCTTCGCTCAAATCCTCGATGGCGTCCATGACGGACTCGTCGGCCCCGGCATTGTTCCGGCACGCCCAGCGCAGAACGAAGAAGCCGAGCAGACCGGAGGCGATCGAGCCCATCAGCACGCCGAGGCGCACACCGTTGAGCAGGGAGGCATCGTCGAAGGCGAGCGTTCCGATGAAGAGCGACATGGTGAAACCCACACCGGTCAGACAGGCGACCCCGTAGACCATCGCCCAGTTCGCGCCTTCCGGCAGCTTGGCGAGCTTCAGCTTCACGGCGAGGAAGCTGAGCACGAACACGCCGATCTGCTTGCCGAAGAACAAGCCCAGCGCGATGCCCAGCGGCACGGGCGCCAGCAGGTCGGCGAAGGACAGGCCCGCCAGCGACACGCCCGCATTGGCGAAGGCGAAGAGCGGCAGGATCAGGAAGGCGACCCAGATGTGCAGGCCGTGTTCGGCCCTGCGCAGCGGGGACGGCTCGTCCGGGTGAGGCCGCGCCATGGGAATGGCGAAGGCCGTGATCACACCGGCCAGCGTGGCGTGCACGCCGGATTTCAGCACGGCGGCCCAGACGACAAGGCCGATCAGCGCGTAGGGCAGGATGCGCATCACCTTCATGCGGTTGAGCGCGAACAGGCCTGCCGTACCGGCCGCGGCCCAGCCGAGGGCCACGAGACTGAGGTTCTCGGTATAGAACAGCGCGATGATGATGATCGCGGCGAGATCGTCGATAATCGCGACGGCCAGCAGCAGGATCTTCAGGGACGGCGGAACGCGCGGCCCAAGCAGGGCGAGGATGCCGAGCGCGAAGGCGATGTCCGTCGCCGCCGGAATGGCCCAGCCGGACACGGTGACCGGATTGCCCGCGTTCAGCATGTAGTAGATCAGCGCCGGAACCGCGATGCCGCCGAAGGCCGCGAAGATCGGCAGCGCGGCCTTGTCCATGGAAGAGAGTTCCCCGTCCAGAACCTCGCGCTTGATCTCCAGACCGACGAGGAAGAAGAAGATCGCCATCAGCCCGTCATTGATCCAGAGCAGGAAGGGCTTGGCGATCTCGAACGCGCCGAACTGCACCGCGACCGGCGTGTTCAGGATGCCCGTATAGCCGGAGGCCAGCAGCGAATTGTTGGCGATCAGGGCCAGCAGCGCCGTGAACATGAGGACGAGGCCGCCCGAGGCCTCCAGATGGATGAAGTCCAGAACGCGCTCGCGCATGGAGCGGGCCGGCGACCGGAGGCTCGAGGTGGAACTCATGAATATGTCTCTCTTTGGGCGCATGGGGCGGCGCGACGCTTCAAGCGGCACGTTACACCCGGGGGGCAGCGGCTTTGTAAGTTTAAACGGCGGGAAGCCGCGAATGGTTTGCCTGGAGTTATCGTTTTCGAAGACTCTTTTTGGAGGTGCGTGAGCGGGAGCCCCGCACCCGGTGGCCGAGGGCCGCGGTCCGGTTGCGGGGCGTTGGAAACCCCGCCCGGACCGCTGCCCACGGACCCGGACGGGCGGCGCGTCAGGCGACCACGCCGATCGCGGTAAGGATTGCGACGGTCTTGCGTTGGGCAGCGATACGCCGGACCATGTCCATGTCTCCTTTCAACTCTGTCGAAAGGAATACGCGGCACGCTTGATTAGGGTTAGCATAAGTCTCGAATATTTCTTATAGTGCATGCCTATCCCCGGTTTGACCTGCCCTCATCGTCTCGGATGCCCGACATGAAGCCCACGCTCCGCCAGCTGCAATATCTCGTCGCCATCGACGAGGCCGGGACCTTCTCCGGAGCGGCCAAGCTCTCCCATGTGTCCCAGCCCAGCCTGTCCACGCAGCTGCGCGACATGGAGGAGGTGCTGGGCACGACGCTCGTGGAGCGCGGCCGCGGCGGCGCGCCGCTGACGCCGATCGGCGAGGAACTGGCGGCCCGCGCACGGATCATCCTGCGCGACATGGATGCGTTCCGGACCACGGCGCGCGAAGCCGGCCAGACGCTGACCGGGCGGATCCGGCTGGGAACCCTGCCCTCGATCGGGCCCTACCTGCTGCCGCTGGCCGTGCGCCGCCTGCACCGCATGTTCCCGGACCTGCGCATCATCGTGCGGGAGGAACGCACGCTGGATCTGCAGAGCCAGCTGGAAGACGGGCGGCTCGACGTCATCATCTCCACGCCGGAGGACCACCCGGCCATGCGCAACATCACCCTGTTCCACGAACAGCTCTTCATCGGTGTTGCGCCGGACGATCCGCTCGCCGAGGGAACCGGGCCGTTGAAGCTCTCGGAGCTGGCGGGGCGCGACCTGCTGACCCTGGGCTACGGGCACAAGCTCTCCATTCTGGTCCGACGTATCGCGGAACTGGCGGGCGCACAGGTCAGCACGGAATATGAAGGCACGAGCCTCGACGCCGTGCGCCAGATGGCGGCCATGGGCGGCTCCGTCGCCGTGATGCCCAGCCTCTACATGCGCTCCGAAGCCGAGCAGGACCCGGGACTGGTCGTCCGGCGCATCGACGATAGCGAAGCCGAACGCGACATCGCCCTGATCTGGCGCAGCACCTCGCCACTGTCGCAAAAGTTCCAGACCATCGGGACGGTGCTGGCCAAGGCGGCAGGAGACCTTCTGTCCGACGAGGCATGACGGGCGCACCTGCCGCGACCTCGGCTGACCCTATGGAATAACCCTGAACTCAAGACAGGACCTATATGCCGTATAGGTTGGCAGGGCGGCACGATGTCGGCAGATCGTCGGCCAATCTCTTTCTGCCCCAACCGAGAAGGCATTTTTCATGACCCTGCTGTCCCGTTCCCTCGCAACCGCGCTGATCTTCGGTCTGGCTGCCCCAACGGCCCTCGCCGCAGACCGTGTCGGCTTCGGCACGCTCCAGTCCGCGACCTCCGACAATGTGGTCCTCTACATGGATGACGGGCTGGACGCGCCGGAAGTCGGAAGCCTCTTGGACGGAGCCGTACTGACGGCGCTTTCGCGCGCGGTCGAGGCGTCCGGCTTCGACGGGAGCTTCGGCACCCACAAGACCTTCTACGGCCTCGGCGGACTGACCTCCGTCACGGTGGTCGGCACGGGCGGCGACACGCTCAGCCGTCGCGACCTGCACGATCTGGGCGGGCACACATCGAAGGCGCCGGGCGACGGCGACGTGGCCGTCATCACGGCAGGCCTGAACACGCAGGTCCCCAATCCGGCCTCGGAACTGGCCGTGGGATATGGTCTCGGCGACTATCAGTTCCGCACCTACAAGACGGGCAAGACCGGCCGCAAAGGCGTGACCAATCCGCCCAATGACGACCGCGACGTGCTGTTCGTCGTGTCCGACCCGGCCGCCGACCAGTCCCGCATGGACCGTGAGTACACGGCGCTGATCGACGGCGTCACCTTGACCCGCGATCTGGGCAACGAACCCGGCATGTCGGTCCACCCGGCCGAGTTCGTCAAGCGCGTGCGCGACGCGGCTCGCGGCGTGGCGAACCTGCGTGCCACCGTGATGGATCTGCGCGAGCTGGAGCGCGAAGGCATGGGCGGCATCACGGGCGTGGGCAAGGGGTCGATCCACGACCCCCTGATGCTGGTGCTGGAATATCGCGGCGGCGACACGGACGACGCGCCGATCGCGCTTGTCGGCAAGGGTATTACCTTCGACACGGGCGGGATCAGCCTGAAGCCCAATGCAGGCCAGTGGCTGATGAAATCCGACCTGTCGGGTGCGGCCGCCGTGGCCGGGACGCTGCTCGCCACGGCCAAGCGCGGTGCGGACATCAATGTCGTCGGCCTGATGCCGCTTGCGGAGAACATGCCGGGGCCGGAGGCCATCCGCCCGGGCGACGTTCTGTCAACATACAACGGCACGACCATCGAGGTGATGAGCACGGATGCGGAAGGCCGCCTCCTGCTGGCCGACGCGGTCGCCTACGCCCAGGACACCTACGGCCCCGAACTGCTGGTCAACATCGCCACGCTGACGGGATCGGCCGCGCGCGCCATGGGCGACGAATACGGCGCGATGCTGACCCGCGACTGGGATCTGGCTCTGGAGATGATGGAGATCGGAAAGCGCGCGGGCGAGGACGTCTGGCCCCTGCCCCTGCACGACAACCACTTCGATCAGATCGAAAGCGACATTGCCGACATCAAGTCGACGGCCGGCGCGCCCGGTGCGTCCATCGGGGCCGCCGTGGTCGGCACCTTCGTGGCCGAAGACCAGCCCTGGGTGCATCTGGACATAGCCGGGGTGGACTGGCGCGACAGCGCCACACCGACCGCGCCCAAGGGCCATGCGGGATGGGGCGTACGGTTCATGGACGAGCTGGTCCGGACCTACGAGGACAAGTAGGGCTTCGGCCAAGGTTGCAGCCAGCTCGCCCGCATAAAGCCTAATTTAACCACACTATCAG
>JBARXH010000086.1:0-11700 GCA_049647245.1 Litorimonas sp.
CCTGCCGGGCCGGACCATGTGGATGATATTCTTCGCCTGAGGGCCGGCGCTGTCCGGCTTCACGGTTGCGGGCAGGGCGCGGGCCGCTATAAGCCGCGCGACTCCCCGTTGAACCCTCTTTCGGAAGACCGACACGACATGAACATCCACGAATATCAGGGCAAGCAGGTTCTCAAGGAGATCGGCGCGCCCGTTTCGCCCGGCATCGCCATCTTCGACGCCTCCGAAGCCCGCGCGGCCGCCGAAAAGCTGGGCGGCCCGCTCTGGGTCGTGAAGTCCCAGATCCATGCCGGCGGGCGCGGCAAGGGCAAGTTCGTCGAGGAGAAAGCCGGCGAGCAGGGCGGCGTGCGCCTCGCAAAATCGGTCGACGAGGTCGTGACATTCGCCGAGCAGATGCTCGGCTCGACCCTCGTGACCGAGCAGACTTCGGATGAAGGCAAGGTGGTGAACCGCCTCTATATCGAGCACGGCTCCGACATCGAGACCGAACTCTACATCTCCATCATCATCAACCGCGACACGTCCCGCGTCTCCTTCATCGCTTCCACCGAGGGCGGCATGGACATTGAAGCGGTCGCCCACGACACGCCGGAAAAGGTCATCAACTTCGACATCGACCCAGCCACGGGCTTCCAGCCGCATCACGGCCGCACACTGGCCAAGGCGCTGGGTCTCGAGGGCAAGCTCGCCAAGCAGGCGGGCAAGCTCGGCAAGACGCTCTATGACGGCTTCCTCGCCAAGGACATGGCGATGCTGGAGATCAACCCGCTCATCGTGAACGGCGACGGCAATCTCCACTGCCTCGACGCCAAGATCAGCTTCGACGGCAACGCCCTGTTCCGCCATCCCGATGTGGTCGAGATGAAGGACGAGACCGAGTCCGACCCCAAGGAAGTCGAAGCCCAGAAATACGACCTGTCCTATGTCGCTCTGGACGGCAATATCGGCTGCATGGTCAACGGCGCGGGCCTCGCCATGAGCACGATGGACATCATCAAGCTCTACGGCGCCGAACCCGCCAACTTCCTCGACGTGGGCGGTGGCGCGACCAAGGAGAACATCGTCGCGGCCTTCAAGATCCTGACCGCCGACGACAAGGTCGAAGGCATCCTGATCAACATCTTCGGCGGCATCATGCGCTGCGACGTGATCGCGCAGGGCACAGTCGACGCGGTCAAGGAAGTCGGCCTCGAAGTCCCGCTCGTCGTCCGCCTCGAAGGCACCAATGTCGAGCAGGGCAAGGCGATCATCGACAACTCCGGCCTGAACGTCATCAGCGCCGACGATCTCGACGATGCGGCCAAGAAGATCGTGGCGGCGGTCCAAGGGTAAGCGCCTTGCCTCTTAGACGCCTTTGGAAAGCCGCCGTCCTGGCGGCTTTTTCATGCGGACTTGCGGCCTGCGCCGATGCGCCATCCGACAGCGTGGAAGGCGGTGGTCTGACCCCGCCGCCGGGTTTCCTCGAACAGGCGGATGCGGACTGCCGGGCGGCGAGCGAGGCCGCTCTCGCCGATGCCGCTCCCACGACCCGCCAACTCAACGGGCAGACCTTGCTCTCCTACGCATTGGAGGATGGCCGGACGGCGCAGTGCTCGGTCCGGCACGCGGACGGCGCGGTGTTGGTCATGCGCGTGATGGGCGAAGCGGGTCCCGACGTGCCGGCGGATTGGCGAGCGTGGACCGGTGCCTGCGAAAAGTGGGACAATTGGAACAAGCCCGCTCCGCCCTTTCGCATCCATGGGGGCAGCTACCATGTCGGGACATGCGGCATTTCCGCAATCCTCGTGACGGGTGATGACGGTCACGTGCTGATCGATGCAGGCACGCAGGTCGGTGCGCGGCACGTGGCGGAGAATGTCGCTGCGCTGGGCTTCGAGATGGCGGAGGTGCGCCTGCTCCTGTCGAGCCACGAGCATCACGACCATGTGGGCGGACTGGCGGAACTGCAGCGACGCACAGGCGCGCGGGTCGTCGCCTCCGCCCCGGCCGCGCCCGTGCTGGAAAGCGGTGCATTGGCGGCATCGGACCCCCAATTCGGCATGCATGACGCGTTCGAGTCCGTGCCTGTGGACCGCATCGTGGCGGACGGGGAGGAGGTGAGGCTGGGCGACCTGGCCTTCACCGCCGTCGCCACGCCGGGCCACACGGACGGCGCGCTGAGTTGGCGGTGGGAAAGCTGCGAAGGGACGGCCTGCGAGACGATCGTCTATGCCGACAGCCTGTCGCCCGTCAGCCGCGACGATTACCGTTTCTCCGACCATCCGGACCGGCTGGACGCCTACCGGGCCGGGCTCGACCGCCTTGAGGATGCGGGTTGCACCCTGTTGCTGACGCCGCATCCGTCGGCCAGTGGGATGCGCGACCGTCTGGAGCGCGGTAAGCTCACGACGGCCGAACCTTGCCTGCAATATGCGAACGGCATCCGCGCGCGGCTGGATCGGCGGCTGGCGCAGGAGCGGGCGGAATAGCGTTGCGGTTCTGTGTTACACAGGATATGTGTAACACAGTATCCGTGGAGCAATGACCTTGGCGTCCAAGAATCTGACCATTTCTCTCAGTGACGACATGATCCAGCGCATGCGCGTCATTGCAGCGATGCGTCGGACCAGCGTCAACGACATGGTGCGCCAGTATTTCCAACAGGAAATCGATCTCGAAGCCAGCGACTCCCGGGCCAGTGAATGGGACGCCTTCTTCGCGAAGATAGACGCGGCAGCCACCGAAACCCAGAGGGCCGCCAAGGGCGGTCTTCCGTCTCGGGACGAGCTTTACGACGAGGCATTGCGTGACCGCAGCCTACTTCGATAGCAACATCATGGTCTACGCCGTCGATCCCCGCGATGCCGAACAGGTGAAGCGGGATGTCGCGCGTTTCCTCCTTAAAACGCGCCGACCGCATCTGTCCGTGCAGGTAATGATGGAGACCTATCACGTGCTGACCCGCAAGAAGATCATTGCAAAGGAGGCCGCGAAGGCCTTCGTCGAACGCCTCTCCTTCTATCCGGTTGCCCTTATCGACGCCGAGGATGCGCGTATCGCCCTGAACTATGCGGAGCGATACGGCATCACCCATCTCGGTGCGCTGCACGTTCGCGCCGCAGAGCGTTCACGAACGTCCATTCTCTACTCCGAAGACCTGAACCATGGACAGACCTACGGGTCGGTCCAGGTTTGCAATCCCTTCATCGAAGACTTTCTCAACTAACCCCAACAGGAGACGGACATGTCAGTCCTCATCGACAAGAACACCAAGGTCATCACGCAAGGCATGACCGGCAAGACCGGCACGTTCCACACGGAACAGGCCCTGGAATACGGCACGAAAATGGTCGCCGGCGTCACGCCCGGAAAGGGCGGCACGACGCATCTCGGCCTGCCGAACTTCGACACGGTGGAAGAAGCCGTCCACGCCACCGGCGCGACCGCATCGGTCATATACGTGCCGCCGCCCTTCGCGGCCGATTCCATCATGGAGGCCATCGCCGCCGAAGTGCCGCTGATCGTGGCCATCACGGAAGGCATCCCGGTCGCCGATATGATCCCGGTGAAGCGTGCGCTGCAAGGCTCCAAGTCCCGCCTGATCGGCCCGAACTGCCCGGGCGTGCTGACCCCGGAAGAGTGCAAGATCGGCATCATGCCGGGCAAGATCTTCAAGAAGGGCTCCGTGGGCGTCGTGTCGCGCTCCGGCACGCTGACCTACGAGGCGGTGTACCAGACGTCCCAGGTCGGTCTTGGCCAGACGACCGCCATCGGCATTGGCGGCGACCCGATCAACGGCACCAACTTCATCGACTGCCTGGAGCTGTTCCTCGACGATCCCGAGACCAAGCAGATCATCATGATCGGCGAGATCGGCGGCTCCGCCGAGGAGGAAGCGGCCGAATACATCGCCCATCAGCGCAAGAAGGGCCGCGCCAAGCCGATGGTCGGCTTCATTGCGGGCCGCACCGCGCCTCCGGGACGCACCATGGGCCATGCCGGCGCCATCGTGTCCGGCGGCAAGGGCGGCGCGGAAGACAAGATCGAAGCCATGGAAAAGGCCGGTATCACCGTGTCCGATTCCCCGGCGCGCCTCGGCACGACGCTGATGGAAGTGCTCGGGAAATAACGCCCGACCCTTAAACCTTGTCCATGCGGCAAAGGAATTCAGACCCCCGTCCGTTGGACGGGGGTCTGTCGTTTCACGCTACAAGGTTTTCCCATGACGATCCGCCTCCTGACTGCCGCCCTCCTGACCACAACCCTGGCGGCCTGCGCCTCCTCCGCGCCGTCCCGTCCGGAAGGGCCGCCCCGGGACGATGCGCCCCGGGGCAGCGGTGCGGAAAGAGGAGGCGGCGCGGTCGGCCGCATCGCCAGCCCGCTGTCACTCGCGCTGGCAGGTCTGGCGTCCGGACCGGACGGGCAGATTCTCTTGAGCGACATCCCGTCCGCAGCAGCGGACATGTTCGCGCGGTTCGACACGGACGGCTCCGGCGGCCTGTCCCAGGTCGAGCACGCCCATTGGGCGGAGTCGATTCTCGGCGATCCGTATGGGCGTCCGGGCCATATGGCCTTGGACCGCAGCCGCGACGGCACCGTGTCCCGGTCCGAACTGGTCGGGTTTTTCGAAGTGGCCGCCCAGAGATTGGACGCGAATGCGGACGGGGTGCTGCAACGCTCCGAACTGCTCCGCGACGTGCCCCAGTCCCAGCAGCGCCGAAGCCGCGGCCAGGGCGACCGACCGCAGGGGCGCGGCCAGGGCGGCAGACCAAGCCGGGGTTGACAAAATTACGACTGGCGAGATCGGAGGCGAGCGTCCTGAAAACGCGAAACTCCGCCTCGGGGTTAGGGTGCTTCCACCACCCCGCAGACCAGACGCCCGCCTGCCCCGCCGATGGGCTGGGTGATGTGGTCGTCTTCGGATTCGTGAATGATCAGCGTGGAGCCGTCCGCGTCCAGCAGCGCGGCCATGCCGCCTGTGACAGTCACGAGATGGGTATGCAGTTCGACGATCGCCGTGCCGTCCGCGCCCACGAAGATATTGGGCAAATTGCCCGCGTGCGGGCCGCCCGGATTCATATATCCGTGCGGCTTGCCCAGCGGCATGATGTGTCCGCCGGTCGCCATGAATCCGTCCTGCGGATCCTCGCATGTGCCCTTGGCATGGAAGTGCATCCCGTGAGCGCCGGGGGTCAGACCGTTGACTGCGATGCGCATCAGGACCCCGTCCGTGCCCTGGAAGAACTGCGCCGATCCGACGGCCTCGCCGCTCCGGTCGATCAGCGTCGCCGACGCGTCCACGAGCCGCGGCGCGTCTGGCAGGGTCGCGTCCACGGCAGAAGCCGAGGGCACCGTCGCGCAGGCCGCGAGCAGACCGGCTGCGCAGAGGCCCGCCAGGCCCGTTCCCATCAGGTTTCGCAATTCGCGCATCATCGTCTCCAGCGTTGTCTCGCAGCCCACCTCGGCCTGCTTCATCATGGCACCCTGCCATCATGATGCAAGGCGGTCCGGAGTCCGAAACGCGACAACCCGCCCATAGGCTGCATAATTTCGCAACCTTTCCGCTGTTCACCCTCTATTGACCCTAAGGACCCGATGACAGGTGGGATGCGGTGGGCTATGGGCCGGGCCGCACATCAGCCGATTGAAAAGACACAGCGGTATGGCCAAGCGAACCGAATTGAATCAAGCCTTCATCGACACGGACTTCCTCGATGGGGCGTCCGCGCTCTATCTGGAACGGATGCAGGCAGCCTATGCCGAGAATCCGGCCAGCGTGGATCCGCAATGGCGGGACTATTTCGCCGCGCTGGGCGAAGACCGCGCCAACGCGCGCGCCAATGCGGACGGGCCGTCCTGGCAGGATCCGGACTGGCCGCCCGCGCCCAACGGCGAGCTGACATCCGCCCTGACCGGTGACTGGGGAGACAGCCACGCCAAGGCGGCGGAGACCATCGCGGCCGCCCGGCCCGAGCTTTCGGCGGACGAGGTGCAACTGGCGGCCCGGGACTCGCTCAACGCCTTGATGCTGATCCGCGCCTACCGCGTGCGTGGCCACCTGATCGCGGATCTCGATCCGCTCGGCCTGCGCCAGCGCGGGACCCATCCGGAGCTGGACCCCGAAAGCTACGGCTTCGGGGCGGAGGACCGCAATCGGGACATCTTCATCAACGGCGTGCTCGGGCTGGAATACGCGACCATCGACCAGATCCTGGAGATCGTGCACCGAACCTATTGCGGCACGATCGGCGTCCAGTTTATGCACATCAGCAATCCGGAGGAGAAGCGTTGGATCCAGGAACGGATCGAGGGACCAGACAAGCAGGTCAGCTTTTCCAAGGAAGGCCGTCTGGCGATCCTCCAGAAACTGATCGAGGCGGAAAGCTTCGAGCAGCTGCTGCACAAGCGCTATCCCGGCACCAAGCGGTTCGGTCTGGACGGCGGCGAAGCGCTGATCCCGGCCATGGAGCAGATCATCAAGCGCGGCGGGCAGCTGGGTCTGCAGGACATCAATATCGGCATGCCGCACCGCGGCCGCCTGAACGTCATGGCCTCCGTGATGAAGAAGCCCTACTCGGCCATTTTCTACGAATTCCTCGGCGGCGTGGCATCGGGCGCGGAAGACTTCGGCTCGGGCGATGTGAAATACCATCTCGGCGTGTCCGACGACCGGGAGTTCGACGGCAACAAGGTCCATCTCTCCCTCGCGCCCAATCCGTCCCACCTCGAAGTCGTCGCGCCCGTCGTGATCGGCAAGGCGCGCGCCAAGCAGCAGCAGCTCTCCGGCACCTTCCGCACGCACAATCCCAAGCGCGTCATGGCCGTGCTGCTCCACGGGGACAGCGCCTTTGCGGGCCAGGGCGTGGTGACGGAAACCTTCCAGATGAGCCAGCTCACCGGGTACAGGACGGGCGGCTCCATCCACCTGATCGTCAACAATCAGATCGGCTTCACCACGACGCCCGACGAATACCGCTCCGGCGAATATTGCTCGGACGTGGCGCTTTTCGTCCAGGCCCCGATCCTGCACGTGAACGGCGACGATCCGGAAGCCGTGGTCTACGCCGCGCGGATCGCCACCGAATACCGCCAGCAGTTCGGCCGCGACGTGGTGATCGATCTCGTCTGCTACCGGCGCTACGGGCACAATGAGGGCGACGATCCGTCCTTCACCCAGCCCATCATGTACAAGGTCATCGACGACAAGCGCTCCCCCGCCAAGCTCTATGCCGAGCGCCTGATCGCCCAAGGCGACCTCACAGAGGCGGAGTACAAACAGCGCGAAGACGATTTCTATGCCTATCTGGACACGGAGTTCGACGCCGCCAAGGATTTCGAGACCAAGGCGCCCGAATGGCTGGACGGCGTGTGGTCCGGCATCACCCTGCCCAGCACGGAGGACGAGAAGCGCCGCGGCGTGACCGGCGTGCCGCTGGATACGCTCAAGGACATCGGAGCGAAGATCACCCGCATCCCCAACGAGGTGAACATCCACCGCACCCTCAAACGCATCATCAAGGCGCGGTCCGACAAGGTCGAGGCGGGCGAGGGCATCGACTGGGGTCTCGCCGAACACCTCGCCTTCGGCAGCCTCGTCATGGAAGGCCACGCCGTGAGGCTAAGCGGCCAGGACAGCGAACGCGGCACGTTCAGCCAGCGCCAGAGCCATTTCATAGATCAGGCCACGGAGAAGAAATACACGCCGCTGAACCACCTGTCCGACGATCAGCAATATTATCAGGTGCTCAACAGCCACCTGTCCGAGGAAGCGGTGCTCGGCTTCGAATACGGATTCTCCACCCAGGCGCCGTCCGCGCTGACCATCTGGGAAGCGCAATTCGGCGACTTCGCCAATGGCGCACAGGTCATGGTGGACCAGTTCATCAGCTCCGCCGAGCAGAAGTGGCTGCGCATGAGCGGCCTCGTCATGCTCCTGCCGCACGGCTATGAAGGTCAGGGTCCCGAGCACAGCTCCGCCCGGCTGGAGCGCTATCTGCAGATGTGCGCCGAGGACAACATGCAGGTCGTGAACGTCTCCACGCCCGCCAATTATTTTCACGTGCTGCGCCGCCAGCTCCACCGCAATTTCCGCAAGCCCCTCATCGTGATGAGTCCGAAGAGCCTGCTCCGGCACAAGCTCTGCGTCTCCACGTTCGAGGAAATGGGCCCGGACACCTTCTTCCACCGCGTGCTGTGGGACGACGCCCAGTACGTTCCGGACCGGTTCGAGACCAAGCTTCTGGACGACGACAAGATCAAGCGCGTCGTGATCTGCTCGGGCAAGGTCTATTACGACCTTCTGGAAGAGCGCGAGAAGCTGGGCCGATCGGACGTCTACCTGCTGCGCGTGGAGCAGTTCTATCCCTATCCGGACGGGGCGCTGCAGACGGAGCTGAAGCGCTTCAAGACCGCCGACATGGTCTGGTGCCAGGAAGAACCCAAGAACATGGGCGCGTGGCAGTTCATTCAGGACCGGCTGGAGGAAACGCTGATCGCCATCGATGCGAAGCATACCCGCCCGCGCTACATCGGCCGCGCCGCCGCCGCCTCCACGGCCACCGGCATCGCAGCCAAGCACAAGCACGAGCAGCAGGCGATCATGGACGGAGTGTTCGCGAAGTAGGGTTTCCCGGATTCCTGACCGCTCTGCTCCGGTCGTGGGCAGGATCGGTCGGAAATCACCCTTGCCCACAATCAGAAAAGCTATATTATAACGTCAGGTGGCGCGCCGAGGGGGCGTGTCCCGCTCGGGGACTGACGCCATTCTTTCGATCCATTGCAGCATTAAGCTTTTCGCGTGGGTCGGCCTGCCATTCCTCTTCGCCATGGCTCCGTCGGTCCAAGCCCAGACGGCTCTGCCAGAGGGTCTTGAGGTTGGGCCGACGACCGACGCGGCGGACCAGACGGAAACCTACCCCCGCGACTTCTTCGAGCGTTTCGCCCCGCAAACCGCGTTCGATCTCCTGTCGCGCGTTCCCGGCTTCGCCGTCTCAGGCGGGGCGGATCTTCGCGGCTTCGGCAGCGGGGCGGGCAATGTGCTGATCGACGGTAGCCGTCCCACGACCAAGTCGGACGATCTGGAAAGCGTGTTGCGCCGCATTCCGGCCAATGCGGTGGAGCGGATCGAACTGACCCGGGGTGCGCAGCGGGCCGGAGAGACGGCCGGACAGTCCATCGTCGCCAATGTGGTGCGTCGCCGCGAAACCGTCGCGGGCACCTGGTCGGCGGAACTGGAACGCAACGCCGAGGGGCTGGTCTATCCGCGCGGGGAACTGTCCGTCACCGCGCCGCTCGGGAACTGGAGCACGACGACGCGCCTGAACGCCTTCTGGGAGCAGTTCGTCTTCGTGGATTTCGACCGCGCGCGCTTCGATGCGGACGGTAATCTTACCCTGTTCGAAGAGGAAACCCTGCCGTCCACCTTGCGGGACGCCTTCATCTCCACGGAGGCCAAGCGTCCTCTGGCCGGTGGAACGCTGACCGTGAATGCGCGCTTCGGCAACAGCCGCTTCTACCAGGAAACGGGCCGGGACGGATTTTTCGAGCGATTGCCGGACGACCGCCCCGACCGCCGCACGGACATAAGGCTCGACTCGGAATTCTGGACAGGCGAACTCGGAGCCGACTGGGCCCGGACCCTGTCCAATGACTGGGCGGTGAAACTGCTGGGGCTGGGATCGCTGACCGACTCTCGCGTCACGTCCCGCAATGTGGTGGCCGAACCGGTGGGTGCGTTCAGCTCCGCCAGCCGCTTCGCCGCCGACCGCACGCCGTTCGAACTTCTGGCTCGGGGCACTTACGGCAAGCTGGACGGGGCCTTGCGGCCGGAATTCGGGCTGGAAGCCGCCTACAACCGGCTGGACTCGCGCATCGCCTTGGAGACGGAAGCCGCCGACGGCACCATTTCGCCGATCGCCCTGCCGGCCTCCGATGTCGGGGTGGAGGAGGTCCGGGGCGAAGCCTTCGTCAATCTGAACTGGACCGCGCGGCCGGACTGGACCGTGGAAACCGGGCTGGCGGTCGAGGCGTCCGAAATCACGGTGGGCGGAGACGCCGATGCCCGCAGCCGGTTCACCTTCTTCAAGCCGTCGGTCGCCCTGACACACCGGATGTCCGATACGGTGCAGCTGCGCGCGTCCCTGCGCCGTACGGTCGGTCAGCTCGACTTCAACGACTTCGCCGCCTCCGCCAATGCCGAAGACGGCAGGCTGCTGGGGGGCAATCCGGACCTCGGTCCCGACCAGACCACCCGTGCCTCGGTATCCGCCGATCTCCGCACGGGCGCGGGCGCCGCTCTGAACGTGGAAATCTTCCACGAATGGCGCAGCGACGTGCTCGAGCAGGTCCGCCTGCCATCCGGCGCGTTCGGCGTGGCGAATGCCGGGTCCGCGCGGCTGTGGGGGCTGGAAGCGGAAGCCACCCTGCCGCTCGGTTTTCTTGTTCCGGGGGGCTTGCTGGAAGCCGACGCGGTGATCCGGGACTCCGCCTTCGAGGATCCTCTCACGGGGCGTGTCCGCAACATCACGGCGCTGCGCACGCCGGACATCAACATCGCGTTCCGGCAGGACCTGCCGCAGCGCGAGTTCGCCTGGGGCGTCAGCTATGCCGCGCAGGACGATCTTTTCTTCTTCTTCGCCGACGAAGTCGACACCGACGCCGTGGGAGACTTCTGGACGGCCTTCGTCGAGACCACCCGGTTTTTCGGCGTGAAGGCGCAGCTGGAAATCCGCAACATTGGCGGGCGGGCGTTTCCGCGCGAACGCCGTTTCTTCGCCCCCGACCGGGGCGGGGCGCTGACCGGAACCGAGCGGCTGGACCGGGAGCGCGGGGCCTACATCAAACTGACCGTGTCGGATCAGTTCTGAGCGCAAATTTCGGGTAGGTTTTCAGGGCAAGGCCCGCTAAGTCGCCACCATGACTGATATCGTAATTCCCAACGTCGGCGAGAGCGTCTCCGAGGTCACCATCGCGAGCTGGATGAAGCAGGCCGGAGATGCGGTGAAAAAGGACGAGGCGATCGTCGAGATCGAGACGGACAAGGCCAGCCAGGAGCTGGTCGCGCCGGAAGACGGGGTCCTGTCCGAAATCCTGGTCGCCGAAGGCGACTCGGTCGCGGTCGGCACGCTGATTGCCAAGATGGATGCGGGAGGCGGCGCCACCGAGGAAGCTGACCGGAAAGAAGCTGGCCAGAAAGAAGCCGGGAAGGGCGACGCGGAAGTGAAAGCGCAGACGGAGAGCGCGTCTTCTGGCGAAACCACCGGCTCCTCCTTCGATATCGACGTGCCCAATGTGGGCGAGAGCGTCTCCGAAGTGACCGTGGCGAGCTGGATGAAATCCGTCGGCGACGCGGTCGACAAGGACGAACCGCTCGTGGAACTGGAAACCGACAAGGCCGCCCAGGAACTGGTCGCCCCCAGAGCGGGCATCCTGACGGAAATTCTCGTCGCGGAAGGCGATGTCGCCACGATCGGCCAGACTCTGGCGCGCATGGGCGAGTCGAACTCCGGCGGGACCTCCGCCCAGCCCGTTTCGACCGAAGCGATCGAGAAGCACAAGACCGAAGGCATCCCCGGCACCAATGTCGAGGGCGCGCCCAACGATGTCCACGTCATGCCGGCGGCCGCCAAGATCATCCGCGACAACGACCTCGATGCCTCCAAGATTACCGGTACGGGCAAGGAAGGCCGTATTCTGAAGGCCGACGCCCAGAAGGCGCTAGAC
>JBARXH010000087.1:0-2857 GCA_049647245.1 Litorimonas sp.
GCTCTGCCTGGGCGTGGTGGCCGTGGCCTCCGACCGCGAGCCCGCCCTGTCGTCCGGCTCTGTGGCCCATGCCTCGATTGCCGGTCCTTCCGGCTCCGACACGCGCTTCTACGTACCCGACACGCCCGCGCTGGACGCGACCCGCGCCTTTGACGGGATCTATGCGGTGGATGCTGCGCAGACCCCTTCGGGCTTCGACGTGCCCCGTTTCGTGAGCCTGAAGTTCGGCCGGGTGAATGCCCGGACGGGTCCGTCCCGCGGCCATTCGGTCGCCTACCAGTATCGCCGCCGAGGCCTGCCCCTGATCGTGGTGGCCGAGACGGAGATGTGGCGGAAGGTCCGCGACATGGACGGCGACGAAGCCTGGGTCCGCAAACCCGCCCTGTCGGGTGAGCGCTTCGCGGTGTTCAGCGCCGACGGAGCCATGCTCGACCGGCCCGGCGCGGGTGCTTCCGTGCTCGCGCGCGTCGAACAGGGCGCTCTGGTGAAGGTGGAGGATTGCGATCTGCCCAGTCACTGCCGCATCCGGACGGATCAGGGCCTGAAGGGCTTTGCCTCCAAGCGCCTGCTGTGGGGCGCGCAATAGATCCCGCGTCCCGTCGGCCGGCGCGCTAGAAGCGTCTCAGCAGACGGTCCAAATAGTCCTGCTCCTGCTGGTCGCGTTCCGCTTCGGCGGCGCGGCGGCGCAGCTCGTCCAGGATTTCGCGGGAGCGTTCCGCATTGTCGCGCGGGTCGATGTCGGATTCCGCATTGTCCGAATCCATCCCGTCGAGGTTTCGGCCCAGCGGGTCGGCTTGCTCGCCGCCCTGGCCTTCGGCCTGTCCCTCGCGCAGGGCGTCCGCCAGTTCCTGTGACAGGGCGTCTCCGGCCTCGCGCAGCGCCTGGATGGCGGCGTCCTGCGCCTCGCGGGATTGGGCGAAATTGCCTTGGCCGAGCGCGTCGCGGGACTCCTGCATCGCGCCCAGCGCATCGGAGACCGCCTCGTCCGTGCCGCGGCCGCCTTCGCTCTCGCCCTCTTCCTCGCCCGCGCCTGTCTCGCCCTCCTGTTCGCCCGGCTGGGCGGCACTGCGCTCGCCGGACTCCGCCAGCTGCTCGCGCAGGCCTTCGACAAGTTCTTCAAGCGCTTCCTGACGTTCGGCCAGCTCCTCTGCGGACGGAGTGTCGGCGCGGCCCTCTCCGCCGAACTGCTCGATCAACTCGTCACGCTCGGCCTGCCGGGTCTGGTCCTGCAGGTCGCGCTGCTCGCCGAGGCTCTCAGCCAGCTCCTCCAGCGCTTCGCGCATCTCCTCGGTCATCTCGTCCTGCGGCTCGCCTTCGCCCCCGCTGCCGCCCGGATTGATCTGCATCTGCATGTTTTCCAGCAACTCGGCGAGCGCGGCCAGAGCCTGGCGCGCGCCTTCCGTGTCGCCCCGGCGGTTGGCTTCCTCGATGGCGTCGAGCATCTCCTGGATCTCGTCGACGGAGCCCATGGACTGCCCCCCGCCGCCTTCCGATGGATCGCCGATGGTGGCGCTGCGGCGCAGCTCCTCCATGTAGGTGTCGACCGCCTGGTTGTAGCGGTTGAACAGCGTGTCGATCTCGCGCTGGGAAGCGCGGCGGGCGATGCCTTCGCGCAGGGCCGCTTCCGCCTCCTGCATTTCCTGCAGGGCCGTGCCCAGCACCCCGAACTCCGCCCGATTCGCCAGTGTCCACATATGGTCCGGCAGACCGTTCAGCGCGTCGGCGGAGCGGGCATATCGGAGGGAGCGCGCCACGTGGCGCAGTCCCAGATAGACGACCGGGTCGTTGAACAGCGTCGGATCCGGCGCGTCCGTCACCGCGTCGATCAGATCGACCGTGCGCTGCACGGGCGCGGGCGCGCGCCCCAGCCGCCATTCGGTCTGGAACGTGTCGAACGTACCGTCCGAGGCATCGTTGTCGGGACGGCCCGTCGCCGGGGGCGGCGCGTATTCGTCCGTCCCCGCCAGCAGAAGGCCGCGCTGTTCGATGATGGCCTTGGCCAGCGGCTCCACGAAAATGCGGTCCGGGACGGTGGTGTAGAACGGATCGCTGAACCCGCGCTGGCCCGCGCCGTCCACGGCGACCAGGCGGGCGATGACCTTGCGCCCGGCCAGCGGATGGCGCGTGAGGTCCAGCTTCAGCGACCGCGCCACGGCTTCCTGGAAGCCTCCGGCGCGCGTATCCGTCTCACTGGGTTCTGCGTCGAAGGCGGTGACCGGGACCATGCCGTCTTCCAGCTCGACCATCTGGAGCAGAACCTGCTCGACGCCGTAATCGTCGAAGGCGTCGAATTCGAGCACGAGCCGGTCCCGCTGGTCGGCTTCCGCGGGAGCGATCACGTCGATTTCGGGGATCTGGTCCGGGTCGACCGAGACGGCGAAGGCCTTGCGGCGAGGCCCGATCCGCCAGTCCAGCACGCCGGAGGCCTCGACCACGGTGCGCACTTCGACGCTGTTGCGGCCCAGCTCGTTCGTATCGAGAAAGCGCGTGTCCGGCCCGGCGATGTAGCGCGGCCGGGGCAGGGCGGACGCGCCCGAGGCTCGGACCACCAGGGTGGAGCCCTGGGGCGCGCGAATGGGGCCGTCGCCCTGCGCGTAGATGGGCGGACGCCCCGTATAGTCGGGCGGGTCCACCCACGCTTCGAACGTCACGGCGTATGGGTTGGTCGGCGGCAGCCAGCCGGGCGAAAGGGCGCGGCGCGTGCGCTCCAGCGACAGGCCGAAGGCGAGAAACAGAGCCAGTGCCAAAAGAAGAGGCGCGACAATCCGCAAGCCGAAGCGGTCGATGGGCGTCAGGGTCGGCGTGCGGCCGACGCGGCGGATCGTGTCGGACTGGGTCCTTGCGGCCTGCACGTGGG
>JBARXH010000088.1:0-8178 GCA_049647245.1 Litorimonas sp.
GCCATCTGCTCGTCGATCTTCGCCTGCGCCGCGGCCTTTTCGGCCGCTTCGATGGCGATCTTCTCTTCCTTGCTCTTGAAGCCGAGCTTGGACAGGAAACCGCGTTTCTTCTTTTCAGCCATGAAGCGTCCCGATGAGGTGATCGTTGCGCGCGCCTATCACGGTGACGGACGCAAGCGAACCCGCAGGCGGCGGATTATCGACCCGCACGAGGCTGAAATCCGGCAGGCGTCCATTCCCGTTCTCCTCGAACAGGGCCACATCCCGGTCACCCATGCGCGATACCAGATGGGCCGCCTTCACGGCCGCCCCCTCATCGCGCAACGCACGTGCGCGCGCCTTGACGATGTTACCGTCCACGGGCGGGATCTTCGCGGCGGGCGTGCCCTCGCGCGCCGAATAGGGGAAGACGTGCAGCCAGGGGATGCCGATCTCGGCCACGATGCGCCGCGAATTCTCGAACATGGCCTCGTCCTCGGTCGGAAAGCCGGCGATCATGTCCGCGCCGAAGGTGATCTCCGGGCGGCGGTCCCGCAGCGCCGCACACAGGTCGATGACCTGCTGCCGGGAATGGCGGCGCTTCATGCGCTTCAGGATCATGTCGTCGCCCGCCTGGAGCGACAGGTGCAGATAGGGCGTCACACGCGGTTCGCCGACGATCAGCTCGAACAGGACGGGATCCACTTCCGCCGGGTCGATGGAGGAGAAGCGCAGGCGCGGCAGTTCCGGCACGAGCTTCAGGATGCGCCGGACCAGATCGCCCAGCGGCGGCGTGCCCGGCAGGTCCCCGCCCCAGCTCGACAGATCCACCCCCGTCAGCACCACCTCGCGGTAGCCCTGCCGGACGAGGTTGCGCACGTGGGACACGACTTCGCCTGCCGGGACGGATCGCGCATTCCCCCGGCCGTAGGGAATAATGCAGAAGGTGCAGCGGTGGTCGCAGCCATTCTGCACCTGCAGGAAGGCCCGCGTGCGGCTCTGCGCGCGCTCCGGGCTGTTGGCGGATCCGAGGAATTGCGGCGCACTGTCCCGCACGGCCATGATATCGTTGACGCGGATGCGCTCGGTCGCCGCCCCGAACCGCTCCGGGGCGAACGCACCCGGCAGCATCTTGTCGTGATTGCCCAGAACCTTGTCGACTTCCGGCATGGCGGCAAAGGCGGCGGGATCGATCTGTGCGGCGCAGCCCGTCACGATCACGGTGGCGTCCGGCCGGTCGCGCCGCGCCTTGCGCACGCGGCGACGGCTTTCGGCGACCGCCTCGTTGGTGACCGCGCAGGTGTTGATGACCACGGCGTTCTGCAGGCCTTCGTCCCGCGCAAGCGCGGCCATCGCATCGGATTCCGATGCGTTCAGGCGGCAGCCCAGCGTTATTACGTCCACAGCTTCGGTCACGGCCCGCCATGTGGTCCGGGCGGGCGGATGAATCAAGTTTCGCGGTCAGGACCCGACGGGGGCATCCGGTTCCGTGTGGGGCGCTCCGGTCCGGCCGCGCCACAAGTCCCGCCATCTGGCAAACGGATGGAGCTGCGCCCGGAAGATGTCGTCCGGAGCCCCCGACACGCCGAGCGGCACGTCGCACCAGCCCGCGCGGTGATGAGTGCCGAACAGAATGTCCCAGACGGGGAACATGTCGGCGAGGTTCTTGCCGTAGACATCCGGATCGTCCGCATGGTGCCAGCGGTGATAGTTGGGCGAGACGAGAACCGGCTCAAGCCACCCATGCCGGACGGGAAGGCGGGAGTGCACGTACATGCCGTACCAGTTGCGGATCACGAAGGTCAGCGCAGCCGCCTCGGCGGGCAGGCTTAACCACCCGATCAGCACAAGGCTCAAGAGCGCGAAGTGCGCGCCCTGGAGGATATGGATGCGATAGGCCGTCGAGAAGGTCATGGCCCGGTCGGAATGGTGCAGCACGTGGATCGGCCAGAGCCACTTGGTGTGGATCATCCGGTGATTGATGTAATAGGCCAGATCGAAAATCAGTAGCATGGCCAGCGTTTGGGCGAACAAGGGCCATGTCCCGAACGGGTCCATCTTGCCGGGCAACGGCAGCGCCTGTCCGACCCCGGCGAACAGATAGGCGCAGAATGTCCAGACAACGCCGTTCAAGGCGAGCAGCCCGATGTTCTGGATGATGCCGTGCCACGCCGCGCGCTCCGTGGAGCCTGTCGGCATGGATGCGTCCCGATGCGGCCATCGCCCCGGTCGAAAGGCTCTGCGAAGCATCCAAATGAGCGGCGGGAAGACGAGCAGGCCCGCCAGGACGGGCCACTCGCCGATCCGGCTTGCAACCATGCCGGTCCAATGGCCGATCCAGTGAAAGAGCGCCTCCATCCTCTCCGAATAGCGGCCAGGCGTATAGGAAACGCAAACGCGGCGCCGGATTTGTCGCCTTTGACCGTCACGGGAGTGAAACGCCGGCGTCACACGCCGGACACCAAATCACCTTAGCGGCGCGGGCCAATGCCGCATTACCGCACCATATTCATCTCGGACCTGCATCTCGGCTCCAAGGGCTGCCAGGCCGAAGCGCTCTGCGTGTTCATGAAGGAACATACGTCGGAGCGGCTCTACCTCGTCGGCGACATCATCGACGGCTGGCGGCTGCGCAAGAAATGGTTCTGGCCGCAGGCCCACACCAATGTGGTGCGGCGCATCCTCACAGCGGCCAAGCGCGGCACGGACGTGACCTACATCATCGGCAATCACGATGAATTCCTGCGCGGTTTCCTGAAGTTCAGGCTGATGTTCGGCGACATCGCCGTGCGCAACCGCGCCGTCCATGACGGCGAGGACGGGAAGCGCTATCTTGTCGTGCATGGCGACATGTTCGACGGCCTGATGCGTGCGGACCGCAAATGGATCATGCATCTGGGCGACAGCGCCTACAATCTGCTGCTGTGGATCAACACCAGGCTGAATGCGGTGCGGCGCGTCATGGGGCTGGAATACTGGTCGCTGTCGAAGACGCTGAAGTCCCGCACCAAGCGAGCCATGAATTTCATTCACTCCTTCGAAGGCCACGTTGCGGACTACTGCCGCCGCAAGGGTTTCGACGGGGCGATCTGCGGCCACATCCACGTGGCCGAACAGCGCGACATTGGCGGGATCGCCTACAAGAATACGGGCGACTGGGTGGAGAGCTGCACCGCGCTGGTGGAACATTTCGACGGTCGCTGGGAAATCCTCCACTTCGCCCCCCACGCCGCCGTCATCGCCGACCGGGCCATCTACGGCGAGACCGCCGTGCCGGAACAGGCTCCCGGGCTGGTCCCGGCGGAATAGTTTGCAGAACCGTATAAGTCACGCCTACCATAGTGCCATGCGCATGCTTTTTATAGCTCTGGCACTTCTCCTGGCATCTGCCCCCACCGTGAATGCCTGCAGCTGCGCGCCCGTGCAGGAGGCAACCACAGCCCGCGAGATGTCGGAAGGCCGGACTGCGATCATTGGTGTTGGCATCAGCCAAAGGCTGGAACGACGCGCGGATAGCTTTTTCTACGTATCCACAACTTACCACGTCATCGATCCTCTCGGGTCCTCTCTGACTGGAGCGATCAAGGTTCACGATTTCGACAGCGACACGTCCTGTCAGGATCATGCCGAATTGGGGACCGCGATGATCCTCGTTTTGGAACGGCACGAAGGTGTTTATACGATACCGCCCTGCTCTCCCGTCATCGAGGAAGCGGTTTTCGGCTTTCAAACAACGGGCCGAGACTATCCGATCGCCCGCCTTAAAGATTGTGTCTACTACTCTCAGAAGTGGCGAAACCGCGTAGACTTAACCGACTTATCTGTTTGTCGGCATCACAGCGATAGCGCGAATGCTGAACGCGATGCACTCTTGGAAAGGCTCGATCAGGCCAGAGCTCACCCCTATGTGTCCGTTCCGCCCGACAAGAAGGATGAAACCGAAACACGTCTCAGAGCCTCCGATCTCTCATCGGATCTGTTTATGTTCCGAGGACAGCCGGTGTTCGCAGAACTCCGAGACGATGGCTTCACGGACGTGACCTATGCTGTGCTGGAAGACTTTGATCAGTTTCTTCCGGAATTGATGACAGTCAGAACTTTCGATCGAGACGGGATCATCCGCTGGAAACCATTTTTCGCCGCGACACGCTCGGAGCCTTCGGAAACCCGACTCTACGGAAGAGAAGCGCGCGACCTCTTGATCGCCTTTGCCGATTGGACAGCGAATGGCCGGGATTGGCCCGCCGACGTGAGCAGTTGCTATTCGGAGTGCGAGGATGATGCGTTCAAAGCTTACGATCTATCCCAAAGAATCGGTCCATCGAGGAACCACGCTCTGGACAAGCGCATCGCTTTCGAACGGCTGGAGGCTTTTCTTCAAAGGTAGCTTCTAAAACCTATTTCGTGTTCTAGTGCGTGGCATGTCCTTTGGCACACACTCCTACCTTCCCGACGACCGCAACGCGGCCGTGCTGTTCAATGTCAACGGGACGCTGGTCCCGCGGGACCAGGCGGTGGTCAATGTCTTCGACAGCGGGTTCATGCTGGGCGATGGCGTGTGGGAAGGCTTGCGCGTCCATGCAGGCCGGATCGCCTTTCTGGAGGATCATCTCGACCGGCTGTGGGAAGGTCTGGCCGCGCTGCACATCGATCCGGGCGTCACCAGGGCGGAACTGGCGGAGCGTCTGCACCAGACCCTGTCCGCCAACGGCATGGCGGACCATGTCCACATCCGCCTGATGGTGACGCGCGGCCTGCGCTCCACCCCCTATCAGGACCCGCGCGTGATCATTTCGCCCGCGACCATCGTCATCGCGCCGGAATTCAAGCAGCCCGACCCGGCCACGGCCGAACACCCCCTGCGCCTGCAAAGCGTCGCGACACGGCGGGGCCGCGCGGATGTGCAGGACCCGGGCCTGAACAGCCATTCCAAGATCAACTGCATTACCGCCTGCATTCAGGGCATAGAGGCAGGCGCGGACGAGGCGATCATGCTGGACCCGCAAGGGTTCGTGGCGACCTGCAACAGCACCCACTTCTTCATCGTGCGCCAAGGAAACAATGGACAGGAAGTCTGGACCTCCACGGGCGACTACTGCCTGGGCGGGATCACGCGCGGCAAGGTGATCGATCTGTGCCGCGAAAACGGCATTCCCGTGCACGAGCGTAACTTCACCCTGCGCCATTGCTACGCCGCCGACGAAGCCTTCACCACGGGGACGTTCGCCGGCCTCGCCCCGGTCGGCACGATCGACGGACGCACGCTCGGCGACGGACGGCGCGGACCCATGGTGGAGCGCCTGCAGCGCCTCTATCTGGAGCTGATCGAGCGCGTGTCCCGGTGAGCGCCGTCCTCTGCCTCTGGTCGGGGCCGCGCAACATCTCCACGGCCATGATGCGCAGCTTCGGGGCGCGCCGCGACACGGTCTGCTGGGACGAACCCTTCTTCGCGGCCTTCCTCGACCGCACAGGACTGGACCATCCGGGCCGGGCGGAGACGCTCGCCGCCTGCGACACGGATGCGGCAAGGATCGCGGACCGGCTGCTCGCCCCTGTGAAGGCCGATTACCACTTCCAGAAACACATGGCGCACCACATGATCGACGGGATGCCGACGGGCTGGATGAGCGAGGCGCGGCACGTCCTACTGATCCGCCACCCGGCGCGGGTCATCGCCTCCTACGCCCGCGGACGGCCGGACTTCGTGGGGGAGGATCTGGGCTTCGCCCGTCTTCGCGCTCTCCACGAGGAGATCGGAGCCGTCACGGGAAGGACGCCGCTGGTTGTGGACAGCGACGCGGTCCTGTCCGGTCCGGAGGCAGACCTGCGGCGGATCTGCGAGGCCGGGTTCGGCATTCCGTTCGATCAGGCCATGCTGTGCTGGGCGGCGGGGCCGCGTCCGGAAGACGGTCCCTGGGCGCCTTACTGGTACGCATCGGTCGAAGCCTCCACCGGGTTCGGGCCAGCGCCGGGACGCCTGCCGGACGTCTCGCCCAAGCATCGCGAAATATTCGAGACCTGTCTTGCCGACTACGAGGTGCTGCGGGCGCTGTCGGCCTCCTCCATCGGATAGGATTTCACCGCGCGGCAATCGCCAAGGCGCGGTTCACCCGGCCGGGGACCGTGGGCGGGCCTGCGGCGGCGCAGGGCGTCGACCCGCTCCGCATCGCCTTCGAGTTGCCGCGCCGCCCGTTGCATCAGCTTGCGCAGGCGCGGCTTGAGATGCGGCAGGGCGAGATCGACCGGCTCGCCCCGGACCGCAAGGAACAGTGCCGTGGCGAAGACGAGATCCGCTTCGGGCAGGTAGCCTGCGCCGAACACCTCCGCGCCCGCCCATTCATTGTCCCCGACCACCACGTCGTGGCGCGTATTTGCGAGGAACAGCCCGTATCCGAAATAGACGGCGGTCAGGTCCGTGAAGAGCTCGTAGAGTTGCCAGTCCGGGTCCTCCCCCGGCGCGGGATTGGGGGCGACCTCCGCCCATTCCGGCGCGCGCTGATGCGCGGCGTGGGCCAGTTCGTGCGCGAAGGTCGCCACCATGTCGGTCGCGTCCATGGCGTCGTCATAGTGGATCAGCTCGCGCGGGGGCAGGCCTGCCCGGTCGATCCGCTGATAGGTCGCACAGGCCGCTTCCGCGTCGGATTCGATCACCCCGCCCCCGTCCAGCAGCTGGTTAGGCAGAACGTCCACGGCGACCGGCTCGAACAGGAGGTGGTCCGCAAAGCCGTATTGCCGCCGGACGGTCTCGAACAGATGGGCGGCCAGATCGCCCGGCGCTTCGGGGAAATGCTCGGGCACGGGCCGCCACAGCGCGCCGTCGGGCAGGCCGGGTGCCGTGGAGAAGTGGTCGATCAGCCAGGCGAAGCCGTCATACTGCCATGCGGCGACGTCCGGATCGACGAGTCGCGCCCTGCCGAACAGGGAGCCGAACACCGGCCTATACGGGCTTCTTCTTGCGCCCGTAGAGCTCGAGCCGGTGGTCCACCAGTTCGTAGCCGAGCTTTTCGGCGATGCGGTGCTGGAGTTCCTCGATCTCGTCGTCGACGAATTCGATCACTTCGCCGCTTTGAACATCGATCAGATGGTCATGGTGCTCGGCATCGGCAGCTTCGTAGCGGGCGCGGCCGTCGCGGAAGTCGTGCATCTCGATGATACCGCTATCGGCGAACAGCCTCACGGTGCGGTATACAGTGGCGAGGCTGATCTTCGGATCGATATCGGAGGCGCGCTTGTAGAGCTCTTCCGCGTCGGGATGGTCGTCCGACCGGGCCAGCACCTTGGCGATGACCCGACGCTGTTCGGTCATGCGCAGACCCTTCTCCACGCACTTCTTCTCGATCCAGGTTTCCGTATGCGGCATGGGAACCGCTTAACCGTCCGGGGGGGAGTCGTCCAGCACGACCGGGGCAAGTCCGCGCGAATAGGTCACCGCCGCCATGCGGCCGCCCGGCCGGGCATAGTAGCCGGGCCTGCGGCCGATGGGTTGGAAACCCAGCCGCGCATACAGCGCCCGGGCCGGAGCGTTGTCCTCCGCGACTTCGAGGAAGAGATCGCGCAACCCGCTTTCGGACAGGGTCCGGATCGCTGCTTCGAGGACCTGTCCGGCCTGGCCCCTGCCCCGTTCGCCCGGCGCGGTGGCGACGGTCAGCACTTCGGCGTCCACGTCGGAGCGGCGCAGGACCGCGAAACTGGACAGCGGATCGCCGCAGCCCAGGCACAAGTCGCGAGACAGGTGGACGGCCATGTCGAGCGCGGGCCAGGGCTTGTCGAAACTGCCTGCGTGGATCCGCGCCATGGCGTCGGCGTCGGTCGCCCGGAGCCGCCGCACGGTCATGACGGCGCAATGCCGCCCGGCAGCTTGGCATCCGGCGCGCGGGCGTAGAGCGGCTCGGCCGGATAGTCGGCAGGGTCGAGCTCCCCGGCCATCGTCGCCAGAACGCGCACATCGCAGGTCTCCGCCGTGTAGGTCGCGGCCTGCAGCGTTTCGGCAAGCTCATGCGCCGCCTCCATCGTCATGGCGCGCGGGGGGTCCAGGGCCACGCCGCGGCTGTACTGCGCGGCGAAGACCTCGCCGCGCTTCACGTCGCGCAGCACCACGACCAGATGATCGTCATGGACGTGCCGGACGCGCTCCGCCTCGACTTGCAACGCATCCACGCCCACCACCGGCAGACGCCGCGGCAGGGCGAACCCCTTGGC
>JBARXH010000089.1:0-8326 GCA_049647245.1 Litorimonas sp.
GCGCACCACATCTCGTAGGGCGGATGTTCCTCCGGCAGGCCTTCGGCCGTATCGACGATGGAAAACTTGCGCGCCTCGAACGTGCCCGCGCCGACGGTGACCGTCTCGTCGCCTTCATAGACGATGCCGAAGTCCAGCGGGAACAGCTCTGGACCCGTCGCGCCGCGGTGGTCGGGCGAACTCATCATGACCTGTTTCAGGCTCAGCTTGCCGGGCTTGGCATCCATCGGAAAGAGCCGTCCGAGAAAGCCGTCATTGACGATGGCATGGTGCCCGAACCAGGGCGTGCGCGCGTCAAGGGAAAGCTCCGCGCTGTTGGGACCCAGCGTCCGGTTGTGCCCGTTGAAGCGCGCATGGGCGGCGTCGAACTGGAACCAGCCGCAGCCTTCGTAGACGCCGCCTACGGACAGGCGCGAAAAGCCGTCGATCGGCGCCATCGTGGCGGTCTCGAAACTCGCCACCACGTCGCGCAACACGTCCGGCGCGTCATCGATCTCCGTATGGGCGTGGAGGACCGACGTGCCGTCCGTCTGTTCGTGCAGGGTGAAGCTCTCGCGCCCGCGCTCTTCGTTCATGCGCTCGGGCTTCTTCGACGTGTAGGCGATCTGTCCGCGCCAGCTGCGATGCGTTCTCCCCTGGGATGTCATGGCAGCGTTACCACCGCTTTTCCGACATTTCGTCCGCGCACCAGGCGCTCCATCAGCGCGCTGGCATTATTCAGACCGTGCACCTCGTCATGGACGTAAGCGATGGCCCCGGACTTGACGTGCGGGGCGATTTCGGCGCGGAACTCGTCCCACCGGTCGTAATAGTCGTAGACGACGAGGCCCATCATCTGGGCGCGCTTGCCGACGATCATCCCTACGCTGGTCATGGCGGGCGGGCCGCCATGGTAATGGCCCGCCAGACCGCACAGAACGACGCGGCCGTAGAGGTTCAGTTTCTGCATGGCGAGGGCGAGCATGGCATCGCCGACATTCTCGAAATGCACGTCGAGGCCGCGGGGCAGGGCGTCGGCCAAGCCGTTTTCCCACCCGTCCGCCTTGTAGTCGAGGCAGGCGTCGAACCCGAACCTGTCCGTCGCAAGTGCGCACTTTTCCGGCCCGCCCGCAATGCCGACCGTTCGCGCTGCGCCGCGCACCTTGGCGATCTGGGCGGCCGTCGCACCGACCGGTCCCGACGCGGCATCGACCATGAAGGTCTCTCCGGCCTTCACGTCCGCCAGCTGGGTCACGCCGGCCCAGGCCGTCAGGCCGGGCATGCCGAGCACGCCGATATAGGCGTCCAGCGGCGCGGAGTCCGGGTCGATCTTCTGGCAGTCGCAGGAGGAGAGGGCGGCGGTCTCGACCCAGCCGCCTTCCATGGAGTGGACATGGTCGCCGACACCGAAATGCTCCGACCGGCTTTCGATCACCTCGCCGACGACCGCGCCCGGCACGAGGCCGGACCCCGGCTCCGGCGCGGGTTCGCCCATATGCTGGCCGCGCAGCCGCGTGCCGACATAGGGATCGAGCGAGATGTGCTTCACCCGGACCAGCACGCCCTTGTCGGGGCATTCCGGCACGGCCACGTCGATCAGCTTGAAGTCGGCTGCGACCGGCTTGTCGGTCAGTGCGTGCTTGAGGACGACCTGCTTCATGTCTTCGGCCCTTCTGTCTCGACAATTTCGTAGAGCGTCCCGTCAGGGGAGGCCGTGGTGAAGGCGCGCTTGCCGCCGTAGACGATGCCGGGCGGCGTGACGGCGGTCGCGCCGGATTTCTCCAGCACGGCGTCGAAGTCGGGATGATGGAAGGTCGCGACCGCGATGCCGGGGTAGAGTTCGCCCTCGCGGCGGGGCCGCACGGTGGAGCCTGGCGGATACTGGTCGATCTCCAGGAAGCAGTCGCGCCCGTGCGTGACCGTGGCCAGCGCATGCTGCGTGCCGCCGGGCAGGCCGTGCGCCTTGTTGATCATGGTGTAGTCGATCTCCATGGTCCGGCCCGGCGACAGGAGCAGCGCGTCCTCCAGCCAGTCCAGATGAGCCTGCATGTCGGGCGATCCGGCCACGAGGATGAACAGGCTGTCGATCAGGCTGCTGGCGCGGGGCAGGTCGTATTGCGGCAGGTCCTCGTTGATCTGCGTGAGATAGACGACCTCCCGGTCCGGCCCCATCACCTGCATGGGATAGATGGCGTCGAGGCCCGCGATCTTCTTGGGGGGGCCTATGATCTCGAACGGCCCTTCCATCATGCGCGCATTCACGGCGTCCGTGTCCTGCGTGCAGATTTCTACCGCGTTCCAGCCATAGGTCTTGAGGGGTTCGTAATCCGGATGCGGCTCCTGCTCCACGAAGCGCAGGAAGACGTTCCGGCCGGAGGCAGGCCGCAGCACGACGGAGCGTTTCCAGCCCGCGCGCGGCGCATTCCAGCTCTCCGCCACATCCGCGTGCAGGCGGTCGTCCTCGACCACGACGTAGTCGAGCCATTTTGTGTACCACGCCACCGTCCGGTCGAGATCGGACGAGGTGAGGGTGGCCGCGCGGATCAGATGCACGGTCCTAGGCCTTGTTCAGACCGAGGGAGCCCGCATTGACGAGGCCGTCCGGGTCCAGCAACCGCTTGATGCCTTCCAGCACGCCCTTCGTCTCGTCCGACATGTTGTCGTGATAGGGATAGGTGCGGCCGATCTGGAAATGGGCGGCGCCGAACTCGGTGAAAATGTCCATCACGTTCTGACGTGCCTGGGTGACCAGCGCGGTCGCCTCCGGGTTGGCCTCGAACCGCTTGGCGCGCTTCAGCGTGGCGGTGTCGACCGTCCTTTCGTGGATGGGGTGGATTTCCTCCGGCCAGATGAAGACCGGCTCCACCAAATAGCCGTTGGTGGACAGGGTCGTGAGCAGGTAGCCCGTGACGATGTCGTGCGCGTCCAGTTCGGCCTTCATGCCTGCGAACATCGCATCCATGGCGGCGACGCAGGCCGGGCCGTCGCCCATCGACACGATGCCGTGGATCGGCACCCAGCGTTCGCCCTGCGGTCCGAGCACGCTGTTGAGCGGCCCGAACGGGTTGGTGCGCATGATCTTGGGGATGGAGTTCTCGATCTCCCTGCCGCCATGCCGGGCCGCGATCGCTTTCAGCCGGTCCATCTTGGCGGCGACCTCGCCGGGACTGTAGCCTTCCACGATCCAGTGCAGGCTGTAGGCGGCATCGTCGATGAAGTTCCGGCCGGACAGAACGACTTTCGCGCCGTCCTTCAGCCCCTTCATCAACCCGCCCTTCGCCTTGGTCACGACATTGCCCAGCGTCTTGAAGTCGGCGGCGAGGCTGGCGCGCTTCATGCGCACGACCTGCAGGTTGGGGTCGAACCCGAACAGTTCGCACGCGAACCCGATCCGGCCCATCTCCGCCATCGCCTCCGCCCAGCTTTCGGGCTCGTCGAATTCGACGCTGGCATGGTCCTCATCCGTGGGTAGCGGGATGAGCCGGAGCGTGGCTTCAGCCTTGTAGCCGAAGGCCCCGGCGTCGGCGAGGAAGAGGCCCGTCAGGTCCGGGCCGTACTGGCGCCAGAAGGGCTTGCCCTTCGGGCTGGCTGCCGTTCCGGTCTTCACGATCGTGCCGTCGGCGAGGACGACCGTGAGCGAGGTCACGGAGTCGGTGGACGGGCCGTGCGTGCCCGCGCCGAAGAAGGCGTTGTTCTGCGACAGCCCGCCGCCGATGGTCGAACTCAGTCCGGACAGCGGCCCCCAGAAGGGCGTGCGCAGCCCCTTGGGGGCAAGCGCCCGGTGCAGTTCCGCCCAGGTCACGCCCGCCTGCACCGTCACCGTCATGTCGGCTTCGTTGATCTCGAGGATCCGGTCCATCCTGGACAGGTCCAGCATCGCCGTGCCCGTCCGGTCGGGCGTGTAGCCCTTGGTGTAGCTCATGCCGCCGCCGCGCGGGTTGAGCGGCATCTTCGCGCGGTGGGCCACGGCGACCGCGTCGGCCAACTGGTTTGTCGTGGTCGGCGCGATGACGAAGTCGGCCGTTTCGCCCTTCGCCCAAATGTCCTCGGAAAAGAGCGCGCGGTCGGCCTCGGTCTCGCTGAGGCCGTCCGTGCCGAGAATTTGCGTCAGGGTGTCGATCACGGGCTTGTTCATGCGGGTGTCCTAGGCCGGGTGCGGGGCGGCGTCTTGGCGTGCGTCAAACCTCACGCGCGTCTCTCCTCGCACAGGGTGCGGCGGATGAGCGCCCCGTCCTTCACGAAATGCCAGGTCCGGGAGCGCAATCCGTTCACCGGCGGCAGGATGATTTCCCAGAACACCACGCCCGGCAGGTCCTTCCGGTCGAGATGCAGAAGGATCAGCCCGTCCTTCGTTTCCCAGGCCGAGCCGGAAAAGGTCGGTTCGTCCCACCAGAGGCGGCCGTCGCGGAAGGTCCCGTCGAGCCGGGCCGTCTCGACCCGTCCGTCATCAAAGGTAAACGTGTTGTGCTGGACATAGGCGAAGGGGCCGGAGTCCGGGAACTCGCAGACGACGTGGCTGTCATGAGCGCCGAGCGGCTCGCCTTGGGACCCGATATGGCGGTAGCGGCCGACCCAGGTGCCTGCGTGTGCCCGCATGGCGGGCATGGCCGCGTGGAAGGCGCGGTGTGTTGCTTGGCGGTGCGGCATGTTTGCAACAGTCCGCGACATTTCCGCCGTAATATTTGTTACATGTCAAGACGCGCCGCGTGTCGCGAACCCAAATCCGCGACATCTGATGCCACCCCGCCTGCGGGATGGAAGTCAGGGGATCAGGTGGGGAAGCCTGCTCATACGGGACCGATATCGACCAAAGACGCCGCCGGGGTGGGGCGTCATGTTCTGAAGGAGCACAAGAATGACCCGCACACCGAACACGAAACTGCTGAGCCGCACCGCATCGGCCGCCGCGCTCATCGGCGCGATGATGCTGCCCACCAACGCTTTCGCCCAGATCGACGAAGTCATCACGACGGCGCAGCGCCGGGCCGAAACCGCGCAGGATGTGCCCGTCTCCCTTACGGTCCTGACGGCAGAAGATCTTGAGATCCGCCAGATCGAGGACACGCTCGACATTGCGAGCTTCGTTCCCAACCTGAACCTCGGCACCAATACCGGCACGGCCAATGCGGCGCGCATCTTCCTGCGCGGCATCGGCGAGGATGAATCGCGCGGTCTCGTGGAGCCTGCCGTCGGGACCTATGTGGACGGCGTCTATTATGGCCGCCTCGTCGGGTCGCTGCTGGACCTGGTCGATCTGGAGCAGATCGAAGTGCTGCGCGGTCCGCAAGGCACGCTCTATGGCCGCAACTCCAATGGCGGTGCGCTGAAGATCACGACCGTGAAGCCGGAGCCGGGCGAGTTCGGCGGCAATGCCCGCGTGACCTACGGAAACTACGACCGGGCCGACATCAAAGGCACGGTCAACCTTCCGCTGGGCGACGACACCGCCGTGCGCCTGTCGGGCCTGTACAAGACGCGTGACGGCTTCTTCGATATCAACCCGAACGGCACGCTGGCCGGGCAGGGCGTGGAGAATGTGGGCGATCTCGACACGATGGCCTTCCGGGGCTCGCTGTTCCACGACTTCGGCAACTGGGACGTTCTGCTGATCGCCGACTATACGGACGATGACAGCGACCCCATCCCGTCCAGCATCATCGACTCGCTCGACGCGGATGGCGACCTGTTCACGGTGGAACCCGCGCCGGGGACGTCCTGCGTGGACGCCGGACCGGCGAACGCCCCGGCAGGCGCCTTCCAGTTCACCCGCCCCGTCGGGTGCTTCACCGGCTTCTCCAACGAAACCAAGAGCCAGGGCCTGTCCGGCACGATCACGGGCGACATTGGCGGCTTCACGGTCCAGTCCATCACGGCCTTCCGCAAGCTGGACGACGAGCTGTCCTCCCATATCGGCTTTCCCTACCTGCAGGAAACCGACCAGGAGCAGCTGTCCCAGGAAGTCACGCTCAGCTCCAATCTCGACGGGCCGTTCAACTATGTGGCCGGTGTCTTCTACTTCAAGGAAGACCTGAACCTCGACACGTCCTTCGTCTTCCCGTTCCGCGTCGCCGCCGACGTGGAGTCCATCGCCGTCTTCGCTCAGGGCGAGCTGCGCACGGGCGATTTCACCTTCACGGGCGGCCTGCGCTACACGGACGAGGACCGGGAGTTCGAGGGGATCGCCTTCACCTCGGGCCTGACCAACCAGCTCGACGTGGGCGGCGACAATATCAGCTACACCGCCAAGGTTGACTATGATTTCAACGAGGACCTGCTGCTCTTCGCCTCCTACTCCACGGGCTTCAAGGGCGCGGGCGTGTCGCCGGACTGTTTCGGTCCGACCGCCTGCTTCCTGCCCGTCGAGGAGGAAGAAGTCGGCACGCTGGAGCTGGGCTTCAAGTCGCGCTTTGCCGATGACCGGGTGAGCTTCAACGGCACCTATTTCTTCAACCAGTACGACAATCTCCAGATCGCCGCGTCTGTCCCCGGTCTCGGTTTCACGCGCTTCAACGTGGAGGAGACCGAGATCTCGGGCTTCGAGTTCGACCTGACCTTTGCGCCCAACGACCGGTTCGAACTGTCGGCCAATCTCGGCCTGCTGGATGCGGAATATACGGAGCTGGACCTGGCCCAGGCGGGCGGCCTGACCAATAATGGCGTGCCGTGCCCGAACGGCGTGGTGACGATCCAGTGCGCGCTCGACCTCGAGCTGAAGAACGCGCCGTCCTACAAGGCCAACATCGCCGCGACCTACTTCCAGCCGGTCTATCAGGGCGAGCTGATCCTGTCGGGCGACATTTCGTTCGAGGATGACAGCTTCAACCTCGTGGCCAACTCCCCGGCCTCGGCCTTCTCGGACATCCCGACGCTCATCAACGGCCGTCTCGCCTACCGTCCGGATGCGGGCGGGTGGACGGTCGCCGTTTGGGCGCGCAACATCACGGACGAGGAGTATTTCCGCGCCGGGACGGGCAATGCCAACGCGGTCTATGCCTCCGAGCCCGCCACCTATGGTGTGGACTTCGGGATCGAATTCTAGCTCGCGCACAGCGCCGTTTGATTTCGGGCAGTCGCATTCCGGTGCGGCTGCCCTACTTACAAGCCCATGGGACTCACCCTTTTCGACCGGATCTGGAACGCGCACCGCGTGGCGGCGCTGCCGTCCGGCGAGGACCTGATCGCGATCGACCGGGTCTTCCTGCATGAACGCACGGGCAGCGTGGCGCTGGAAAGCCTGCTGGCTTCGGGCCGCGCGCCGCTGGACCCATCGCGCGTCTTCTGCACCATGGACCACATCGTCAGCACGGATGAAGGCCGTGGCCGCAGCGATGCGCGCACACCCGGCGGCGACGTTTTCATCACGGCGACCCGCGCGGCGGCAGCCCGCACCGGGATCAATCTGATCGACGTGGACAGCGCGGACCAGGGCATCGTCCATGTCATCTCTCCCGAACTCGGCATCGCGCAACCGGGCCTGACGCTCGTCTGTCCCGACAGCCACACCTGCAGTCAGGGCGCTTTGGGTGCGGCCGCCTGGGGCATCGGGTCGACGGATGCGGAACACGCCATGGCGACAGGCACGCTGCGCCTGAAACGCCCGCCGCAAATGCGCATCCGCGTGGACGGAGAACTGGCCGACAGGATCACGGCCAAGGACCTGATCCTGCACATCATTGGAGCACTGGGCGCGGACGGGGCGAAGCGCTGCGCGGTGGAATTCTGCGGCCAAGGCGTGGAGGCGCTGGACATCGAGGCGCGACTGACGCTGTGCAACATGGCTGTGGAGATGGCGGCTTTCACGGCCATTGTCGCGCCGGACGAGCGGACATTCCGCTACCTGGAAGGCCGACGCTACGCGCCGAAGGGACCGGACTGGGACGCGGCGGTCGGACACTGGCGGACGCTGAAAACCGATCCGGACGCGGCCTTCGACGCGGAACATGTCTTCGACGCCGCCGATGTGGGCCACACGGTCACCTGGGGCACGTCGCCGGGGCAGGCCGGGCGGCTGGACGGCGTGGCGGGCCGATCGGACTATATGGCGCTGGAAGAGGGCGCGGCCGTCGGTGGCCTGCCCATCGGCGGGGCCTTCATCGGGTCCTGCACCAATGCCCGCCTCAGCGACCTGCGCGCGGCAGCCGCCGTGTTGCGCGGGCGGCGGGTCGCGGACGGGGTTACGGCGATCTGCGTGCCGGGGTCCATGGCCGTACGGCGCGACGCAGAAGCGGAAGGGCTGGACCGCGTCTTCCGCGAGGCCGGGTTCGAATGGGGCGAGGCGGGGTGCGCCTTCTGTTTCTATGCGGGCGGCCGGACCTTCGCGCCGGGGACCCGCGTGGTCAGCTCCACC
>JBARXH010000090.1:0-3542 GCA_049647245.1 Litorimonas sp.
GACCCGGTGCCCGGCCCGCGCGCAGGCCAGCGCGGCCGTCAGCCCGCCAATGCCGCCGCCCACGATCAGGATGGTCCGGGAGATGCTCATGGCCGCGGACTATCGGCGCGCGGTGCATTGCGATAGACTGTTTTCATGACCGACATGACCGCCGCGCCCCGCCGGACCGCCCCCACCAACAGCCGCACGGCCTATGGCTCGGTGGAGCGGGCGCTCCACTGGGCGGTGGCGGCCCTGCTGATCACCGGCGGCGTGCTGGGCAAGGTGGCCTATGAATGGCCCTACGACACCAGCGCGGCGCTCTCGACCAAGGCGACGCTCTTCTCCGCGCACAAGACGGTCGGCGTGACGGTCTTCTTCCTCGCCCTGTTCCGGATCGGCTGGGCCGTGACGCAGGCCCGCCCGGCCCCGCTCCACCCGGACCGGACTCTCGAGACACGGCTGGCCGCGACGGTCCACTGGCTGCTCTATGGCAGCCTTGTACTCGTGCCGCTGTCCGGCTGGGCGCACCATGCGGCGAGTTCCGGCTTCGCGCCCATCTGGTGGCCGTTCGGCCAAGGCCTGCCCTTCGTGCCCAAGGATCCGGTGCTGAGCGCCCGGCTGGGCGAATTGCACGAACTCCTGGTGAAAGTGCTGATCGTCTCGCTGCTGCTGCATGTGGCGGGGACGCTCAAGCATGTCTTCGTCGACCGCGACCTGACCCTGCCGCGCATGTGGTCCGGTCGGGACCCGGAAACGCTGCCCGAGCACGCGAAGAGCGCGCTTCCCCAGCTGGCTGCCGCGGGGATCTGGAGCGGGGCCCTGGCCCTCGGACTGATCCTCGGCGCGCCTCAACTGCCCACCATCAATGCCGGCACAATCGAGGCTGGCACCACCGAGGCCCCCGCGGAGGCAGCGCCCGCCGTGCAGCCCGCAGACCCGGACGGCGCGGCGGATGGCGACTGGGCCGTGGATGACGGCACGCTCGCCATCGAGGTGCTCCAGATGGGCCAGAGCGTGTCGGGCCGGTTCGAGGATTGGGACGCCGACATCCAGTTCGACGACACCGTCGCCTCCGGTCCCGTCGGCCGGGTCACGGCGCGCGTGCGGACCGGCTCGCTGACGCTGGGATCCGTGTCGTCCGACGCGGTGGGTCCGGACTTCCTCGACGCGGCCGGGTTCCCGGCAGCAGAGTATGAGGCGGTCCTGCTGCGCGGCGCGGACGGCTACGTCGCGGACGGCGCGCTCGCGCTGCGCGGGGAAACGATCCCGGTCCGCCTGCCCTTCACGCTGGAGATCGACGGCGATACGGCCGCCATGAGCGGCGAACTGGTGCTCGACCGGCGGGACTTCGGCATCGGCCGGGCCTATCCGGACGAGGAGAATGTGGGCTTTTCCGTGACGGTGCGGATCGACCTCACCGCGCGCCGGACACGCTAGACGGGGCCTTCCTTCTGTCGGAAACGTGTCTTGAGCGGCGTCCGGGACTGCGACAAAAGCGTATCCAGTGCATCTCAGCGCTTTCGCGACCCCACCGGAGATTTTCCATGCGCCGCTTCCCCCGCTCCCTCGCCGCCGTTCCCGCCATTGCCCTGCCCGCCGTCTTCGTCCTCAGCGCCTGCAGCGCCGCCAACGCGGAGGCGGAAGCGCCCGCGCCCCAGGCCACGCAAGCCGTCACGACGGACACGAATACGGCCATGAGCGCGGTCGAGACGCCGTCCCTGACCCTGCCTGCCGGCACCTATGTCTCGGACCTCAGCCACTCCTCCATCGTCTGGAAAGTCGATCATCTCGGCCTGTCCAACTACACGGCGCGCTTCAACGACTTCCAAGCCACGCTCGACATCGACCCCAACGCGCCGGAAGAGGCGTCGCTCATGGTCACGATCGACCCGGCCTCCGTCGCCACGGGCTATCCCTTCACGGACCGCACGGACTTCGACGCCAAGGTTGGCGGCGACGAGCGCCTGCTCAATAGCGCCGCCTTCCCCGAAATCACCTTCACCTCCACGGAGGTCGCGCTGACGGGCCCGGACACGGCCGACGTGACGGGCGACCTGACGATGCTGGGCGTGACCGTGCCGCTGACGCTCGACGTGACCTTCAACGGCGCGCTCGAATCCCACCCCTTCACCAGCCGTCCCATGCTCGGCTTCTCCGCCACCGGAACCCTCGACCGCACAGACTTCGGCATGACCTACCTGTCCGGCGGCAGCGTCGGCGACGAGGTCCAGATCATCGTCGAAGCCGAATTCGCCACCGACCCGGCCGCAGACGAATAAGACTTCAAGCCGCGTCGTCGTGGCGCGCATAACGGAAACGGTCTTCGGGACGCGGGGAATGGCGCACCGGGGAGGTCAAAAACTCCCGTCGAATACTTGAATAATATCATTTACTTAGGCTGTCTCGTCAAGAAAATTGTTCCCCATTCTGTGGCCTAAATTGTTCTCCACGTGTATGAGCTACGACCGACTGCCGTCTGTGCCAAGGTACAAAATAGTCAGCGTGAAAAGTATCTACTTGTTACAAAAGCTCACGAAACTCTTGCATAATGTGAGTGCTTGCAACATCTACCACTGATGACAGAAGTCGATCACATACTAGAGCTTTGCTCGCAAAGCACACTTACTAGAGCTTCGGAACTTCGTGAAGCTGGCATCTCTGCGACGGCAATCAGCCGGGCTGTCGAGCAAGGGCTTCTCATTAGAGTGGGCCGAGGTCTCTACCAACGGGCTGACGCAGAGATACCAGAAGGCATACAGCTCGCCGAAACATCTAAGCTTTATCCCAAGCTTCGCATCGGACTTGTCTCCGCCCTCGCCTTTCATGAGGTCACGGACGAGCTACCGCGACAGATATGGGGGGTTATCCCGCATGGGGGATGGAAGCCCAGAGCGGCCTACCCGAAGATCAAGGCGGTGCGAATGGGCGAACCGCATTACTCATCTCATGTAGAGCATCATGAAATCGCCGGCGTCAGCGTGCCAATATACTCGCTTTCCAAAACGCTCGCCGACTGCTTCCGCCTATCGCGTCTTGTGACACGCTCGATCGCTATCGACGCGCTCGGTCGGACCATACGAGATGGCAAGTCCACGCCATCGGAAGTCTCTGCCGTCGCCCAAGAACACAATGCCTGGTCCGTGATGCAGCCCTATCTGGAGGCGCTCGCGATCAATGGCTGAAGGACCCAAGAACGTCGCTGCATCAGTTAGACAGCGTTTGCTGAACATTGCTCGATCATCCGGTCAGGACTTTCAAGCCATACTCATTGCGTATGCTTTGGAGAGGATTCTCTACCGGCTTTCCCAAACTCCACATCGCGAAGCCTACATCTTAAAAGGCGGAATGCTGGTGACGCTGTGGACCGTCGACCCCGGACGTTTCACCGTCGACATCGACTTCTCTAAACTAGGCACATCCGAAGAAGATAAAATCATCTCTGACTTCACCGAGATCCTCACGTTTGCGGCCGTGGCCTGCCCCCATACACTAGTCCACCTTCTCGGTTAGGGCTTGGCGGTTGTGGTCGCCCATCCGGGCCGACCGGAACGCAGTGTAGG
>JBARXH010000091.1:0-5082 GCA_049647245.1 Litorimonas sp.
CCGAGTACCCCCGCGCCGATATAGAAGAGGGACGGGCGCAGGCGCACGGACAGGCCGGGCTTGCGCGCCACCTCGTCCCAGACCACGTCGGCATGGCTGGCGCGGTCGATCAGCCCCGTCCCTGACTTGACGATCTCCACCAGCCATTGGCCGGCGCGTTGCAGCTGAGGGTCCGTGGTGGAGCGGGCATAGCGTGCCGCCGTGCGGTCCAGCACGCGCCGCACCGCGCCCACGGCCTGGGCGGGCGTGTCTGCGTCGGACAGCTGCAGGTCCCCGCACTCGCGCGCGAAGTGCTGCGACAGGGACAGGCTGGGAAGTTTCGGGTCTTCGCTCACAGGCGGGATGTCGGGGCGGGGCGGGGGCGAGTCAAGCGCGGGCATGGAGCCCGTCCCCGGCCGGTCGGGCCTTCGGGAACAGGCGGCCGGGCCTTGCGTTGAAGGAATGACGCCGGGGGCGTGCGCCCACGGCCGGACCCGCTGTGCCAGATCCAAGGAGACATTCATGGCCAACGACATCGACGTTCTCAACGACGTGACCAAGACCCTCATCGACAGCCACAAGGGCTACGAGACCTGCGTGGAAGCGTCCGACGACAGCTACGCCCTGCAAAGCAACTTCCAGGAACGCGCCCAGCGCCGCGCCGAACTGATCCGCGAATTCCAGGCCGAAGTGCAGACGCTGGGCGGCCAGCCCAGCACGTCCGGCTCCGTCGCCGGCGCCGCGCACCGCGCCTGGACCAGCTTCACCACGCTCTTCGCGGACGACGAGAAGGCCGCCATCGAGGCCATCGACGACGGCGAGGAGTTCCTGGCCGACAAGATCCAGGCCGAGCTGGAGACCAACACGACCCTCGCGCCACGCACGCGCGAACTGCTCCAGAAAGCCCATGCCGACGCCCGCGAAGGCGAACGCTTCGCGGACGCGCTCGACAAGGCCCTCTAGAGCGCTCAGCCGAGACTTGCGTTTGAAGGCCGTCCCTCGGGACGGCCTTTTTCATTTTCGTCATCTACAGCCCGAACGCCGCCAGCACCGTGTCGCCCTCGATCCGCCGCAGCACCTGCCGGGCGTCTTCGCGGCTGCCGGTCAGTCCGGTCAGCCAGTCGAGATAGCCGGACAGGATGTCGTGGCCGATGGCCTTGGCGGCGGCGTCCTCGCGAAGCGCGAGCGCGGCGAGCTCGAACAGGACGGACGCATCGAGGCGGTGATCCCGGCTTTCGAGTTCCGGCTCCAGCGAGGCGATGATGGTGTCCGTGGACACGCTGTTAGACGGAAGCAGTCCTGCGAGGCGCTCCCGATTCTTACGGGCAATCCAGGCCAACGCGGCTTCGATGACGCCGGTTTTCGATCCGAAATGGTAGATCAGCATCCGGTCCGACGTCCCGGCCGATCGCGCCAGCGGGCGGAGCGAGGCGCTCGCGATGCCGTGGGTACGGATATGGTCCGCCAGGGCGGGCAGGAGGCCGGCCTGGCGGGCGGTGGGTTTGGAAGAGGTCGGCACGGATTGACACTGTAGCGATCGCTTCATATTGTAGCAATCGCTACATGGAGAGGCCCAATGGATGTGAGCAACCGCGACAAGATCGTTTTCCTGCTGATCGGCGGGATGTTCTGGGGGATCGGTGTGGGGGCGATCAACTTGCTCGCGCCGATCGTCTACGCGAACGGAGTCTGGCACGTCGCCTTCGTGGCGGCCAACGTGGTGACAGCCCCGCTCTTCATCCTTCTGTTCGCGAAGCTGACGGGCTGGTCCCGCCACCGGATGCTGGTCCCGACCGTGCTGATGGCCAGTTCGGCCATGGGTCTGGACGGGCTGTTCGTCACGCTGGACGCAGCCGGGCTGACCACGGCCTATACCGATCTGCCGCTCCATGCCGCCTATACGGGCGGGGCGCTGCTGCTGATCTTCTGGGCGTTCCTGGTCACCGCGTTGGCGTGGCACAAGCCAGCCTGAGCTTCTCGCTCCGCCGCAGCCGCTTGATCGCATATTCGCGCTTGGACGCGCTGCTGCGGCAGAGGGCAGGCTCGGACCAGACGAGGGCGACGGGACGGCGGGCGCGGGTGTATTTCGCGCCCTTGCCGCTATTGTGCGCGGCCAGCCTTGCGGCTGCGTCGCGGGCGATGCCCGTATACAGCGAGCCGTCGGCGCAGCGCAGCATGTAGACGGTCCAGTCGCTCATGGCCCGGGCTTGCGCGGACAGTCGTTAAGGCGAGGTTTGCAGACGGGCCGCCGCCAGCTCCGGCAGCTGCGCGTCCAGCCGCTCCGCCGTGTTCACGGCCAACTGCACGACCCGCCGGTAGACGGGCAGGGGCAGTGTCTCGAATTCATCCGTGACCTGATGGTAGTGCCGGTGATCCGCCACGCCGAAATAGACAAACGGGATGCCTTCGGCGTGCCATGCCCCGTGATCGGAGGAGAGCGACCAGTCATTGGCCCCGTCCTCGGGTCTGTCATGGCCGAACAGGATGGACAAGGGCAATCCGTCGGCGGCGGATTCCACCACGGGCCGCAGCGCGGGCGTGTGCGACGTGCCGGAGGCGTAGATTTCACCGTCCTCGTTCTGTGCGATCATGTCGAAGTTCAGCGCCACGCGCGGCCGGTCATCCATCCGGTCCTCCACATAGGCATAGGCGCCTGCCAGCCCGACCTCCTCCGTGTCGAGGAAAAGCAGGCGGACCTCGTGTTCGGGCGGGTCGGTGTGGAAGTGATCCAGGATCGCCAGCAGCGCCCCGACGCCCGACGCGTTGTCGTCCGCGCCGTTGAAGACGTCGCCGCCCTCGTCCACGCCGATATGGTCGTAATGGGCCATGATTTCGAGCAGGGGAGCGTCGTCCTGCCCTGCTGTGTCCTCAAGACCGGCCCCACGACCGGCCCGACGACCGGGCAGGGTGACGACCAGATTGATGCCCGTGACGTCGCGGCTTTCGCCCCGGCGGGTGACGGTCCGCTCGAAGGCGTGCTCTTCGGGCGGGGTACCAGTGACGGCGGTGATCCGTTCCGTCAGCCAGGCGCGGGCGCGGGCATTGCCCGGCGTGCCCCACTGGCGGCCTTCCATGTCATCGTCGGACAGCACGCGCACGGCCTCCACGGCAAGGTCGGTATTGGCGGCCGGACCTTCCTGGCCGGAAGGGCGCGGCGCGGGCGCGGCCATGCCCGTTCCGCCGGGCAGGCTCTGGCGGAAGAAGCGCTTGGCGTTCTCGCCCATCACGGCGCGGATGTCGGCGTCCGACAGATCGGCGTCCATCAGGGCCTGCGTGATCACGGCCAGCTGCGAGGTGTCGAAGGCGGTGGCGACCGAGCCGTCATAGTCGGAGCCGAGCGCGACGGCCTCGACGCCCGCCAGGTCGATCGCGCGGAGGATGGCGCGGGCGATGCCCGTCGGGGTGATGTCGCAGATCGCGCCCTCAAAATAGCCGATACCAATGATGCCGCCACGCGCCGTCATGTCCAGCAGGATGTCGTCCGGCAGGTTGCGCAGTTGCGAGGCCTCGCACGTGTCGCGCACGCCGCCATGGCTAATGAAGACGGGGCCGCGCTCGGGCAGGGCGAGCACGTCGCGGCTGACGGCTTCCGAGGCGTGGGCGAGATCCACCGCGATGCCCAGCCGCCACATCTCGCGCACCGCTGCCACCCCGAACTCCGTCAGTCCGGCCTGGCTTTGCCCGTGCAGGGACCCGCCCAGCGCATTGTCGAAGAAATGCTGCAGACCCATGGCGCGGTAGCCCTCGTCGAACAGGCGCTGCACATTCTCCACCTTGCCTTCCAGCGGATGTGCGCCCTCGGAGAGCAGCAGGCCGACCAGAGTGCCCTCGGGCTGGTCCATGTCGGCGGCCGTGCGGGCGATGACGAGGCGGTTGTCGGGGTCGGCCTCGATCCGGGCGAGGCGCTGCGCCTGGTAGGCCGCGCGCTCGTAGAGGGACTGCCAGGTCCGCACGGGCCAGAGCTGCAAGGTGGCGACCAGGGTGATGTTGTCCGGCGCATCGGACGAATTCTGCGCGAAGTTCTGCCCGCGCGGCGACTTGGTGACGGTGGAGAAGAGCTGCAGGTCCACACCGCCCTCGCGCAGGCGCGGCAGGTCCACGTGGCCGCGTTCATGGCGTTTCGTGGCATCGCGCCGCCACATCATCGTATCGGCATGAAGGTCCGCCACGTAGAGCGTGTCGTGCAGGGTCTGCGCCTCCTCGCTGACCGGGAAGGGGCCGAGGTCGACCAGCGCGTTCATGCGCCCGTCTACGCCCGGAACGAAGACCAGCTGCAGATAGGCGAAGGCCGCCAGGAGCAGGATGCCCAGCGCGATGGCGATTTTCTTCAACATGTCCCTGTCTCCCCGTTCGGACTGTCTAGTCCTGTGCCCGGACGGCGACGTCAACCGGTTCCACGGCGAAGCGCACGCTCGTCACCGTGTAGTGGGCGTCGTCCGTGTCGGGATGGCGGCCCCAATGGCCCTTTGATGCGTCCGTCTGCACAAATCCGTAGCGCACGCCTCGGCCGGAGCCGTCGAAGCTGATGCGCGACACGGCCCGGCTGTCCGCATTGTCGGTCAGCGCTTCGCCGATCACGTCGGACAGCGTTTCGGCGGGCAGGGCCATGCCGCCGCCGGATGGGCGCGCGCTGCGGACATATTCATTGGCGATCGTCGCGTCGCGCCAGTCAGCGGGCGTGGGCACTCCGGTCTCCGGATCGATACGGTCGCCCGGCCCGGCGAGGTGCAGCATTACGCCCTCGGCCCGCAACGCTCCGTCTGTGCCGCGCTGCAAGAGCGCGGTCCGGGCGTCGATCACCGTGACGTAGCCCCGGCCTTCGACCCGTAATGCGTCGCCGGACGCGACGAGCGCCGTGTCCTCGTCCACGCCGAAGCCGAGCCGCGCCGATGCCGGGCGCTCCAGCAGGGCGGCCAGCAGGCGGCCCAGCCGGGCGCGTTCGCCGAAATGCTGGTCCACCACCACGCCGGGCAGGAAGCCCAGTCCGTCCGCCAGCCGGAGCGACTCCCCAGTCTGCGTGACGCCCAGCGCGCGCAGCGTGTCGCCCTGCGCGATCATGGGATCGGACATGATGGCCGCGCCCGCGCTGGTGCCGCCGATGAC
>JBARXH010000092.1:0-25179 GCA_049647245.1 Litorimonas sp.
GGCCAGTTCCAACACGCCCAATCTCGTGGTGGTGGTGGAAAGTCCGACGGCAGAGGAGAACACGGTCGACATCTTCCGCGACATCGAACGCCGCCTGGCCGCCTATGACGAAGTCGGCGAGTTCGACCAGAAGATATAGACCTGAAGCGATAGGGGTGGTTAAGTGTGATGCGGTTTCGTCTTGGGTTCGGGCCGCACAGAGTAAGGTAAAGCGTCTGCCGGGGGGCAAGCATCCACAAGGGCTTGGCATATTCCAGAAAGGTCCAGCGTGAGCTGCTGTTCAAGGGAGGCTGGAAGTATCTGCGCTACCTGCACCTGCACGACGCGCTGGAGCGCTGCAAGCATGAGGTGGCGTCGGTCGGCGTTGTCGGCGCGGGTCGCGGCATGGCGGAAGTTGCGCTCGCGCTGGAAAATCCCGACATAGAATTCACGATTACCGACGCGCGGTTCGAGCATTATCCCATCTACGACCAAGCCATGGAATATGCCTGGAAGCTCAGCGCGGACAATGTGCGCTTCGGGGTCTGGAACATCCTGGAGCCGACCCATCGCCGCTTCGACCTGATCTGTTCGACGGAAGTCCTGGAGCATATTCCGCAGGACCGGGAAGCCGTCGCGCGCATGTATGATGCGGCGGAGAAATACGTTTACTGCATTGTGCCCTTCGCCACGCCGGAAAGCCGTGCCGACGAAGCCCTATGCGCCTCCACCTTGGAACGGTTCGGGCATATCGTGCCCGGTTACGACATTGGCACGCTACGCGCCCTCTTTCCGGGCGAGGTCCATCTGGCAGGGACTTATTTCGACGATGCCGGAACAGTTCTTCGACAGAAACTCGGAGAGATGAGCGTTCCCGAAATCGACCAGCAACTCGACGCCTTGATCGACCTTGCGCGCCTGGACATCAGGGACGAACTTCCCACGACCGAGGCGCGCTCCCAGGGCATCAAGATCCTGAGCCGCGTCTAGACGTCCGTCACGCCCCACTTCGTGCGGTGGAACCCCCACGCATCGCCGATCACCCGGTCCGGTGTGGACCGGATCGGGTCGAATCCAAGAAGTGCCTTGGCGCGGCTTGTGTCCGCCAGCAGGGTCGGGACGTCGCCGGGGCGGCGGGGATGGTCGTCATAGGGGACGGCGCGGCCCGTCACCCGCTCCACCGCATCCAGAATCTCGCGCACGGTAAAGCCTGTGCCGCTGCCCAGATTGCAAGCGAAGCTGTCCGCGCCGTCGGCCAGGCGGTCCATCGCCGCCAGGTGCGCGTCCGCCAGATCGGCCACATGAACATAGTCTCGCACGCAGGTTCCGTCGCGCGTGTCGTAATCTGTCCCGAACAGCTTCATGCGCCCGCCCAGCCCCGCCGCCGCCTTGAGCGCGTTGGGAATCAAGTGCGTCTCGGGATCGTGCTCCTCGCCGATCTCCCCGTCCGGGTCGGCTCCGGCGGCGTTGAAATAACGCAGCGCCGCATAGCGCAGGCGTCCCGTCTGCGCCGTGTCCGCAAGAAGCCGTTCGACAGCCAGCTTGGTCCGGCCGTAGACGCTCGCCGGGGTCTGCGGTTCATCCTCGGTCAGGGGGAGTCGCTGCGGCTGGCCATAGGTCGCGCAAGTCGAGGAGAAGACCAGGGCCCCGACACCGGCGCGGTCCATCGTCTGCAGGAGCGCGATCGTCCCGCCGACATTGTTGTCCCAGAAGCGAAGCGGCTCCCGCTCGCCGTCGCCCACCTCGATGCAGGCGGCGAAATGCATCACCGCGTCGGGACGGTGCGCGTCGAACGCCGCGTCCAGCGCTTCGGCGTCCCGAATGTCGCCCTGGACCAGCGGACCCCACTGCACCGCATGGGCATGGCCGGAGGACAGGTCATCGAACACCACCGGATGGTCGCCGCGCGATGCCAGGGCCTTGCAGACATGCGAGCCGACATAGCCTGCCCCGCCGACGACCAGAACGGTACGGCTCATCCGGTCCGGCCAGCCTCGAGCGGCACGGCCTTCAGGTCGGCCTGCACCATTTCCGAGACAAGCGCGTGGAAAGGCGTGGAGTGTACCCAGTCCAGTTCAAGCTTTGCCTTAGTGGGGTCGGCCAGCAGCTCCTCCACCTCGGTCGGGCGGAAATAGTCGGGATCGACGCGGACCAGTGCCTGACCGGTCGCCGCGTCGTGTCCCACTTCGTCCACCCCGTTGCCGCGCCAGTCGATCGTCCGCCCGGTCTGCGCGAAGGCCAGCTCCACGAACTCCCGCACGCTGTGCATTTCGCCCGTGCCCAGCACGAAATCGTCGGCCCGGTCGTGCTGCACGATACGCCACATGCCGTCCGCATAGTCGCGCGCATGGCCCCAGTCGCGCCGCGCATCCAGATTGCCCAGATACAGACAGTCCTGAAGCCCGTGATGTATGGCTGCAACGGCGCGGGTGATCTTGCGGGTGACGAACGTCTCGCCCCGGCGCGGGGACTCGTGGTTGAACAGGATGCCGTTGGAGGCGTGGATGCCGTAGGCTTCCCGGTAGTTCACCGTGATCCAGTAGGCGTAGAGCTTGGCCGCCCCGTAGGGGCTGCGCGGGTAGAAGGGCGTGGTCTCGCTCTGGGGGACCTCCCGCACCGCGCCGTAGAGCTCGGACGTGGAGGCCTGATAGAAGCGGGTCTTCTTCTCCAGTCCCAGAATGCGGATCGCCTCCAGCAGGCGCAGCGTGCCCAGCGCGTCGGAATTGGCTGTGTATTCCGGCGTTTCGAAGCTGACCATGACGTGGCTCTGGGCCCCCAGATTGTAGATCTCATCCGGCTGCGTCTCCTGCACGATGCGGATTAGGTTGGTCGCGTCGGTCAGGTCCCCGTAATGCAGAACGAAACGCGGGTCCGCCTCGTGCGGGTCCTGATAAATGTGGTCGATCCGCGACGTGTTGAAGGACGAGGCGCGGCGCTTGACGCCATGGACGCGGTAGCCCTTGGCCAGCAGCAGCTCCGCCAGATAGGAGCCGTCCTGTCCCGTGACGCCGGTGATGAGCGCGGTCTTGGTCATGGGGCGGGGCTCACGCGGTCCAGTCCAGGATGACCTTGCCGGTCTTTCCGGTCTCCATCAGGTCGAAGGCGTCCTGAAAATCATCGGCGGCGAACCGGTGGGTGATCATGGGCTTCATGTCGAGCCCAGCATCGATCAGGGCCAGCATCTTGTACCAGGTCTCGTACATCTGGCGGCCGTAGATGCCCTTGAGCGTGAGCGCCTTGCCGACCAGCTTGCCGAGATCGACCGGGTAGGGCGCGGCCGGGATGCCCAGCATGGCCATGTTCCCGCCCATCAGCATGGTATCGAGCATCTGGTCGAAGGCGGGCGCGGCGCCGCTCATCTCCAGCCCGACATCGAACCCTTCCGTCATGCCGAGAGCGGTCATGGTATCGTCGAGTGAGGCCGTCATCGTGTTGACCATGGTGGTGCGGGCCGTGATCTTGCGCGCGAAGTCCAGCCGCCAGTCATTGATGTCGGTCAGCACGATGCGACGCGCGCCCGCCCGTTCGCACACGGCCGCCGCCATGATGCCGATGGGACCCGCGCCCGTGATCAGCACGTCCTCGCCCACCAGGTCGTAGGCCAGCGCCGTGTGCACCGCATTGCCCAGCGGGTCGAGAATGGCCGCGACCTCGATGTCGAAGTCGGGACCCAGCGGTATGACGTTGAACTCCGGCAGGGCCAGATAGTCGGCGAACGCGCCTGGCAGGTTCACGCCGATGCCCTTCGTGTCCGGATCGAGGTGGAAGCGTCCCGCGCGCGCATTCCGGGACCGCCGCCCCACCACATGGCCTTCGCCGCTGACCCGTTCGCCCAAGCCCACGCGCGTCACGGTCGATCCGACGGCCGCGACCGTGCCGCCATATTCATGCCCGACGATCAGCGGGACGGGGACGTTGGCCTGCGCCCACTCGTCCCATTTGTAGATATGCATGTCGGTGCCGCAGATGGCCGTGCGCTCGATGCGGATCAGAACCTCATTGGGCGCGATCTCGGGCACGGGCCGCTCTTCCATCCAAAGTCCCTTTTCGGGCTTCGCCTTGACCAGGGCGCGCATTGTCTTCACCATCTTGCTTCTCCTGACCGGGCCTTGCCATGTTGATCCTGACCATCACAATCGTCACGGCGGCCCTGCTGATCGGCGCAGCCCTGGGCTTGTCGGGGTGGATGAACGACGCGGTGGAAGGCTTCCTGATCGCGGCGGCGGGCGGGGCGCTGGTCGTGGCCGTCTGTTTCGAACTGATTCAGCCCGCCACGGAAATGGGCGCGCCCCTCGCGCTCGTCATGGGTGCGATCCTGGCAGGCGGCATCGTCTTCACGGGCGTCAACTACGTGATCGACAGCAAGGTGGAGGGCGACAAGGGCGGCGGCCTGCTGGCAGCGGTGACGCTGGACGGCATCCCGGAGAACCTCGCGCTCGGCGTGGCCCTGATGAGCGCGGACCTCGCGTCCGTCGCGGCGCTGGCCGGGTCCATCTTCCTGTCCAACCTGCCCGAAGCGGCGGGCGGGGCCAAGCGCATGGTGGCGGGCGGGATCGGCAAGGCCAAGGCCTTCGCCATATGGACGGGCGCGGCGTTGCTTCTGATCCTCGCCGCGCTGGCCGGGAATTTCCTCGTCTCGCCCATGCAGCATGGCCTTCTGGCATCCGTGCAGGCCTTCGCGGCTGGCACGGTCATCGCCGCGCTCGCCGTGGAAGTCTTTCCCAAGGCATACGAGAAGGGGCGACACATGACGGGGATCGCCGTGACGGCCGGGCTGATGTTTGCGTTCTGCCTGCATCATATCGGAGCGTAGGGCGGCCTAGACCACGCCCAGCTCTCGCCCGACCTTGGTGAAGGCATCGATGCACCGGTCGATCTGTTCCGGAGTGTGGGCGGCGCTCATCTGCGTGCGGATGCGCGCCAAGCCCTTGCCGACCACCGGATAGAAGAAGCCGACGACGTAGATGCCTTCGTCCAGCAGGCGCGCGCTCATCTCCTGCGCCAGCTTCGCGTCATGCAGCATGACGGGGATGATGGGATGCTCGCCGGGCAGCAGCTCGAAGCCGGCCTCCTCCATGCCCGCGCGGAACCTTCGGGCATTGGCGAAGAGACGTTCGCGCAACTCGTCGCCGTCCCGCGCCAGCTCGATCGCCTTGATCGACGCCCCGACAAGAGTGGGGGCGAGCGAGTTGGAAAACAGATAGGGCCGGGAGCGCTGACGCAGCATGTCGATGATTTCCTGACGCGCGCAGGTGAACCCGCCCATGGCTCCGCCCAGCGCCTTGCCGAGCGTTCCGGTCAGGATGTCCACCCCGCCGTCCACCCTGCAATGCGACGCCGTGCCCTTGCCCTGATGACCCATGAAGCCCGTGGAGTGGCAGTCATCCACCATCAGGAGCGCGTCGTACTTTTCCTTCAGCGCGACCACGCCTTCCAGATTGCAGATCGTGCCGTCCATGGAGAACACGCCGTCCGTCGCGATCATAACATGGCGTGCCCCGTCTTCGCGCGCCTGTTTCAGCTGGGCCTCCAGCGACTCCATGTCGTTATTGGCGTAGCGGTAGCGCTTGGCCTTGCAGAGACGGATGCCGTCGATGATCGAGGCATGGTTCAGACTGTCGGAGACGATGGCGTCTTCCGGTCCCAGCAGCGGCTCGAACACGCCGCCATTGGCGTCGAAGCAGGCCGCGTAGAGGATCGTGTCGTCATAGCCGAGCCAGTCGGCCAAGGCCTGTTCGAGCTCCCTGTGCTGGTCCTGCGTGCCGCAGATGAAGCGCACGCTGGCCATGCCGAACCCGTGGTGGAGCAGCGCCGTCTCGCTGGCCTTGATCAGGCGCGCATCGTCCGCCAGGCCCAGATAGTTGTTGGCGCAGAAATTCAGGACATCCCCGCTTTCCAGACTGATCTCCGCGCCCTGTTCGGACGTGATGATCCGCTCGCGCTTGTAAAGCCCGTCCGCCTCGATCTGGTCGAGCTCGTCGCGGAGGTCGGAGAAGAAAGCGTCGGACATGAGGGCCTCGTGCGTGGAAATCAGGCACCGCCCTGCAAGCAGGCGGACGCCCTCGCTCTACGACGTCCGCCCCGCAAGCGAAACCCGGCACTTGGACACCTGGCGACCGGATCGTTGCGCGCGAAACATGGATGGCCGCATCGCCCAACCACATGACAGGACAAACCCTTCCATCCGTACGGACCAAGCCTGTTCTCTCGGGCAAACGCACCTGCACTTTCTGCTATCTCCTGTCTTGAGCCTGTTCTTACAGGATTAGTGGGTGTCGACCCTTCTGAGGCGTTCAGTGGTCTGTCTCGCCGCTTGTGCCTGGCCCGGTTTCAGGGTTGCACGACGAATGCCCCTGGGGCTGGCTGGGAACGGACAAGGGCCCAAGCCTGCGTCACCTGACCCATTGCGCTAGGGAAAATGTAACAATATAGCCTCCGCGTGACCGTTGCTCCGCCATATCGCGATCGAACCGGGGCCGTATCCGTGCGGGTTTGCATCATTGTCCTGATCGCCTTGGTCTTCGGTCAGTTCGCGTCGGCTTCGCACGCGCACGACTCACACGGCGCGCATGGGCACCATCATGAGGAAGCGCCTGTCATCTGCGATATCTGCATATCGCCAGTGCCGGATGATGACGACGAAGCCTGGATGATGGCGGACGACCAACCGCAGACCAAACTGGGCATGGATAATATTCCCACCTCCTTGCGCCTGCCCGGAGGAGTCAAATCTCCTGCCTTTTTAGCGCACCGATCGGCTTCGGGGACTCGGGACAAGGGTCGATCGCAGACCCGCCGAACCCGTGCGCCGCCATTCTGAGAGTTCTGCCTTGCGCCCCATGAGGCGCGCATTGCTTGTCCCGATTGTCGGCCGGCGCGCTCTTGCGTCCGCTCGACCCGTGCTGCCGCACCGTTGAAAATATTGCCGCTCAGGTTCTTCGCCTGTGCCTCCCACTTACACAGACACACTCATATGGAGGGACCCGTGCGTCCTGTTAAATCCGCTTTCCTACTATCCGCAGCCTTGCCACTGGCTTGGCTCAGCGCCCCGGCCTACGCCCAGACGACCGACGACGAAGTCGTCGTCACGGGCCTTCGCCAAGCCTATCTCGGGGATTTCGAGCCGCTCGAAATTCCCCAAATCAATCAGAGCATCGGCCTCGAACTTCTCGAAGACGCCGGAGCCTTCGATCTGAACGACGCACTCGATCTGTCGGCGTCCGTCGCTCGCCAGAACAGTTTCGGCGGGCTTTGGAACAGCTTCTCGATCCGGGGCTTTTCCGGCGACATCAACTTGCCCAGCAATTTTCTGGTCAACGGCTTCAATGCCGGACGCGGCTTTGCCGGCCCCCGCGACCTGTCGGGTATCGAGGCTGTCGAAGTCCTGAAGGGTCCTCGCTCGGCCCTGTTCGGCCGCGGCGAACCCGGCGGAACCATCAACCTCGTCACCAAGCGGCCCCAGTTCGAAACCGGTGGGTATGTCCAGGGCACGGTTGGCAGCTGGGACGAGTACCGCGCGGAAGCCGACTTCCAGACCCTTCTGGGCGAGAGCGGAGCCATCCGCCTCGTGGGATTCTTCGAGGACGCGGAGAGCTTCCGCGAAGCGAGGGAAACGCAGGCTTTCGGCTTTTTCCCGTCCGTGCAGTTCGACTTTCCCCAAGGCTCTTCGCTGGTCTACGAGCTGGAATATACGGAGCAGGAACTTCCGCAGGACCGGGGCGTCATCTTTTCCGACACGTTCGGCTTTTCGCCGCGCCGGGTCTTCACGGGTGAACCCGACGCCCTGATCGAGACCAAGGTTCTGGGCCATCAGCTCGAATTCCAGCACGATTTCGGCAATGACTGGGGGCTTCTGCTCGGCGTGGGCTATCGGGAGACATCCCTCGACGGCGACGCATTCGAGAACAATTTCCCTTTCCGCCAGAGCTACTTCAACGACGGCCGGACCGTCACGCGTTTCTTCCGGTCCCGGGACTATGATTCCGAATATCTGACCCTGCGCGGCGAGATCACGGGAAAATTCGACACGGGCGCGCTGCGTCACCGGCTGATCGTCGGCATGGACTATGACGAGTTCGACAACGACCAGGTCGCCACCCGCTTCCGCCAGGGCGGGATCGCAGGCCGCACCGGAGCTGACCTGACTCCAGACGAAGCCGCGAATTTCCTTCTGTTGGATCTCGACAACCCGGTCTACGGGCAGTTCCCCAACACGGCTGCGTTGGCCGGTCCCCAGCTTGACCGCCTCGAAACGACAAGTGGCTTCGGGTTGTACATCCAGGACCAGATCGACGTGACGGACAGGCTCCAGATAAGGATCGGCGGGCGGTTCGACGATTTCGACCAGGAACTCGTCAATCGCCGCGGCGCGGCTCCGGTCGTGAGCGAGTCCGAGAACGACAGGTTCTCGCCGCAGGTCGGCGCGGTCTTCGAGGCCGCCGAAGGGATCGCGCTCTATGCCTCTTACGGCGAAGGCATCCGGCAGCTGTCTGGAAACGACTTCCAAGGCGACTCGTTCGATCCCAACCAGACCCAGTCCGCCGAATTCGGCATCAAGGCCGATTTCGGGCCGCTGTTCGACGGTGTCGAGGGGACGGCCTCGGTGACATATTTCAACGTCGACCAGAGCAACATCCTCGTCTTCGATCCCGTGAATGCGGGCGAACTGTCGGCGGCCGGTGAAGCGGAAAGCCAGGGTGTGGAGATCGACGCCAACGCCGTCTTCGAGAACGATCTGCGTCTCTGGATCTCCTATGCCTACACGGACGCCGTCTACACGAACAGTTTCACGGACTCCGCGACGTTCACGACGTTCCAGCCCGGAGAGCGGCTCATCAACTCGCCCGAGCATCAGCTCAGCCTCCAGGCTGCCAAGGGCTTCGAGGTCGCGGCAATGCCGGCCGAACTCGGCGCGGGACTGCTCTATGTCGGGGACCGAAACGGCGAAGTCGGCGGGAACTTCACCCTGCCGGACTACACGACGGTCCAGGTGTTCGGAGAAATCGAGCCCGTGGAGAACATTCGGCTGCGTCTGGATGTCGACAATCTGTTCGACGAGACCTTCTACACGGACTCCTTCGCGAACGTCTGGGTCCAGCCGGGCAATCCGCGCCGGTTCCGTTTCACGGCCCGTTACAGCTTCTAGGGGGCTGTCATGAGCGCCATCGTCGTCGAGAATCTCCACGTCGCGCGGGACGGCTCGCCGGTCCTGCACGGCATTTCCTTCGCCGTTCCGAAAGGCCGCGTCTTCGCCCTGCTCGGCGGAAACGGCGCGGGCAAATCGACGACATTGCTGACGCTGCTCGGCTTTCTGGAGCCGGGCGGCGGGACGGCGACCGTCCTTGGCCACGACGTCGGGCGCGAGGTCAAACGCGTGCGGGAGGCGGTGGCCTACCTTCCGGAGGCCGCCACGCTCTACCCTCATCTCGATGCCTACGAGAACCTCGCCTACTTTCTCGACCTTGCAGGGCGAAAGTGCGACCGCATGGCGCTTGACGGCGCGCTGGATGCGGTCGGTCTGCAGACGGATGCGCGCGGACGCGCCATGTCGGGCTACAGCAAGGGTATGCGGCAGAAGGTGGCCATCGCGCTGGCTCTGCTGCGTGAAACGCCCGTGCTGTTGCTGGACGAGCCGACCTCGGGCCTTGATCCTGTTGCCATCGACGAATTCAACACCTTGGTCCGGAAACTCGCGGCCGATGGAAAGACGGTGCTGATGGTGACGCACGATGTCTATGGCGCGTGCCAGGTGGCTGACCGCATCGGCCTGCTGCGACACGGCGAAATGGTCGGCACATTCGAGGCCGAAGGCGATGCGCGCATCGACACGGCGACCGTCCACGCGGCGTTCGCGGGACGGGCCGTCGCATGAGTGCTGTCCTGACGATCGCGCGCGACGAGTGGCGGCAATGGCGCCGCTCCCGGCTTGCCGTTGCGGGGTTGGCCGTCTTTGCGGCACTTCTCGTCATCGTATCGGTTCTGACCGCGCTGGATGTCAGCGAGGCGCGCCACCAGCGCCTGCATCAGCAAGCGGAAGCCGAAGAGACCTTTCTCGGCCAGCCCGACCGACATCCGCACCGCATGGTGCATTATGGTCATTATGTCTTCCGCGCCCCTGCGCCCCTGGCATCGTTCGATCCGGGCGTGGATGCGGTGACGGGCCAGAGCATGTTCCTCGAGGGCCATCGCCAGAACTCCGCCATGTTCGCGGATGTGCGTGCCGAAGCCCGCACAGGCGGGTTCGGCGCGCTCACCCCCGCAAAGCTCTATCACCTCTTCCTGCCGCTCCTGCTGATCGCACTGGGACACGCCGCGATTGTGCGCGAGCGTGAGGCGCGGACGCTGGGGCCTCTACTGTCACAGGGCTTGGGTGGGACCACTCTGTTGCTCGGCAAAGCGACTGCGCTGGCGGGATTGATCGGTGTACTGTCATTGCCTGCTCTGGTCGGAGCCCTTGTCGGAATGGCAGTGGGCGAGTCGGCCCTGGCCGCGATGACGCTCTATCTCGCGCACCTGCTCTATCTTTCCGTCTGGGGCGCGTTCATTCTGCTCGTGTCGGTTCTCGTGCGCTCTCGCGGCGTGGCGCTCGGCCTCTGCCTGTTCGCATGGTTCGCGAGCAGTCTCGTCATCCCGCGCATCGGGGTCATGACGGCTGCTGCGACCCTGCCGATGGAAGGCAAGATCATCACCGACATGCGCATGAAAGAGGATCTGAGGAAGCTCGGCGACGGCCACAACGCGGCCGATCCGGCCTTTGCCGCGCTCCGGGCCAACCTCCTCGCGCAGTACGATGTGGACACGGTCGAGGCGCTGCCGATCAACTTTCGCGGCGCGGTGGCGCAAAAGTCGGAAAAGGACCTGACCGACACGCTCAACGCATATGCGGAACGCAGCATGGCGAGCGAGACGGCTCAGGCCGACCTTGTGGCTCGCTTCGGCTGGCTATCGCCCTATCTTGCGATCAGCACGGCATCGCGGCGCATCGCGGGAACCGACCTGGAGACCCACCACCGCTTCCTGCGCGAAGCGGAGGCGGTGCGGTACGACTTCGTGCAGGGCCTCAACAAGGCTCATGTCGAAAAGCTCGACTACCAAGCCGACATCAACCGCAACAATGGCGAGGACGGCAACCGCCGCGCCCGCATCTCGGCGGATAACTGGCAGGTGCTCAACGATTTCCGCTTCGCGCCGGATGCTGCCGAAGCGCGCGTGGCACGGGCAGGGGGCAGTCTGCTCGCCTTGGCCTTGTGGCTTGCAGCGCTGTTCGGTGCAGCGGTGATCGCTGCGAGGAGGCTTGCCCCATGAGCCGCGAATTCCGTTTCCTTCTGCGCGACCGCGCGTCGCTGCTCTGGATCGGCATCGGCTTCGTGCTGTCCGCGACTGCCGTCATTCTTGGCCTGCTCGAGATCGGCAACCAGCGCAGCGAGCTGGCCGCCCTGCAGGTGCTCGACCGCGCGGAGCGCGCCGCCGTGCTGGCCGAACAGGGCGACTGGGGTAGCGCGGCCTACTACACCTTCCACCTGACCGCCGACCCGCCGTCCGACTTCGCCTTCGCCGCGCTCGGCCAGCGCGACACCAGCCCGTGGAAACACCGCGTGCGCATGCTGGCTCTGGAAGGACAGATCTACGAGACGGATGCCGGCAATCCCGATCTTGCTCTGGTCGGCCGGTTCGACTTCGCCTTCGTGGCCGCCCTGCTCGCACCGCTACTCGTCCTCCTTCTGCTCTTCGACCTGAAATCGAACGAAGCCGCTTCGGGCCGTCTCGGCTTGATCGAGGCCAGTGCCCGCAACCCCAGGGCGCTCTGGCGCTCACGCACCGCATGGCGCACGGGCGCGCTTACGGTCGCCCTTCTGCTTCCCCTCTGGGTTGGCGGCATGGTGGCAAGCACGTCTCCGATCATTCTGCTCGGCGCGTCCATCGCCGTCACGCTCTACCTTGCCTTCTGGGCGTGGCTCTCAAGCCGGATCGCGACGGCCGAACGGACTGGCTCGGTCAACCTCACTTTGTTGCTGGGCGTCTGGCTCGGCGTCTGCGCCGTCCTGCCTGCCATGTTGACGACGGCCATCAAGCGTCTCGTGCCACTGCCCGATACGGGAGAGATCATGCTGACCCAGCGCGAGGCCGTGAACGATGCCTGGGACCTGCCCAAGGCCGCGACCATGGAGCCGTTCGCCGAACGCCACCCGGAATGGATCGAAGTCGCGACACCGGAGGAAGGTTTTGACTGGGGCTGGTATTACGCTTTCCAGCAGGTCGGCGACCAGACCGTCGAACCGCTCAGCCGCGCCTACCGCCATGGCCGCGCCCACCGCGATCACTTGGCGGGCTGGGGCAGCCTGGTCTCGCCAGCGACTGCCCTGCAGCGCGTTCTGGAACGTCTGGCGGCCACGGATGCGGCTGCGTCTCTGGCGTATGAGACGGCTGTTCGCGACTACCATGCGGAACTGCGCGACTTCCACTACCCCCGCCTGTTCGAGCTGCAAGAGTTCGATCCCGAAACCGCCGGAGGTGACCTGCCGGACTTCAGGCAAGGCGATAGCGCGACCTAGACAGCGTCGGTCATCGGGTCGCGATGCTGTCGCTCATGGGCTTGCTGCCGGAGTTTGGCCGCGCTCGCGCGCCCTTTTGTTTGTCGGCTCGGGAAGATGGTGCGGGTGAGACGGTCGATAATCTCCTGACAAGTCAACGAATACAGTAAGTTAAGAGAGGGCGCAAGCCATCCGTGATGCACGATGTGTGGCAGAGTGCGCTGCCACTCTTACTATACTAAGCCCGTCCGATGGCATCGCTTATCGCTTCGCGCAGCCCTGATCCAACACGCTTGAACCCAAGCAATCGTGCTATCTGCTGAATGCGTTCGTCGCGCGGCATGTCTCCATTCTCAATTAATACATTTTGGTCTGCGGCGCGAAGCTCGTTCGGTGGGAGGTGTTCTGGCTTGCAGGCCAAGCTATCCGCTGAGGTTCTATCTCTGACCGTCGGATTGTCGGCCTGTTCGGCGGTCATGTAGAAAGCTCCTTGCTGCAGCAGGGGATTTTGAGATCTTCTCAATGCACGACGAAGCGCTCCATCCGCTGCCGCCTGAATCTTGCGACCTGTACTATTCAAGCCAAAGGCGAGCGCCACACGTCTCGCGACGACCCTTTTGTGGACGGGACCTTCTGTCCTGACAATATCGAAGACCAAATCGGTAAGGCGGCCTGCGACTTCATTCTCGGGATGGCCCGATCTGATCTTGTGTCCAGGAAATTGCCGATAGGGCTGAGCCGTTGGCATGGGTAATTCAAGAAGTCCGGTTTTACCCAACTCGACGGTCTCGGGTTCTGGCTGAGGTGACGGCAGGGTGACAGGCTTGGGCGCAGCAGGGGCTATTTCCGCCTGTGCAGCCTGCTCCAATGCCTTTTTGAGGCGTTCAATCTCACGCCCCCGTGTCTGGAACCAATCTGTGCTCCAGATACGGTGGAACCGCCATCCCAAGTGTTCCAATACGCCCTGTCGCAAACGGTCCCGTTCCCTGGCCCAGAGCGCACTGTGGTAGGTCGCGCCGTCGGCCTCCACCGCCAGCATGTACCGGCCCGGTCGGTCTGGGTGTCGTACACCCAAATCAATGCGGAAGCCGGCTGTCCCGACTTGATAGTCGACTGTGTAGCCCAGGTCGCGGATGACATTGGCAATATCGACCTCTAGCTCACTATCGGCATCTAAACCGGTCGGAGCCTTTTCAACGAGTTCCCCATTCGCAGCATAGGTGAGATATCGCTTGAGAATGCGCACACCTTCTGACGGCGTGCGTTGCAGGTCTATATCGGCTGGATCGAAGGAACAGAAGACGCGGCAGCGCGACCTCGCCCGGCTGAACAGGACATTGAGCCTGCGCCCACCACCCTTGCCGTTGACGGGTCCGAACCGCATAGACGCCAGCCGTGCGTTGGGCTCGTGCGGTCCATAGCCTACGCTTATCAAGATCACGTCGCGTTCGTCGCCTTGCACATTCTCGATGTTCTTGACGAACACGCCTTCGCCGCCCGTCGCGGACAGAAAGCCGTCCAGCACTGGGTCCTCACGCCGACGGTTTTCCAGGACTTCCGTTATCATATCTCGTTGGCGTACCGAGAACGCGACGATCCCTAAGCTCATATCGGAGTCATTTTGGGCGTGCTCTGCTATCGCATCGGCTAGTGCTTCCGCCTCAATCCTGTTTGTGCCAGGTCGGCCGCTGCCTTTTGATGCGCTCGTATAAACACCTGGCACCCGCGTAAGCGACAGACCAAAGTCCGGATCGTCTTGCAATGGCGACGGTGGTAGCTTCAGCCCGCTGTCGTAGAACTCTAGGTTAGACACCGTAATGAGTGAAGGATCGCGCGAACGGTAGTGCCACTCCAGCATCTCTTGCCGCAGGCCGCTGGCTTCACAAAGCGTTAGCACGCTCTCCATGTCGGTCGCGTCCGCGATGCCATCGATGTCGGCGTCCTCGTCATAGTCGTCATTGCCCGTGATGCGGGCAAAGAAGTTGGTCGGTGGCAGCTGCTTCTGGTCTCCGACGACGACAATCTGTTTGGACCGCGCGATCGTTCCGAGCGCGTCTTCAGGCCGCACCTGACTCGCCTCGTCGATGAGCAGCAGGTCAAATTCCAGCTTCCCGGGCGGAAGATATTGAGCGACGGAGATTGGGCTCATCAGCAGTACGGGCTTGATCCGCTGGATCATACCGCCCGCTTTGTCCATAAGCTTTCGTATAGGCATGTGCCGTGTCTTCTTGCCCATTTCTCCACGAAGCACGGCCATTTCGCCTGCCGCACCCGTCGGCAATTGTTTTAGATGGTTGGCCCGCACCATGCGCGTGGCGGTCTCTCGCCATGCTTTCTCTAGGTCGGCAAAGCGTTTGACCGCGTCTCTTCGCGATATTCCCATCAAGGCGCTCAGTTCTGGGTTCGTGCCAAGAGCCGCTTTCCAAGCGCTTTCCGCATGGGCGTAGCGGAATTGGTTGCGTAGGCTGGCATCACCGGCTTCTCCGCTAAGTGCGCGTTCGACCAATTCGGACAGATTGCGTGCAGCCAGCCGGATCCGGGCTTGGCCAACCTCTGCCCAAACAACGTAGCTTTCCGGATCAGCAGACATTGCGGCCATCAAGCTCTTAATGGTCGTGAGGTCCGTGCTTCGCAACTTCGTGCCGCCGTAGGGCGCAAAGTCGAGCGATAGACGTTGCGCAACTTTCTGCAGCGCGGTCTGAGTTTCCGCTGTCAATGTCCGCAACCTTTCGGTTGCCGTCCTGAGCTCCGAGCGCCGCTGCGCTAGTCCTTGCATCAATGCGAGGCGCGGGTTGCACTGATTAGACTGAATGTCCTCTGCAATGGTGACGAGTTCTCGCTGCAGTCGGAAGTTTGTTTCAATACCGGAGTAACCGTCCCCAAGCGCAGCTGCGAGCACAGCCTCATCTTGGGCAGTCTTCTCCACAGCGTTGCGCATGGACAAGGTCTTATCGAGCAAGCCAGCCAAAGCCTGCGGGCTATGGGACGAAGGAGTCTTGAGCAAGCTTTCGAACTCCCGTCGCGCGGCTCTGTAGGCTGGCATGAGTCGGGCAAACCAAGAGTTCGCACCGCGCTGTAAAGGCGAGCGTAGATGCACAAGTGGAACGGTTTCCGCCATAGGTTGTAGTTGCCCTCGCAGCGCCTCGCGCTGGGATTGCATGTCCGCAGCCCCATCGAGTGCGACAATGGCAGACGGCGCAATCTGGGTCTGAAGAAGAGCGTGCAGCTCTGCGCCATGACCGTCGGGAACGGTCTGCAGCGCATCCAGCGCTGACACCATTTTGGCGTCTCCGTCTAAGGTTCGCTCTCCCGTATAGCCCAATAGAGTTGCGAGCTTGTCGCCGAGCTTGGTCGAGTTCAAAACGGCCTCAAGTGCTGCAACCAATTCTTCTTCCATTCGCCGACGATCCACTGTGGTTATCGCGTGATCACGCGCACCCCGGAAAGCATGAGTTTGCAGAAAACCTGGTTGCGCCGCCTGCTCCTCGATAATGCGCAAGTCGGCCTCGACTTCTGCGATCTCTGACGCGCCGAGGTCCTCAAGCCCATCCACCGTTGGCGGAGTCCGCATTTTGCGACCCATATATGTCGAGAGACGTCCCAGAAGCTTGTAGGGTGTCAACCCAGCCGCGCCCGTTGGCTGGTGCATCAGTTCCGTCCAGCGATTGAGCTGGTCGCGCGTCTCCGGCAACGCGGTCGGCATCTCCCCGGCATCCGGCACGGATCGCCCTTCGCCTAGCGTGCGCTTCAGTTCCTGCAAAACGGCCTTCTTGTTCGAGCTACGCGAATGGAGTTCCAGACAGACATCCCTCAGGCCAGTTTTGACAAGGCGGTCATATACGACCGAAAGAGCGGCCATCTTTTCAGCGACGAACAGAACCGTGCGTCCATTATTCACGGCCGCTGCAATGATGTTCGTGATGGTCTGTGACTTTCCCGTTCCCGGCGGTCCCTGGACAACCAGGTCACGGCCGCTACGCACCTCCTCAATCACGCGGGCTTGGGAAGCATCCGCCTCAAGGACATGGAGCATGTTCTGCGGCGAGAGCGCCGAGTCCAGCGGCGTACCTTTTGGGATCGCGGCATCCTGAGCGGAATAACGCCGTGACAGGATGGATGCGAGCGGGCCATTCTCGCCAATCGAACCGCCGGGCCAAGTCTCTGGATCAAGATCGCGCCGCATCAACAGTTTGGCAAAAGAAAAGAAACCGAGCTGCATACCGTCACGGTCAACAGACCACTCAGACTTGTCCTCCACCGCACGCTCGACCTTGTCGAGATATCGCATCGGGTCGAAATCCTCGGGATCGATTTCCGGCAACTCGATGCCGAAGTCTTCGAGCAGTCTTTTCTGCAGAGACAGGTTTGTCACGATATCGTCGTCTCGAACGCGAATATCGTAGCCTGATGTCTTCGCATTGCGTTTCAATTCAACGGGAAGCAAGATCAGGGGCGCGTGTCGCTCGATCTTAGAGGATTTAGCCTCCACCCACGTCAGGAAGCCAAGCGCAAGGAAAAGGATGTCGACGCCTTGTTCTTCGACAGCCGTCTTCGCGTCACGGAAAATGGAAAGCAGTTTGCGTTGTTGTGCTTCGGGACCGAGTTTCGTTTCCAGCTTGTTGTCGGTGAAGCGTGCTTCGTCGAAGTCGGCGTCGCCGCGGGCTGGGATAGGCGCAATGGACGGTGCATCCTCGTCACCTGGCGCGGGTTTGTCTCGGCCAGTTGCTTCAAACGTCATGGTCTTGCCGTTCGTCGCTAGAATTCGGAAAACATCCTCTGTGCGCTCATTGACGATGTTGATAGCTTTGGCGCGCGTGTTCTTGCGGTTTATGTGAATGAGGCGATTGCGCGTCCCAGAGTCCAGAAGTTTGTCTCTGGCGCTTGCCAACATGGCTGCGACTGTGCCGTCTTCAGGTCGTGCATCGCGGAAGTCAGAAATCTTAGTGTCTGGTTCCGTCTCGTTGTCCATACTCATAAGCAATCAGAGCCTTGTAAGGCCCTAAACCCTCAGTGACGTTTGATTTTACATTCGTGTAACAGAGCTAAACTGCAATCTGGAATGAGTAAAATATTTTCCGTCGAGTCCTAGCTAGTTCGTCCAGGATTATCTGTCTGTAGGAGTGCAAGGTAAAAGTAGGGAGGCCCAACCCGTGGTTAGGCTCTTGTCTGCACATCGTTTTCGGGAGGGTTACGAAAGTTGGAGGGAGGCCTCCCGTGACTTGTTTCCATCAGCGCTTGATAGCGTTTGTGGGAGGCCCAACACGCATTTTCACACCCTTTTGAAGCATCCGGTAAAACGAAGGCTGGGAGAGGCCAAGGCCAGGCTCATCAAGACTTTTGGTCGGGTGGAGTCACAAAAAACCCCGGTAAACCTGAGAAAAACGCAAAATGGTGTATACACCTATTTCGCGGTGTCGACACGAAAAACCGATGTGCAGAAAGGGGTTGGCCCCTAGGTGTATACACCTCCTTTTATCTTGCCTTCCACGCCAAACCCGTGCCCTGCCCTCCCAACAGCTCACAACGCTGTCGGCTAGCTCTGTCCGGCGGCCCTGCCGGAGCCGCCCCATACGAGCGCAGTCAGGGCCGCGGGACCCGCCGCAACGCGGCGGACTACAAGGGCAAGGGACAAGAATCAGGGTATGAGAGAAGGGCCATCGACCGCACCGCTAGCCGCCACGTCGAGCAGCGTCCTCGCCGGACAGGCAGGCCATTCGCTTCACGCTTACGCTACGAATGGCCTATCGCTAGGCGGCGAATAGGTCGCTGGAGAGCAGCGCCTTGCTGACTGGGTGAGCGATCTTCAATAGCTCCGAACGGCGGTATTCCAGCGAGCCTCCGTCGCCATATTCGGGGCGCGGATTGCGGTGGCCCATGAGTGTGCAGCGTAGTCCATAGTCGATACCCGCCTCCAGCATCCGCTTCTCAAAGCTGTGGCGGAAGCTGTAGATGCGATGCTGATTGGACGGCATCAGGCCGCGAACCTTGAAGCCTTTGGCGAGGGTTTGGGACAGTAGGTAGCCGCGTTCTTGATAGTGAGGAAAGCCATCGCGGGCGCGTTTCATCGCCTCCAAAGATACGCCGACGAGCGGAATGTCTCGGATGGAAGCGGTAGATTTTAGCTGCCGCTTGTCCGTGTTGCGGATGCGGATATGAGGGATTTCTGCGTCCAGTCTGATGTTTTCCGGCTTGATATTGGACAGCTCGCTCGGCCTGCAGCCTGTCTCTATCATCGCGTAACAGAGGAGTACGGCCTGCCTGTTTAGACCCTTCATTACGCCCGGTGCGAGGATGCGCTCGCGCACCCATTCGTCTGAAAACGGCTTGACCTTCGAAAGCTTCGGCGAGGCGAAACGCAGATTTCGGAACGGATTTTCGCGGCTTTCTTCGCCGATATGCTCGAAGTATCGACGGTATAGCTTGCGAAGATTGCCGAGGTCGCGGTTCGCGCTGTTGCCGCTCATAGGCTTCTCTACGCTCTTTCCCTGAACCCGGTCAGCCCAGAAGCGATACACCTTTCGGGCTTCATCACGCCCGATGCTGGCGATATCCATATCGCCATTGAGCTTGACGAAGTTGGCAACCGCGCGGCGTTTGACCTTGGTATAAGTCGCAAGCTGTTCGGGCGATTTGCCCATCTGTTCGTCCAGTGCGATCTCCTCGAGATATAGGTCCAACGCCTGCGTAATCGTGACTTTGGGCGTCTCAGCGACGCCTAGGACAGCATCGGCATCACGCCGTTTCTTAGGCGTCATTGGGCTGCCAGCTGGCCCAAGAGCCTTTATGCGCTCGAATAGCTCTTCCAAGCTGGCCTGTGTCACCAGTTCTTCAACAGGCTTATAGGTGAAGCCGAACGCCGCCGCGCGCTGCCGCAAGTCAAGCATCACAGCCGCTGGGTCGGGTGTGCCGAACCGTCCCGGCGCTAGACCATTCCAACGTTGTTCGTCGGCAGCGGCGCAGATGTCCCGCCTCTTTCTAGCGACCTTTCGACTGTCAGTTTCGAGCGAGCGCCAGATCATGGCTTGCCCCTCTTTTTCTATGAGGGCTTTCGGGACGCGCCGCACATAGTGCCACGTATCGCCGCGTAATCTTAGGTATTGGTTTGCCCGATCAATCAATCCCATGCTCGCTATCTCCTGTCGGCTCATCGTAGAGCTTGAAGTGATGCAAGTCGCCGAGGCGATAAGAGGACAGGTGAGTTCGGATGAGCTTTCCTGTGCCTTATCAAAGGTTTAGCGACCAACATCGTCAGGAAAGTGGTGCGGGTGAGAGGACTTGAACCTCCACGCCTTGCGGCACCAGAACCTAAATCTGGCGTGTCTACCAATTCCACCACACCCGCACAGGTGAAGCGGCGTGCGCTTTGGCGCGGGCGGCGGGGCACGTCAATATGGGACGGCATCTCACGCGGGCTTCACGCCGATTTGCGATCGGGTCATCGGCTTGTGTATCGTGCAGTCGCGGCATGCGTGGAATGGACGGCTCATCATCGTCCAATACAAGCCCCGGAGCCTCCCGTGACCCGTCCCATCCTCCTCACCCTGTCCGCTCTCGCCTTGTCCGCCGCGCTGAGTGCGGCCCCGACGCCGGCGGCGGCCCAATACAATAGCGGCTCGTCCTACGGGAACAGCCAGCGCGTCGACACGCAACGCATACAGCGCGAGCAGCAGCGCCGCGCTCGCATCGAGGCCCGCCGCGCCGAAGAGGCCCGTCTCGCCAAGGCCCAGGCCATGCGCGAACAGGCCGAGGCCGAACTCTCCGCCAAGGAAGCCATGATGAATCAGGATGCCATCATGAAGGAAGAGGAGGCGATGAAAGAGCACGCCATGAGTGAGAGCGGCGCCATGATGAAGTCTGACGCGACGATGAAGGCAGACGCCATGAAAGCGGACGCAATGAAGGCCGACGTCATGAAGAAGGATGCCATGAAGACGGAGACGGCCATGAAAGAGGCGGTCATGACCGCCAAAGGCGCACCGGCCAATTGCCCCGAAGGCACGGTTGGCCAGGCGGACGGCACCTGCCTGATCAACTGACTTGTCTGATCGACCGACGTGCCTGGGTCCTGGACGCAACCCGATCCACTCCGCTCGCCAGGTCCGCCCCACACACAGATGATCCTGCACATCGGTCCGTCGAAAGCCCGCATTTGCGTGGTGGCAAGCGTCGTGGTCACGACTGCGACGCTTCTTTTTGTAAGGCTCATGTCGGAGGCATGGACGCCTGGCACGACGACCGCCGACCATCCTGTCTCGGCGCTCATCATGGGCCTTACCCTGGCCAGCCTGTCGTGGTTGGCCTTGATCTTCTCCTTGCCCCGAGGAACCCTAGGCCGCGTGCTGTTCGTCGCCGCCTTGCTGGCCGGACTGACGGTCCGTCTTTCCTTTTTCGGCTCCAACCCGGTCTACGAAGACGATTGGCAGCGTTATCTCTGGGACGGGGCCGTCGTGGCCAAAGGGCTGAACCCTTACAGTCACAGCCCGCAGGTGATTGCCGACGCCGGTCTATTCGATGCTGTCACGCCTGACTTGCAGCCCTATGTCGATCTCGACAGCGTCTCGGGCGGGATCACGGCGCGGATCAACAATCCCGACCTGAGCACCATCTACCCGCCCGTCGCGCAGGCCGCCTTCGGTCTGGCTCATGCACTCGCGCCGTTCCAGCTGGATGGGCTGCGAACTGTTTTTCTTCTCTCGGATCTGTTGACGCTGGGTCTGCTGATCCTCGCCTTGACGCGGTTCGGTGTGGATCCATCCGCCTCTCTGCTCTTTTGGCTGAACCCGGTTGCCATCTTCGCAGTCTTCAATGGCGCTCACATGGACGGACTCCTGCTTCCGCCCTTGGTGGCGGCCCTGCTGTTGGCCCGGCGTCGCCCTTGGCTGGGCGGAGCGGCGCTGGCCGTGGCGGCGGCGGTGAAGATCTGGCCGCTCCTGCTAGCGCCGCTTCTGTTCCGGCACTTGCGGCGACGTCCCGCGCAGCTCGCTTCGACCGCCCTTGTCGTGACCGGGTTCACGACCATGCTACTCGCACCGATGGTCCTGCCCCTGTCGTCGGAAGCGGGACTGGTGGCCTATTCCAGCGGATGGACCAATAGCAGCTTCCTGTTCCCATGGCTTCGGGCGGGTCTCGACGTCCTCGCGGGCGATGCCGACCGGCTGACCCGCATTCTGGTCGCCGTCGGGCTAGCCGCCCTGTCGCTCTGGCTTGGGCTGGCCTCCCGGGACGAGCCGGAGCGCGTTCCGGCGCAGGCGCTTGGTCTCGTCGCGGCCCTGATCTGGCTAAGCCCGACCGGCTATTCTTGGTACCTCGTTTGGTTGCTTGCCTTTCTTCCCTTCGCGCCGCGGGCCTGGGCGGGGGCGTTGTTCGCCGGAGCGGCCGCCTACTACGTCCGCTTCTGGTTGGGCGAGATGGACCGATACGATCTCTACACGCTCGCGCTCGTGCCGCTCTGGTACGGCGTTCCTCTGCTGCTGCTTGCCGCAGCGTTCTACAGGACACGATCCCATGGCACACATCCAACCAACTCCTGAGCGGTCGTTTCCGATCGTCCGGGTCGTCATTCCCGCCTACAACGAAGCCCGCGCCTTGCCGTCGGTTCTGAGCGGCATCCCCGATTGGGTCGATGAAGTCATCGTGGCGGACAACGCCTCCAGCGACGGGACAGCCGCGGTCGCGAGAGCGTATGGCGCGACCGTGGTGCGCGTGGAACCGCTGGGATACGGGCGGGCCTGCCTCGCGGGCGTAGCGGCGGCGGGGGATTGCGATGTGATCGTCTTCATGGACGGCGACGCCTCCGACGATCCCGGAGACATGAAGGCTCTGGTCGCCAGGATCCTGGCGGGCGAGGCCGACCTTGTCATCGGCAGCCGGGCTCTGGGCGAGCGGGAGCGCGGGTCGCTCACCGTGCAGCAACGTTGGGGCAACGCTTTGGCCTGCTGGTTGATCCACGCCATCTGGGGCCATCGGTTCACCGATCTGGGGCCGTTCCGGGCCGTGCGCCGCTCCGCCTATGAGCGTCTTAACATGCAGGCCCCAACCTTCGGCTGGACAGTGGAGATGCAGGTGCGGGCGGTGAAGCGCGGCCTTCGCTGCGTGGATGTTCCCGCGCGCTACCGTCGGCGGATCGGGATATCCAAGATCAGCGGCACAGTGCGCGGAGTCGTGCTCGCCGGATACTATATTCTCGGCACGATCGGCTGGGAGGCACTGAGGTCCCTAGAGTCAGGACTAAGGGGTCGGGTGAAATTCGACCGCCATGCGCATGCTCCGGGAAACGAGCGGCTTTGAGGCCTGTCCGGGTATGTGGAGCTTCTGCGAAGACGGTTCAAAGCCACCGGTCCGGACCGGTCTGAAAATCCTGACGCCTCAGCTCTTCCGCGCCGTCATGGGGGCGCGCTTCAGGGCCCAATGGCGGGCGGCGAGGCCTGAGGCCATGTTGGCGACCGCGATGCCGCCAAAGGCTCCGATCAGGCCGAACTGCCACGTGCCCAGCGCCACCAGCGGGGCGTAGAGGACAAGCGAGCGGATGAAGGTGAAGACGAAGCCGTATTTTGGCCGGCCCAGCGCGTTGAACCCGGCGGCTGTCACGAAAACGAAACCGTAAGCGAAGACGGTGACCGGCACGATGTAGAAGTACGGTACGGCCATGTCGATCAGGGCCGGGTCATTGGAGAACAGGCTCAGCAGGGGACGCGCGGCGAGGGCGAGCACGACCGCCATGAGCGTGCTCCAGATCAGGCAGATCCTGTAGGACACGTTGAAGGCTTCGCGCACACGGTTGGTCCGGCCCGCGCCGCCATTCTGGCCCGTGACGGAGCCGATGCAGGCGGACAGGGCGTAGAGCAGGCCGACGGAAAGCAACTCTAGCCGCGAGGCAAGGCTGAAAGCGGCGAGGCCGACTTCCGACGTCATGCGCGTCACGGCGACCGTGGCAAAGAAGGTGCCGACCGGCACGATGATGTTGGTGCCCATGGCGGGCACGCCGACCGAAGCGATGGTGGCCCAGGCATGGCGCAGCGTCTTGACGGTGATGCCGCGGAAATGGACCGCGTCGCGCACGAAGCGCACCAGGAAGAGGCCATACACGGCCGCGACCGAATTGCCGATCACCGTGGCCAGCGCCGCGCCCGCCACTTCCATGCGCGGAAACGGCCCGATGCCGAAGATCAGGAACGGATCGATCAGCATGTTCAGCACTGCGCCCAGTATCATGATGGAGGACGGCAGCATGGCCTCGCCGTGGGCGCGCAGCGTGTTGTTGCACATGGACGCGACCGAGACGATGATCAGACCTGGCAGGGAAATGGCAAGGTAGGACAGCGCTTCGCTGCGGACCTCCCCGCTCGCCCCCATCAGGCGCGTCACGCCCGGCACGGCCAGGATCATGCCCGTCACCAGAAGCGACATGACCAGAAGTGCGAACAGGATGGCAGCCGCGCCGTGTCGGCGGGCGCGTTCCGTCTCGCCCTCGCCGAGGGCGCGGCTGATGGCGCTCATCGTCCCGGCGCCGAGGCCGATATTGGCGCTGTTGCCGATGAAGGTCAGCGGGAAGGCGATGCCCAGCGCCGCCAGCGCGATGGTGCCCGCCTGCGGATTGGTCTCCCCGCCCAGATTGCCGAGGAAGAAACTGTCCACGAGCCCCGTGCTGATCAGGGCGATCACGGCGAGGCTGAACGGGCCCAGCATGCGCAAGATGTGGCCCTGGATGGAGCCTTGGGTCAGGTCGACCTTGGCGCCGGACCGTTTGGCGACCGGTGTCGATCCGTCGTCGGTTTCTTCGGACACGATGCTCACCCGGCGGCCATGCCCGGAACCGGGCAGCGGGGATAGGCCCAATCGCGCCAACACGTGCTTGTGATTTCCGCAAGCCCGCCCATCTGGCGGTCATGACCAACCCGTTCCGAGATGCCCCGGCCGCGTGGATCACCGGTTTTTGGAAGTGGAGCCCGGAGCTGTGGGGCTGCGTCGGCTGGACCTTTCCCAGCGCGCGGGAACGCGTCATCGAACTGGCCACGGCGGGCGGGCGGGGGACGATCCTGTGCGCCATCTACACGACCAAGACGTCGCCTGAGGTCTCCGAAAAGGCGCACCGGGGCCGCATCATGGGCGCGTATGAACTGTCGCTGGAAACGGATCACCGCGACGCCTTCAGCCACCCGGACAGCGAGGACTACCACCCGGAGCGTTGGCAGCACGCCTTGCGGGCCGTGCGCTGCTGGGCGTTTCCGGAACGCCCCACCGTGGAGTGGGTCATGCCCGACATCTGGGACGCCCCGGGTCTGGCGCGCGTGGCGGGCATTCACGGCGTGGCCATGGGGCGGGCCGCGATGGACCGTCTGGGCGCGTTCGAGTCGGAAGAAGTTTCGTTCTACGGCGGCTGAGCGTCGGCGGTGTCCGGAGGGTGATTGCCACAAACGGGTCCGCCGCCCTATGTGGCTCCCATGACTTTCGCGCTTGTCACGAGACGCCACGCGCTCCTGCTGGCCGGGGGCGGCGTGGCCGCCTTTCCGGCGCTGGCCGGGTCGCGACCCGCGCTAGGCCTGAAAGCGATCGTCGAAGCGATCCGGACCCAGCGGTCTGTGCAGCTCCACTACGGTGAAGACAATACCGGGGCGCGCCGCACGCTGGCCCCTCTGCGGCTGTCGCGGGGGTGGAACGGACATTTCTATAT